>NZ_CP121354.1:1366666-1708333 GCF_029674545.1 Mesorhizobium sp. WSM4904 | reverse complement strand
GAGCTTTCGGGCGGTGAGCGCGCGCGCCTGCTGCTGGCCCGGGTGCTGGCGCGGCCGGCGAATCTTCTGGTGCTCGACGAGCCGACCAACGACCTCGACATGGAGACGCTTGAGCTGCTGCAGGAACTGGTCGCCGGCTTTGCCGGGACGGTGATCCTGGTAAGCCACGACCGCGATTTCCTCGACCGCACCATCACCAGCGTGATCGCGCCGGACGGCGGCGGGCGTTGGATCGAATATGCCGGCGGCTATTCCGACATGCTGGCGCAGCGCGGCGGCTCGAAGCTCGAGGATGGCAAGGCGAGGCCGAAGGCCGAAGCCGCTGACGCAGGCGCTGGGACAAAGGCCGAGCAAGCCGCTCCGAAGGGCCCGGCGAAGAAACTCTCGTTCAAGCAGAAATTCGCGCTGGAATCCCTGCCGAAGAAGATCGAGGCGGTCGCCGCCTCGATCTCGCGGCTGGAGAACAACATCGCCGATCCGTCCTTCTACGAGCGTGACCCGGTCTCGTTCCAGAAGACCATTGCAGCGCTCGACAAGGAGCGCACGACGCTGGCGGCACTCGAGGAAGAATGGCTGGAGCTGGAGATGCTGCGCGAGGAGGTGGAGGGTTGAGCCCCGACCAGCACCTGCTCGTTGTCGCAACAAGGAAATGCGCATATAGTATACGCATGTTGCGGAGGCCGTTATGCGCAAGATAGCTGCAAACGCGGTCCGTCAGCCGGCAAATCTGTCGATCGATTCACAGCTCATGACGGAAGCAAAGGGACTCAACGTGAATGTCTCGCGAGCCGCTGAGGCCGGCATTGCCGAAGCGGTAGCTGCCGAGAAAACGCGACTTTGGAAGCTTGAAAACCGCGCCACGATGGATTCCTGGAATGACTATGTCGAGAAGCATGGCATTCCGCTCAAAGAACATCGGCAGTTCTGATGGCGCGTTATGACGTCTTCGCCGCCAGTGGCATAGAAGGCGGCTACCTTCTTGATGTTCAGTCCGATCTGCTCGATAACTTCAAGACAAGAGCGGTCGTTCCGCTTCTGCCACTCTCGTCGGCGCCTCCGCCAATGCGAAAGCTACACCCGGTCTTCGAAATCAATGGGCGGAAACTGATCATGGCCACCCATCTGATCGCCACCGTGGCCGTCACGGAGCTCACTGAGAACAGAACCAATCTCACGAACCATCACGACGAGATCGTCGCCGCGCTCGACATGCTGTTTGAAGGCTTCTGAGCGACACCGCCGCTGTTCCTCACCCCGAAGTCTTGGTGGCCCAGGCCTTCAGCGCCTCGTCGAAGACCTTCTCGCCGGGGATGCCCTTTTCCATGGTGAGCAGCGCACGCCGTCCGGTCTTGTAGACCACCGGCACGTCGATCCAGTCCTGTCCCCTGAGCAGTGTCAAATTGGCGTCCTCGTCGGCCTTGGTGTCGTTGAGCGCGACGAGGAAGAAGCCGTCGGCGATCTTGGCCGGGATGCCGATCAGCGGGCTGCCGGCATCCTGTTCCGAGCTCTTCATGGCTATGCGCAGGATGTTGTCGACGCCGCCGCCGTCGAACCCTTCCGGCGTCAGGAAGATCATCTCGATGATATGGCTGGCCGGCAGGGTCTGGTCGGTGTTGCGCCGGATGGTCATGCGCAGCTGGATGTCCTTGCCGGGAATTGTCGCCTCGGCGCGAATCGCCGGCTCGGGCGGCAGGTCGCCGCCTGGCGATTCCTGCACCAGCGACCATACGATGCTGCCGGGCTCGGCGGTGCCTTGCTGCGTGCTGGTGCGCTCCTCATAGAAGATCGCCTTCTGGCCGACCGGCACGGTCGCCTCGGCCGTCGCCGGCGCGGGCGTGGTTCCCGACGCGGGTGGCGTCGCGCCAGCCGCAGGCGGAGTGATCGCCGCGGACGGGGTCCCGGTAACCGGCGCAGGCGGATTGGCGGCAGCGCCGGCAGGCGACGGCGGCGTCGCTCCGGCGGCAGGCGGGGTCGCGCCCGGCGTTTGCGCAGCCGGCGGCGTGCCGGCGGCGGCAGGCGGGGTCGTCGTCGCAGGCGCTGCCGGCGGCGGCGTGGTCAGCGCTGCGACGGATTCGCCCTCGCCGATGGTGCTCTGCCCGCCGGCCGGGCCGGGATCGGTCTCCTTGCCCTCAGGGGTCAGGCGCTGGGTGAACTTTGCTTCGGCCGGCTCGCTGGGAGCGGCTGCGTTGGCGCCCCCGGCGGCAGGCGCGGCCGCCGTCTCGGGCGCCGGCTTTGCCGGGGCAGGCTTGACCAGAGGCTCGGTCGAGACCGTCTTGCTGCCGCCGCCTTTCAGGCCGAGCATCGTGCTGAACGCATCCTTGTTCAGCCAGACCCCGTAACCGCCGCCGGCCAGCACCAGAAGCGCAATGACCGTCGCGATCAACCCGCCATAGCTGCGCTTGCGCGGCGGCCGCAGCCGCTGAAACGTGTCCGCCGCCGGCTGTTCGTCATTGGCGAAGACATCGCTGCCGTCGTCCGGCTCGGCGGCATCCATGCCGGGCAGGTTGACATCGTCCTCGCGCGGCGAGGGCATTGGCGGCGGTGCCGCAGGCACTTTGTGCCAGCCTGCGGGCTCGGTCTTCGTCGCGCCTTGCCAGCTTGGCTCCATCTTTGGGGCGCTCTGCCAGCTTGGTTCCGTCTTGACGGGCGCCGGCGCCGGCTTGAAGGGCTCGGGTTTGGCAGGCTCGGGCCTAGCAGGCTCGAGCTTCGTCACCGCCGGTTGCCGGACGTGGCTCGTTTGGTTCTTGTTGCGGTCGATCGATGAGAAGATGTGTTCGAGTTCCGCCAGCGGATCTTCTGCTGGAGCCGGCTTGGGCGCCGGAGCAGGCTTGGCGTACTCCCGCTCGACACTGGAAATGGCATCTTCCAGCGAGCGCTTCTGCTTGCTGACGACCTCGGCGGACAAAGGCGGAGAATAGTCGGCGAGCTTCTTCGCCAGTGCCGCACGCGCATTCTCGTAAATCCGCTTGCGCAGCTCGGACGAGGGCTCGCCGTGCTTCTCAAGCTGCTTTTTCAGAACACCAACGAAATCTGCCATGCGTCAGTCGGACCTGCATTCTTTCCCCGGCCTGCAAATCAGTCGTAGCGCCGGGAAGGGCTGTGAAACTAGTCTTGAAACGGGTCGGTCACAAGTATCGTGTCGTCCCGCTCCGGGCTGGTGGAAAGCAGCGCAACCGGGGCGCCGATCAGCTCTTCGATATAGCGGACATATTTGACCGCTTGCGCCGGCAGATCGTTCCAGCTCCTGGCGCCGGCCGTCGTTCCCTTCCAGCCTTCGAGCGTCTCATAGACCGGCTCGACGCGCGCCTGGGCGCCCTGGCTGGCCGGCAGGTAGTCGATCGGCTCGCCATCGAGGCGATAGCCGGTGCAGACCTTGATCTCGTCCAGCCCGTCGAGCACGTCGAGCTTGGTGAGAGCGATGCCCTTGATGCCGTTGACGGCGACGGCCTGGCGCACCAGCACGGCGTCGAACCAGCCGCAGCGGCGCTTGCGGCCGGTGACGACGCCGAACTCGTGGCCGCGCGTACCGAGGAACTCGCCGATCTCGTTCTTCTGTTCGGTCGGGAACGGACCTTCGCCGACACGCGTCGTATAGGCCTTGGTGATGCCGAGCACATAGCCGATAGCGCCGGGGCCGGTGCCGGAGCCTGCGGCCGCCTGTCCCGCCACCGTGTTGGACGAGGTCACGAAAGGGTAGGTGCCGTGGTCGATGTCGAGCAGCGTGCCTTGCGCGCCCTCGAACAGGATGCGCTCGCCCGCGCGCCGCTTGTCGTCGAGCACTTTCCAGACGCGGTCCATGTAAGGCAGGATCTCGCCGGCAACAGAGGTCAGCTCCTGCATGATCGCCTCATGCGTCGCCTCGGCATGGCCGAGCCCTCGGCGCAGCGCATTGTGGTGCGTGAGCAGCCGGTCGACCTTCAGGGGGAGTGTCTCCAAATCCGCCAAATCCATCACCCGCACCGCGCGCCGGCCTACCTTGTCCTCGTAGGCGGGGCCGATGCCGCGGCGGGTCGTGCCAATCTTGGTTCCGGAATTGGAGGCGGCGTCTTCGCGGAATCCGTCCAGTTCCCGGTGCAACGACAGGATAAGCGCGGTGTTTTCGGCTATTTTCAGGCGCTCCGGCGTAACGTCCACGCCCTGCTCCCTGAGCTTCGCCACTTCCGCGACGAAGGCATGCGGATCGAAGACCACGCCGTTGCCGATGATCGACAGCTTGCCTTGCCTGACCACGCCGGACGGCAGGAGCGACAGCTTGTAGACCTTGCCGTCGACGACCAGCGTATGACCTGCATTGTGGCCGCCCTGGAAGCGCACGACCACGTCGGCACGTTCCGACAGCCAGTCGACGATCTTGCCCTTGCCTTCGTCGCCCCACTGCGAGCCGACGACCACCACATTGGCCATGTTCTTTTCCCTTGAGATGCCGCCTTGGCGGCTTGAAACGACAGGCCTCTATAGACTCATGTTCAGGCCGATGCGACCCTTTCTTTGCCGCCGAAACCCCATGGTCCCGAACCGAAGGACCGCGTAAGCGAAAAGTGGGAACAGGTTTCGAAAGAGATCATGCTGCAATCAAGTGCGGGACCAGGATGATGATTCAAAGAAATCGCCATCCTGGTCCAGGCACAACAAATTCTGGCTTTCGCAGCATTTACTTGCCGCGGTCATCGCAATAGGTCGGCTTTGATCTTCGAACAGACTCCGCGCCGGATTGAGCGATGCATCGAGCTGCCTATCTGTTCCTTCTCTCCACCATGCTGCTATGGGGCGGCAATTCCGTGGCCGGCAAGCTTGCCGTCGGCCATGTGTCGCCGATGACATTGGTTTTCCTGCGCTGGGTGTTGGCGGTTCTGATCATGCTGCCCGTCGGCTGGCGGGCGTTTCGCGAGGACTGGCCCGAGCTGCGCCGGCATTGGCTGCTGCTCGCCGGACTCGGCGCCTGCGGCTTCACGATCTTCAACGTCATCTTCTACACGGCGCTCAACTACACGACCGCCATCAATGTCTCGATCGAGCAGGCCGCCATACCGATCGTCATCATCCTTGCCAACTTCGTGCTGTTCCGCCTGCATGTGCAGCGCCTGCAAATCGTCGGCGTGGCGCTGACCATCGTCGGCGTCGCCCTCACCGCTAGCCATGGCGATCTCAGCCAGTTGCTGAAGCTCGATCTCAATTTCGGCGATGCGATCATGCTGGTCGCGGTGCTCTGCTACAGCCTCTATTCGGTGGGGCTGCGTCTGAAGCCGGCCATTCGCTGGCAAGGCTTCATGCTGGCTTTGTCGTTCGCCGCGCTTTTGACCTCGTTGCCCTTCTTTGTCTGGGAAGTGGCGGCCGGCCGCGTCATCGTCCCGGACGCGCGAGGATGGGCGGTCGCGTTCTACACCGCGCTCGGCGCGTCCGTCGTCTCGCAGATCTTCTACATCCGGGGCAATGAACTGATCGGCGCCAATCGCGCTGGGCTGTTCATCAATCTGGTGCCGATCTTCGGCACGCTGCTTTCGGTGCTGATCGTCGGCGAACAGTTCGAGCTCTATCAGGGACTTGCACTCGCGCTCGTGCTCGGAGGCATCGCGCTCGCCGAATACAGCGGCAGAAGGGCAATTCTGCAGGCATCGCGGCAGCCGCTGCTGGATACGCAAGGCAGTGATTGACGATGGCGATGCGAGAACGCACCCCGGCTCCCCTTGCCGGTCAGGTGTTGCCTTAATGCATGTCGCCCGGAGTGTGCGCGGCTCTGGGACAACGACATGCATCAAAACAAGGGCTTAAAGCGCGCCGCCTGAATCCGTTTCGGCGCGACGCGCTTTAAGAGTAGGGCCCCTTATGCCGCGGCATGCGGGGCCCTTTTTTGATGACTTGTCAATCGCTGCCGACGTCGAAGTGCAGCCGCTTGGCCGAGTCGATCGATTTGTGCGCCCGCAGCTGGTCCAGCACGCTTTCCGGGAAAGGCGCGTCGAGATAGAGCAGCGCGATCGCATCGCCGCCCGGCCGGTTGCGGCCGAGCTGGAAGTTGGCGATGTTGACGCCGTTCTCGCCGCAGACGGTGCCGAGCAGGCCGATGATGCCGGGCGCGTCCGCATTGGTCGTGTAGAGCATGTGCTGGCCGACCTCGGCGTCGAGGTTGATGCCCTTGATCTGGATGAAGCGCGGCTTGTGGTCGGAGAAACAGGTGCCGGCGATCGAACGCGTCATGTGCTCGGTGGTGACGGTGAGCTTGATATAGCCGTCGAAGACGCCCGATTTGTCGCGCTTGACCTCGGCAACGATGATGCCGCGCTCCTTCACCATGATCGGCGCCGACACCATGTTGACGTCCGAGACCTGCGGCCGGATCAGGCCGGCAAGAGCGGCACTCACCAGCGCTCGCGTGTTCATCGTCGCGGTCGAGCCGTCGAACAGGATCTCGACCTCCTTGATCGGATCCTCGGTGACCTGGCCGACAAAGGCGCCGAGCACCTCGGCGAGCTTGACGAAGGGTTTCAGCCTCGGCGCTTCCTCGGCGGTGATCGAGGGCATGTTGATGGCATTGGAGACGGCGCCCTTGATCAGGTAGTCGGACATCTGCTCGGCGACCTGAAGGGCGACGTTCTCCTGCGCCTCGGTGGTCGAGGCGCCGAGATGCGGGGTGGCTACGACATTCTCCAGGCCGAACAGTGCGTTCTGCTCGGCCGGCTCCACCTCGAAGACGTCGACGCCGGCGCCGGCAACCTTGCCGCTCTTCAGCGCCGCGACCAGGTCGGCCTCGACGACCAGCCCGCCGCGCGCGCAATTGATGATGCGCACGCCGTCCTTCATCTTGGCGATCGCGGCCGCGTCGATGATGTTGCGCGTCTTGTCGGTCAGCGGCGTGTGCAAGGTGATGAAGTCGGCGCGGGCGAAGAGATCGTCGAGCTCGACCTTCTCGACACCGAGCTCTTCGGCGCGGCTGTCCGACAGGAACGGATCGAAGGCAATCACATGCATCTTCAGGCCGACACCGCGCGTCGCGACGATCGAGCCGATATTGCCGCAGCCGATCACGCCCAGCGTCTTGCCGGTGATCTCGATACCCATGAAGCGGTTCTTCTCCCACTTGCCGGCATGGGTCGAGGCGTTGGCCTCCGGGATCTGGCGCGCCAGCGCGAAGATCATCGCCACGGCGTGCTCTGCCGTGGTGATCGAGTTGCCGAAGGGCGTGTTCATCACGATGATGCCCCTGCGGCTCGCCGCGGGGATGTCGACATTATCGACGCCGATGCCGGCACGGCCGACGACCTTCAGCCTGGTGGCGGCATTGATCAGCTTCTCGGTGACCTTGGTCGCCGAGCGGATGGCGAGGCCGTCATACTGGCCGATCACTTCGAGCAGCTTTTCCTTGTCCTTGCCGAGATCGGGCAAGTAGTCGACCTCGATGCCGCGATCCTTGAAAATCTGCACGGCGGTCGTTGAAAGTTTATCCGATACGAGAACGCGGGGCGCCATAACGGCCTCCTTGAAGGGAATTGAGCGTGTTGGGAAATGGTGGCGGCCCACAGGCCGCCACGAATTTCAGGCCGCTGCTTTGAGCGACGCCTTCTGCGAGGCAAAGGCCCAGTCGAGCCATGGCAGCAGCGCTTCGAGATCGGAGGTCTCGACGGTCGCGCCGCACCAGATGCGCAAGCCGGGCGGCGCGTCGCGATAGGAGCCGATGTCATAGGCGACACCTTCCTTGTCGAGCGCCGAGACGATGCCCTTGGCGAACGCCGCCTGACCGTCGGCGTCGAGCCCCGCCACTTGCACGTCGGTGAAGGAGAGGCAGACCGAGGTGTTCGAGCGCGTCGCCGGATCGACGGCCAGATGGCCGAGCCACGATGACTTGTCCACGAACCGGTCGAGCACCGCGGCATTGGCGTCGGCGCGGGCAATGAGCGTTTCCAGGCCGCCGATCGACTTCGCCCATTGAAGGGCATCGAGATAGTCCTCGACGCACAGCATCGACGGCGTGTTGATGGTCTCGCCCTTGAAGATGCCCTCGATCAGCTTGCCGCCCGAGGTCAGGCGGAAGATCTTCGGCAGCGGCCAGGCCGGCTTGTAGGTTTCCAGCCGCTCGACGGCGCGTGGGCTGAGGATCAGCATGCCGTGCGCGCCCTCGCCGCCCAGCACCTTCTGCCAGGAGAAGGTCACGACATCGAGTTTTTCGAAGTCGAGCCTCTGGGCGAAGGCGGCCGAAGTCGCGTCGCAAATGGTCAGGCCGCGGCGCGCGGCCGGAATGAAATCGCCGTTCGGCACGCGCACGCCGGAAGTCGTGCCGTTCCAGGTGAAGACCACGTCGCGGTCGAAATCGATCTGCGTCAGGTCCGGCAACACACCGTAGCCGGCCTCGAACTTGCGCACGTCGGCGAGCCTGAGCTGCTTGACGACATCGGTCACCCAGCCGGAACCGAAACTTTCCCAGGCGACCATGTCGACGCCTTGCTCGCCGAGCAGCGACCACAGCGCCATCTCCACCGCGCCGGTATCGGACGCCGGCACGATGCCGATGCGATAGTTGGCGGGAACCTTGAGGATCTCGCGCGTCAGCTCGATCGCCTGTTCGAGCTTCGCCTTGCCGATCTTGGCGCGATGGGAACGTCCGAGCGCAGCGGCTTTCAGCGCCTCGGCCGACCAGCCGGGGCGTTTTGCGCAGGGACCTGAGGAGAAATTGGGATTTGCCGGACGGAGTCCGGGCTTGGTAAGCGTCGTCATTGTGGTCTATCCTTCCAGATAGTGGCCCCTCGTTGGGGAGGGGTGGCCCACGGACGGCGATATGCTTTCAGCCTTCCGGCGTCAAGAGCAAAGTTTTTGTCGCTGGCGGGACATATGTCAGGTTTTTCATCACAAGGCGAAAACGAAAACGGCGGAGCGCAGGATCCGCCGTCCGCATATGAGAAGACGCGGTTTTACCAGAGATCGTAGCGCAGCCCGAGTTTGACGCTCTGATAGTCGACGCCCTTGTGGATATTGAAGGCTCCGCCGTCATAGGCGACATACTTCGCACTGGGCACCGCGAAATACTCGTAACCGAGGTCGACGGAGACATTCTTGGTGACCTGGTAGGACAAACCGGCGGCGAGCGAATAGGCGAAATCGTAGCTGGCCTTTGAAGTCACCGCGCCATCGTAGCCGGCGGGATCGTCGCAGTTGAATTGATCGACGGTCTGGAACCCGCCAGCGGTCGTGGTCGATGTCGTCTCGACGCAGTCACGCTTGCCGATCGCCCTGCTGTATTTGCTATAGACCACACCAAGGCCCGCGCCGATATACGGCGTCAGACCGACATATGTGCCGAGATCGACATAGCCGTTCGCCATCAGGCTGTAGGCTTTGTTGTTGGCCAGGTTGGAGCCTCTGCAAGGCGCCGAAGCCGGGGCGGTGGTTTGATTGACGACGGTGCCCGTGTTGACGTCCGAGATCGTCGTGGTGATCGAGCCGTCGCAAGTGGTGACGAAGTTGTCGCCGAATCTGTTGGAGGGCAGAATGCCGAAATTCAAATCGCCGCGCAGATAGTCGTTGAAATGGTAGCCCATGCCAATGCTGCCATCGAACAGGCTGTTCTTGGATGTGAAGCCCGCCGCAGTTTCCTCGTTGTCGTAAGGATGGCTGAAGGCGTAGCCGACATCGCCGCGCAGGTACCAGCCTGAGCCGACCTCGACCGGCTGATAGTCCGGCGCCTGGTCGACATAGATCGGCGGGTCGTAGTCGGCCGACACCGCCTGTGTCGCCGGCATCAGCACGATTGCGGCGAGCGCCAGTGCGATACGCGATTTTGATGTCATGGTCCCCGGCTCCTGAAGTTGGCGCCAGTCGCGAACGCGAGCACAGCTGCCGTTTCAAGGAGTATTGTTAACCATAGTGGTTAAGTGCCGGTTAAGGATAACAGGCGGTTACCGAATTGATTTCGATGTGATTTAACCAGCCGCGCACAAAACGAAACCGCCCGGCATTTTGCCGGGCGGTTGACGAATTTCAGGACCTTCGAAGCGATTACTTGGTGTAGATCGGCTCCGGCTCCGGCTGGTAGGCCACCACCGGTGCGGCGCAGCCGTTGTTGCCGCCGAACTGGTAGCGCAGGCCTCCGCGCACCTCATGCGTGTTGATGCCGTGGTCGAACCCCGGCCCGGAGCTGCTCGCATCGAACTCGAACATGCGCCCGCCCTGGATATGGGTGAAGCGGTAGCCTGCGTCGAGGATGAGCTTGTCGGTCAGGCAGTAGGAGGCGCCGGCCATGAGCGCGTAGGCGAAGCGCCAGTTGGACGACCCCGGATTGGTCTCGGTGGTGTTCGGATCGTGGACCGTGTCCCACTTGATGTGCGCGCCGCCGATGCCGGCGCCGACGTAAGGCGTGATGCCGTGATAGGTGCCGATATCGACATAGGCATTGGCCAGCAGCAGCAGGGCGCTCATCCTCGACACCTCGGTCGATGTCGTGGTGAGGTCCGAGGTCTGGCCGTTGAAGTTCGACTTGAACCAGTAGTCGGCGGTCAGATCGGTACGGAAGTAATCGTTGACCTTGTAGCCGACGCCGCCGCCGAGCGAAAAGCCGCCCTTGAGCTTGCCGAAATCGAAATCGTTGGTGCCGGGCGGCGGGCCGTATGTAATGTAGTCGATGCCACGCAAGGTCGACTTGTGGTAGTCGATGTCGCCGCGGATGTACCAGCCACCGACGTCAACCGGCTGAGCCTCGACGACTGGCGGCGGCGCCTCCTCGACCGGTGGTGGTTCCGCGAGATCGGCGGCGAGCGCCGGTCCGGCTACCCCCGCGAGCAGCGCGGCAAAAAATGCCATTCTTGCTGAATTCAACATGCTGTCACCCCTAAGAAGCCTCGGGACGACACCGCCCGAGGTTGAACCTCGGCGTGGATAATGAATTGCAAAGGTTAAAAGCCGTTTAACCGTACCGATTAACCACGAATCCATACAATTTTAGAGGGAATGCCGTTGTGCGGGCGGGGCGCGAAAAAGCCCGCCGGAGGCGGGCTGGAGACGCGGCCAGGCTCGGTTCGCGGCGGCTGTCAGGCAGCGCTGCGGGTTTCCGAGATGATGCCGACGATGTCGTTGACGACGGTCTCGACCAGTTGCGGATCGTCGCCTTCAGCCATGACGCGGATGAGCGGCTCGGTGCCGGAGGGCCGGATGACGAGGCGGCCGGACTTGCCGAGACGGTTGCGCGCCTCTTCGATGGCCGCCTTGACCGGTGCCTCCTCCAGCGGTTTGCCGCCGGAGATGCGGACGTTCTTGAGAAGCTGCGGCACCGGCTCGAACTTCTTCGACAGGTCGCTGACCGGCCGGTTCTGCCGCTTGATGCAGGCCAGCACCTGCAGCGCCGAAACCAGACCGTCGCCGGTGGTCGAGAAATCGGAGAGCACGATATGGCCGGACTGCTCGCCGCCGACATTGAGGCCGTGCGCGCGCATATGCTCGACGACATAGCGGTCGCCGACCTTGGTGCGGTGCAGCTGCAGGTTCATGTCGCCGAGGAACCGTTCGAGGCCGAGATTGGACATCACGGTCGAGACGATGCCGCCGCCGGCCAGCCGCCCGCTCTGGTGCCAGGACTCGGCGATCAGCGCCATGATCTGGTCGCCATCGACGATGGCGCCGTTCTCGTCGACTATGACCACGCGGTCGGCGTCGCCGTCGAGCGCGATGCCGATGTCGGCACGCACCTCGTGCACCTTCTTCTGCAGGCCGGCCGGATGGGTCGAGCCGCACTCCTTGTTGATGTTGAAGCCGTTCGGCTCGACATTGATGGCGACCACTTCGGCGCCGAGCTCCCACAGCGCCTCCGGCGCCACCTTGTAGGAGGCGCCGTTCGCGCAATCGACGACGATACGAAGCCCGGAAAGCGACATCGAGCGCGGCAGCGTGCGCTTGGCGAATTCGATGTAGCGGTCATGCACGCCATCGACGCGCTTGGCGCGACCCAGCCCGTCGGAATCGGCAAGCGCCAGGTCGATGTCCTTGTCGAGCATGCCTTCGATGCGCTCCTCGATCTCGTCGGAGAGCTTGTAGCCATCGGGGCCGAACAGCTTGATGCCGTTGTCGTAATAGGGGTTGTGCGAGGCCGAGATCATCACGCCGATGTCGGCGCGCAGCGAGCGCACCAGCATGGCGACCGCCGGTGTCGGAATGGGCCCGAGCAGGAACACGTCCATGCCGGCGGCGCACAGGCCCGACACCATCGCATTCTCGATCATGTAGCCGGAAAGCCGTGTGTCCTTGCCGAGCA
This sequence comes from Mesorhizobium sp. WSM4904, assembly GCF_029674545.1. Lineage (NCBI taxonomy): Bacteria > Pseudomonadati > Pseudomonadota > Alphaproteobacteria > Hyphomicrobiales > Phyllobacteriaceae > Mesorhizobium > Mesorhizobium sp. WSM4904. The sequence continues at coordinate 1,696,107 of NZ_CP121354.1, read as the reverse complement.
CGACGCGGTGCCGATGATTGCCGCGCTGGAACGAAAGCCCGGCGGCCATCCCGACCCTCATGGCGACCTCGGCCGTCATCGGAAACTTGTTGGCGCGTCCGCGGATGCCGTCGGTGCCGAAATACTGCCCTGCCATGCCTGCCAATGTCCCCGTCGGTTTCAGCCGCCCGTATTGCCACAATTGGGCCGCATCCGATCATCACATTTCGTGATTATATATTACCATTCCTTAGAAAATGATTGTCGCGGGCGGTTCAAGTGATTCGACAGCCTACCACGACCTCTCACTGTAGCGGCAATATACCAGCCGAGGCGAGCTTTTCCGCCGGATGCGGCTTGGAAAAACCTTGTTTGCGCGACCAGCCGCAAGCAATTCATCACCTTATCGGGAGCAACACACTTTGTGAGGGCATCCGCGCTGGAAGCATCTGGCGCAGTCTGAAGTTGAGAGCTATTGATTTGGTATAGGGACACCATCTGGCGGCAGCAAGGGAGAAACGCCATGCTTATTCATAGACTTGCAACATTGACGGGCCTCGCCGTCGCAGCCTTTTTCGTGGCGGCGCCGGCCAACGCGCTGACCATGGCCGAGTGCAGCACCAAGTACAACGCGGCCAAGGACGCCGGAACGCTCGCCGGCCAGACCTGGAACCAGTTCCGCAAGGCGCAGTGCGGCAGCGACGCTTCCGCTGCGACCGACGCGAAAGCGACGACCGACACCAAGGCGGCCGAGACCAAGCCTGCCAAGAAGGCTAAGGACACCGCCGCCGCGGCCACCGACAGCTCGACCAAGGGCCTGACCGCCAAGGAATGCAGCGCCAAGTACCAGGCCGCGAAGGCCGCCGGCACGTTGAACGGCATGAAGTGGAACGACTTCCGCAAGACCGAATGCACGGCCGGCGCCACTGCGGCGGCGACCGACACGAAGCCTGCCAAGACCGCGAGCTCGACGGCGGCGGCAGCCGACGGCGGCAAGGGCCTGAGCATGGCCGAATGCAGCACCAAGTATCAGGCAGCGAAGACCGCCAACAAGCTGAACGGCATGAAGTGGAACGACTTCCGCAAGGCCGAATGCGGCGCCGGCGCCGCCGACGACGATACCGTGCCCGCTCCGACCGAGGCGACCTTCACCAAGGAGCCGGCGAAGCCGACCGCCGCTGCGCCGAAGGGCGTGACCTTCCCGACCGCCATCTCGCCGAAATTCGCCACCGAGACCCCGGCCAAGGGCCGCATGCACACCTGCCTCGAGCAATACTACGCCAACAAGGACGCCAACACGCTGAACGGCCTGAAGTGGATCCAGAAGGGCGGCGGCTTCTACAGCCTCTGCAACGCCAAGCTGAAGAGCTGATCGCCTAGATTATTCGAAGAGAAAAGGCCCGCGCATCGCAAGATGCGCGGGCTTTTTGTTGGGCGCGAAGACGCCCGCGGCCCCGCTCGCATCTGCATATCGCAGGATTGTCGGCATCATCGATTCGCCCACACTGCCCACCGCCGCGCTTGTCCGTAGTTGGTAAAAATTCTGGTTGAACACATAGGGAACAAACAGTATACAAAAGGGCGTCGAACCTATTGTCAATCAGGAGGGTCTCAATGTTCAGTTTGAAATTGGCGGCGTTGGCTGTGACGGCACTGGTCGCTTGGAGCGCCTCACCTGCGAGCGCACTGACGATGAAGGAATGCGGCGAGACCTATCGGGCAGCCAAGGAAGGCGGCACTCTGAACGGCATGGACTGGGCCGCTTTCCGCAAGGAGAAATGCGCGACGTCCGCCGCGGAGAATGTCAGCGCGGATTCGGTCAAAACCGCGGAGCAGCAGAAAAAGGACACCAGCGCGGCGGTCGCCCCCACTGTAGCGCCAGCGGGCGTGACATTCCCGACCACCCTCGCCGCCGAGTTCAAGACGGAAACGCCCGCGAAGGCCCGGATGAAGACCTGCCTGCAGGGTTACCGCGACAACAAGGAGGCGGGTACGTTGAACGGCCTTCGCTGGATCCAGAAGGGCGGCGGCTACTACAGCCTGTGCAATGCGCGGCTGAAAGCTGAATCATAAAAATCGAATACGGCGGATAAAGCAGTTCACCGTTTTTCCCGCAGACGTTGAGCCATCATCCTCGGGGTGTCCGAGGATCCGCTGTCGGGCGATATCTGGGCGCCGGGACGAGGGAAGCCTTGCCTTGTCTCCAATTCCCAAACAAAAACGCCGCGAACCAAGCCGCGGCGTTTCTCGATCAGTCTTTCGCACCACCTCAGCTTGAGGGCTGCGGCTCCATGCCGCCTTCGGGCTCTGGGCCTTTCTTGCGGCGGCCGCCGGTGCCGGCCTTCGGCACGGCCGAGCCGCGGCTGGGCGGGGTGTCGTCGCCAAGGTCGCGGGCGGGCTTGTGGCCGGCGATCAGCTGCTTGATCTCGTCGCCGGTCAGCGTCTCGTATTCGAGCAGTCCTTCGGCGAGCGCGATCCAGTCCTTCTTCTTCTTGGTGAGCACGGTCTTGGCGGTGGAGTAGGCGTCGTCGATCAGCCGGCGCACCTCGGCGTCGATGATCTGCGCCGTCTCTTCCGAGATGTTCTGCTGGCGCGCCACCGAATGGCCGAGGAAGACCTCTTCCTGGTTGTCGCCATAGGCGACATGGCCGAGCTTGTCGGAGAAGCCCCAGCGCGTGACCATGGCGCGCGCCAGCTTGGTCGCCTGCTCGATGTCGGAAGAGGCACCGGAGGTAATGTTCTCCTTGCCGAACTTGAACTCCTCGGCGACGCGGCCGCCCATCATGATCGCCAGCCTGGAGATCATGTATTTGTAGCTCATCGAGTAGCGGTCGCCTTCCGGCAGCTGCATGACCATGCCCAGCGCGCGGCCGCGCGGGATGATGGTCGCCTTGTGCAGCGGATCGGCTGTCGGCACATTGAGCGCCAGGATGGCGTGGCCGGCCTCGTGATAGGCGGTCAGCTCCTTCTCGGCCTGTGTCATCGCCGACGAGCGGCGCTCGGCGCCCATCATGATCTTGTCCTTGGCGTCCTCGAACTCGGCCATGGTGACGAGCCGCTTGTTGCGGCGTGCCGCCATCAGCGCGGACTCGTTGACGAGGTTCATCAGGTCGGCGCCGGAGAAGCCCGGCGTGCCGCGCGCGATGACCTTGAGATCGACGTTGGGCGCCAGCGGAACATTGCGCACATGCACCTTGAGGATCTTCTCGCGGCCGACGATGTCGGGGTTCGGCACCACGACCTGGCGGTCGAAGCGGCCTGGCCTGAGCAACGCCGGGTCGAGCACGTCGGGCCGGTTGGTGGCGGCGATCAGGATGATGCTTTCGTTGGACTCGAAGCCGTCCATCTCGACCAGCAGCTGGTTCAGCGTCTGCTCGCGCTCGTCATTGCCGCCGCCGAGGCCGGCGCCGCGATGGCGGCCGACCGCGTCGATTTCGTCGATGAAGATGATGCAGGGCGCATTCTTCTTGGCCTGGTCGAACATGTCGCGCACACGGGATGCGCCGACGCCGACGAACATCTCGACGAAATCCGAGCCGGAGATGGTGAAGAACGGCACGTTGGCTTCGCCGGCGACCGAGCGGGCGAGCAGCGTCTTGCCGGTGCCGGGCGGGCCGACCAGCAGCACGCCGCGCGGGATCTTGCCGCCGAGCCGCTGGAACTTCTGCGGATCGCGCAGGAACTCGACGATCTCCTCGAGATCCTCCTTCGCCTCGTCGACGCCAGCGACGTCCTGGAAGGTGACGCGGCCATGCGCCTCGGTCAGAAGCTTCGCCTTCGACTTGCCGAAGCCCATCGCTCTTCCGGAGCCGGACTGCATCTGGCGCATGAAGAAAATCCACACGCCGAGGATCAGGATCATCGGCAGCCACGAGATCAGGTAGCCGAACAGCGAGTTGGAACCGTCGGTTTCAGGCCGCGCATTGATGGTGACGTTCTTGTCCTGCAGCCTCGAGACCAGCGACGGATCGCCGGGCGAGTAGGTCTGGAAGCCGTTGGCGTTGTCGGTGTAGTTGCCCGAGATGCGGGCGCCGGCGATGGTCACGCTCTTGACCCGGCCGGACGAGACATCCTGCAGGAACTGCGAATAGGCAATCTCGCTGGAGGCGCCGCGCGTCTGCGGCGTCTGGAAAAGATTGAACAGGGCGATGAGCAGGACCGCTATGATCGCCCAGAGCGCGAGATTGCGATAATTCGGATTCATCTATTGTCCTGTTGGCGTCCGCATGCGGACCCACGATGGTGAAGGAAGCTTGGGCCTAACATAGGGAGAGCGCCTCCCCTTGCCAAGCATAACAGCACGCCTCGGTTAAGCTTTCGCCCATGCTCCGTCGCGATCATGGCCGCGAAAAGGCAATGGCGGCAGCGGCGGCGCGCCGATGAGCTTGGCGACCGCCGCGGCGGGCTTGAGATCGAAGGACGGCAGGAAGCTGGCGAAAGGCGACACCATGGGGAGGATTGCCATCGGCGGCGGCGCGATACCGCCGCCAGCGGAATCAAAGCGTTCGCCGTCGCGCCAGAGCGCGGGTTCGGCGGCCAGCGCCCTGCGCAGCAGGCTTGCCGGAACGTCGCCTTCCGGGGCGGATCGTCTGGCAGCGACGGCCCCCACGGGCGCGATCACCAACCCGTCCGGTCTGTCGCTCAATGTGATCCTGCGCCGGCCGTCCCAGAGGATCTGGTCTTCCGCAGGAATGGTGGTGGGCAGATTGCGCGCCTCACGGTGAAGGAAAATGCCGGTCCGGCGCGTATCGACCACCGTCCGCGACAATGTGGCGCAAAGCATCCCGGACCGCAGACGCTCGAAAAGCGCCCGGCAGCGCGCCTCGTCGGCGAGGAACGAGACGCCGCCGACCGTGGCGAGCAGGATGCGCAGCGCATAACGGGCCGCTTCGCTGTCTTCGCCATCGGCGAAAGCGCGGTCGAGACGGATGAGCCCTGAAGCCGGCCTGCTGGCAAAGGTCCCGATCAGCACGGCCGCGCGGCGGCCGAGTTCCGCGCGTTCGGCGGCTGCCTGCCCGGCCTTTGCGATCGCCTGCGTAAAGCGCGCCTCGCCATCGCCGCCTGCAAGCGAGACGCGCATGCGCGGCCGCTCGAAACGCTGGTCGACATTGGTCGGATCCTCGGTCCAGCCGACGCCGCGACGCTTCAGCATCTCGCGCAATGCCGCGCGACGCGTGCCGAGCAGCGGGCGGGCGATCCATGTGCGCCAGCCGTAAAGCGTGGCGGGCGCCATGCCGGCGAGGCCGCGGTCGTCGTGCGTCCCTCGATCGCGAACTTGCCGCATCAGCACGGTCTCTGCCTGGTCGTCGGCGGTGTGGCCGGTTACCACCACGCGGATGCCTTCCGCTTGGGCCGCCTCCGCCAGCAGTCGGTAGCGCGCCTCGCGCGCGGCGGCGGGCAGGCCGGACGACGGCTTGCGGCCGGACCAGACGAGTGTGCGATGCGCGATCCCGTGCTCGGCGCAGAGCCGGGCCACGGCTTGCGCTTCCGCTGCCGAATTTGGTCTCAACGCATGATCGATCGTCACCGCCAGCAGCTTTGCCGCGGGCAGGGTTCGTTCGAGATGGTGCTTGAGAAGAAGGAGAAGGGCGGTCGAGTCGCTGCCGCCGGACACGGCTGCAACGGCGCCGTTGGAAAAGTCGAAGTCTGAGAAAAGGCGGTCCGAAAGGTCAGGCTCGATATCGAGCATCAGTGCATGTCGCCCAGAACCGGTCCCGAGTTTGGGACGTGCAGGAGAACTGCTAGCACGACGCCAATGCCTTCTCCTGCTTGATGCGCTCCTTGAGCGTGCCGGAAACATCCGGATAGCGTTTGCCGATCTCGTTGAAGGTGGCGCAGGCCACGTCGTTCTGCTTGAGGCCGACCAGCGACACGCCGAGCTTGAGCAGCATGTCGGGCGCCTTCTTGGCCTTCGGATACTCCTTGCTGGCGCCAAGGAAGACCTCCGCCGCGTCGCGGTATTTCTGCTGGCCAAGCAGGGATTCGCCCAGCCAGTAATGCGCATCCGCCGCCTTGGCATCCTTGGGGAAGCGGGAGATATGATCGCGGAAACCCTGCTCGGCGGTGGGATAGTCGCCCGACAGGATGAACTGATAGGAGTTGCGGTAGAGCTCGTCCGGATCGTTGGTCGAGGGCAGCGACGCCATCACCGTGCCGCCGGACTTGCCCTTGCCGCTCTTTGTGCCGGTTTCCGCGGAAGGCGCGTTTGCCGTGGCTGCCGGAGCCTGCGCGGGCGCGCCCGCCTGCGGGTCGGATTCGGCGTTGACGACATTGCCGTTCTTGTCGACCGTGATGGTGCCGAAGGTCTTCGGCGGCGCGCCGGTGATCACCTTGCCCGGGTCGCCGGTTTGCGACTCGACGATGACCTCGCCGACGCTCTTGCCGCTGCTGCCCTGCGCGCTCGTATCGGCCGGAGCTTGCGTCGCCGGGGCTTCGGCGACGCCGCTGTCGCCGGTACCGGCGTCGCCCATATTCGTGTTGCCGTTGCCGGTGTTGCCGTCCTGGGGTGCGGCCTCGGATTTCTTCTGGCCGGTTGGCTTCGCGCCTTGAGAGCCGCCTTCGAGCTGCTGGAAGCGGAACTCGTTGTCTTCCTGCTGCTTGCGCATCTGCTCCTGCATTTGCAGGATCTGGAAATTGAGCTCCTCGATCTTACCGTTCATCTGACGCAGCTGATCTTCCAGGCCGGTCATGCCGGCGCCGTCCTGCTGCGCCATCTGTGCTTGCTCGGGCTTTTTCTTGTCGCCGAAGATGCCGAGTGTCGGCAGGTGAAAGGTGAACCCGCTGTCGGAGGATTGCGCCGGGGCGGCGACGCCTGGAATGCTTGATACAAGCAGCAGCGCAAGCGTGCCGCTCAGGACCGTTCTGAAATGCATTATGTCTCTCGCCGTGAAATCTGTTGGCCTGATGCGCCTTTCCAAATCGGGATGGGAGGAAGCGCCCTCGCGCTCATAGCAGGACGCGAGACTTCGGCCAAATTTTGTTTCAGGCTGTCGCATATGAAAAAGGCGGCGCTGAGGCCGCCTTTCGTTCCGCGATGTTGTATTTTTGCCGCCCGACTGAGCCTCAGGAACCGGCGCCGGAGAGCGTGGTAACGGCGCGGCGATTCTGCGACCAGCAGGAGATATCGTCGCAGACGGCGACCGGGCGTTCCTTGCCGTAGGAGATCGTCTTCAGGCGGTTGGCCGCAACGCCCTTGGAGACCAGGAAGTCGCGGGTCGCGGCGGCGCGGCGGGCGCCCAGCGCCAGATTGTATTCGCGCGTGCCGCGCTCGTCGGCATGGCCTTCGATGACGATGGCATACTGCCTGTACTGATTGAGCCACTGCGCCTGGCGCGACAGCGTCGTCTGCGCGTCGGCACGGATCGATGAGGAGTCGGTGTCGAAGAAGATGCGGTCGCCGATATTGACGGTGAAGTCCTGCGCGGAGCCTGGCGTAGCGGCGCCGGCGCCGTTCAGGCCGAGATCGGCCGCGCTGTTCGGGGTCTTCTTCGAGGCGCAACCGGTGATGGCGAGAGCCGCCACCAACGCGATCATAGCCGGATTTCTGGTAAGTGCTGCGATACGGCCCATGCCGCCCTCTCCTTAGCATTCAAGTGATTTCGTTGATCACCCAGTAACCACGTTTGGGTTAACCGGCATTCAAGAAACACGGTTAATATTTGGTTTCGGCCGCCGTCCTCGGCCGTTTTTTGGCGGCGCCACGATGCGCGCGCACCGTAGGCGGAAATTTGGCCAAAACATGAAAAAACGGGGAATTGAGGAACTGAAGAACTGAGGAACTGACGAAAAGAAATTAGGTCAGCTTCTCTCTGAGGTTCACAAGCATCCCGTGCACCTTGGCGTAGGATTGCCGCCACGAGTCGAGCTGGACCTGCGTGATGTATTGAAGGTCGAACGCGTATGATATCCACGTCTCCACTTCGCTGCACGATCCAATCGCCATCGAAACAAAGCGAGCAAATTCAGCCTTGGAGTGACTCTGCTTGGCAAATCCCTCAGCTAGATTCGCGCAGATCGCTTTGCTCGACCGACGCAATTGATCGGCTAGCGCGTACTGTTCGATTTTCGGAAACGCAAGCGTCGCTCTATGCACTTCAAGAGAAACGGCGTAGGCGCGCTTGTAGACCTCTAGGTCCCTCGCGCGCTCGATGTAACGCTCCAGCTTCTCCATTTCCCCAGTTCTTCAGTTCCTCAATTCCTCAGTTCCCCTACTCCAGCAGCGGCGACCACGCCGGATCCGAGGCGAAGTTCGACGTCGGGATCTGCTGTTCGTTGCGGCCGGTGAGATCGACCGTGACCAGCTTCGGCCCGCCGGCCGAGTCACGGAAGAACATCAGCACGCGGCCGTTCGGCGCCCAGGTCGGCCCTTCCTGCTGGAAGCCGGAGGAAAGGATGCGCTCACCCGAACCGTCGGTCTTCATGACTCCGATCTGGAACTCGCCGCCGCTCTGCTTGGTGAAAGCGATGAGATCGCCGCGCGGCGACCATACCGGCGTGGAATAGACGCCGTCGCCGAACGAGATGCGGTGCGGGTTGGAGCCGTCCGCGCCCATGACGTAGATCTGCGACCGGCCGCTGCCGCCGCCACGGTCGGAGGTGAAGACGATCTGCGAGCCGTCCGGCGAATAGGACGGCGAGGTGTCGATGGCGACCGAATTGGTGAGCCGCGTCGTCGTGCGGCTTCTCAGATCCATGGCGAAGATGTTGGAGTTGCCGTCGTCGCGCAGCAGGCTCATGATCACCTTCTGGCCGTCCGGCGAGAAGCGCGGCGCGAACGTCATGCCGGGGAAGTTGCCGACCAGCTCGCGCTGCCCGGTCTCGATCTGCAGCAGATAGACCTTCGGCTGCCCGCTCTCATAGGACATGTAGGTGATTTCCTGCCGATTCGGCGAGAAGCGCGGCGTCAGCACGATGGAGCGGCCGTCCGACAGGTAGCGCACGTTGGCGCCGTCCTGGTCCATGATGGCGAGACGCTTCTTGCGCGCGTTCTTGGCGCCGGATTCGTCGACGAAGACGACGCGCGTGTCGAAATAGCCCTTTTCGCCGGTCAACCGCTCATAGATTGCGTCGGCGATGATATGGGCGACCCGCCTAGTGTTGGCGTCATTGGCGAAGAACTGTTCCCCGGCCATCTGCTGGCCGGCAAAAGTGTCCCAAAGCCGGTATTGGGCACGGATGCGGCCGTCAGCCTCCTTGCCGACGCTGCCGGTGACCAGCGCCTGCGCATTGATCACCTTCCAGTCGTCGAAGCGCGGCGTGGCGTCCGGGCCAGAGATCTTCTCGATGAAGGCGCTCTTGTCGATCGGCGCGAACAGGCCGGAGCGCTTCAGGTCGGCGGTGACGATTTCCGTGATCTGGGCTCCCAGCGCATCGTTGGACTGGAAATCCGTGATGGCGATCGGCAGCGGCTCGACATTGCCCTTGTTGACGTTGAGCTCGACGAGGGCCCAGGCCGGCAAGGTGGCGGCGGCCGTCATGCCCAGCGCCATGGCTGCAATCGTCAGGAGCGGCTTGAGGAAAGATCTCATGTCTTCTCGCTTCTCTTCTTGATGGTTCGGACGCAAGGCCTAGAGGCCGAGCATCTCCCGTGGATCGAACGTGACCCGGATGTCGTTCCAGATGTCCTGCTTGCCGGCGGGAACCTGCAGGCCGGCCACGTCGCATTTTTGAACCGCGCGAACGGCGCTTTCGTCGAACTGCCGGTTGCCGCTCGACTTTTCGACCGATGGCCGGCCGTCGAGCTTGCCGTTGGTGTCGAGATTGAACCGGACCACGACGACGAAGTTCTCCGAACCTTCCAATCCGACAGGCAATGTCCAGCAGCCGCCGAGCTGAGATTCCAAGGCCCCCTGCTCCGACTTGGAGAGCTTCTGCCCTTGGTCCTTTTCGCCGCCGAGCGATGACTGCTGTGTCGAGCGCTTGGCGCCGCCGCCGGACGGCTTCTGCTTGTCGAGCAGCGCGGAAATCTCGTCGGCGTTGAATTGCTTCTCATCCGACTTCGGTTTGGAGGAGGCCTCCTTGACCGGCTTTTCCGCGTCCTTGCGCTCCGGCGCCTTGGCGCTCTCGGCGGGAGCGGGCTGCGGCTTCGGCCGCGCCTCGGGCGCCGGGGCGGAATCCGGAAGCTTGGCCTCCTCGGTCGGCTGTTCCTTGGCGATCGCCTCGGCGACGGCGTCGGGCTTCACCTCTTCCTTCTGGATGGCGGCGGTCGTGTCCTTCGGCGGCGAAGGCGTGGGTTCCTTGGCCGGTGCCGGCTTGGGATCCGTCTGCTTGACCGGCTCGGGCTTGACCTCTTCCTTCGGCGCGGGCGTCGGCGCCACTTCGGTCGCCGGCACCGGCTTCGGCTTCTCCTGCGGCTTGGGCACGTCCTCGGCGGCCGGCTTCTCAGTCGGCGTCGGCGCCGGCGGCGGTGCGGACGTCTTCTCGACCGGCTTCGGCTTGGCCTCGTCCGTCACCGGTTTCTCGGTGTCGACGGTGTTTTCGCCGACCTTCTGGGCATCGGGGACGATGTCGGGGCGCTTGGTCGGCAGCGGCGCCGGCTTCTCATGCATGACCGCTTTCTTGTCGCCCTGCAGCGTCTGCGCGACAGCTTCCATCGGCACGATGTCGACCGCTACCGACTCCACGTCGGCGGCCGGCATGGCGGGCGGCGAGGACAGCGTGAACAGCCCGAAGGCCAGCGCCACGGCATGCAAGATGACCGATGTGGTGAGGCCGGTCCTCATCTTCGTGTCTATTGGTCCTGTTCCTGCAGCGAAACCAGGCCGATGTTCTTGTAGCCGGCCGCCGAAATGCGGGCCATGACCTTCATTGCGGTGCCGTAGTCCGTCGACTTGTCGCCGCGGATGAAGATGCGCTCGTCGTAGCCGGTCTTCGAGATCGCCTGCAGCTTCGCCACCAGTTCCTCGATCGGGATCTCGGTTTCCTGCAGGTAGATCTGGCCGGTCGCGTTGATCGACACGGTGATCGGCTGCGTGTCGACATTCAGCGCCTTTGCCTGCGTGTCGGGCAGGTCGATCGGAACGCCGACGGTCAACAGCGGCGCCGCGACCATGAAGATGATCAAAAGCACCAGCATCACGTCGACCATCGGCGTGACGTTGATTTCCGACATCAGGCCATGATGGCGTCCGCGCCGCCTGTGGCCGCGTCCGCCTCGCCCTATGCCACCTGCGCTAGCAGTAGACATCCCCATGATCGTTCCTCAGGCCTTCTGCGCGACTTTTTCATCGATTTGGCGCGAGAGTATGGCGGAGAACTCGTCCGAGAACCCTTCCATGCGCACCGCCAGCTTGTTCGCATCCGATGACAGCTTGTTGTAGGCGATGACGGCGGGAATGGCTGCGAGCAGGCCAATGGCCGTCGCCAGCAGCGCCTCGGCGATACCGGGCGCCACGACCGACAGGCTGGTGTTCTTCGAAGCTGCGATCGCCTGGAACGAGGTCATGATGCCGATGACGGTGCCGAACAGGCCGATGAAGGGCGCAGCAGAGCCCGTCGTGGCGAGGAAGCCGAGCCGGCCCTCCAGCCTTTCCATTTCGCGGGTCAGCGCCAGGTCCATCGCCTTGTCGATGCGGGTCTGCAGCGCCAGCGGCGATTTCGCGCCCTTCTCGAAGCTCTTCTTCCATTCGCGCATGGCGGCGACGAAGATCGCGCCCATGCCGGTAGTCTTGCGATCGGCGAGCGTGCGATAGAGCTCTTCGAGCGACTGTCCCGACCAGAACACCTGTTCGAAGCGGTTGAGCGCCAGCCGCATGCGGCTGTAGGCGACGAGCTTGTCGATGATGATTGCCCAGGTCCAGATCGAGGCGCAGAGCAAGCCGATCATGACCAACTTGACCACCCAACTGGCCTGCATGAACAGGGCCCATATCGACAAATGCGCGCCCGGGTCGGCGAGTGCGATGTTTTCCATGGCTACGTCCTTAAGAATTTTCCGGGCATCGCTGGCGGCTGGCCCATGGGCATCCCTTTGGTCCGATCGCGCGAAGCTTGAAGCTTGCGGGACAAGCCCCGAATGCACCGTTTCGCGGCCTTTTCAGGGCAAATATTGGTGAAAGGAAGGCGCACGAATTGCGCCAAACTTCACCAATTCCTTCATGAACCGTTATGGTTAAGGATGGGTTAGGATATGAAGCGCGGCGCATTGCCGCGCCTGACCGGCCGGCGCCATGCCTGGACGCGGCTGGCTAAGCCCCAAGGCGAAGCCGGCGCGGAGGCGAGGTCAATCGCTCGCCTTCGGCATGAAGGCGGCGATCCATTCCTTCGGAAATCTGCGCGGTCGGCCGTTCTCGCCGATGATCGCCGCTTCGATCTTCGCCTCGACCAGCACCTCGCCGCCGCGCTTCAGTTGCTGCGCCATGAAGATGCGGGCTCCGGAAACGTCCTCGGTGCGCGTATCGATGGTGAGGATGTCGTCCATGCGGGCCGGCGAGCGGAAGTCGATCTCCATGCGCCGCACCACCCAGACGATGCGTTCGCCATGCTTGCCATCCAAAAGCTCGGTGTGATGGACGCCGGCAAGCCTGAGATAATCCGAACGGCCCCGTTCGAGGAACTCGAGGTAGCGCGCATGATAGACGACGCCGGAGAAGTCGGTGTCGGCATAGTAGACCCGGGCCATCAGGCGATGGCCGGACTCCGTCAGCGCCCCTGAAAGGCCGGCGCTGAGCGCCGCCGATTCACCATGATCGTCCATCGCGCTTTCCTTTTCAGGCCCGAACGGGCACCTGTTCGTTCGCGCGCCCATCCCAGACTGATTGGCGGCTCAGGGCGGCGCGCATGGCGCGGGAACCGGATGGCACTGTTGGGCGCGATGATCAAGACCTTGATGGCGGTCCTGCTGGCGCTTGTCACCTTGGCGATGCCCGCCGAGGCGGCGACGTTTTCCATGAAGCGCGGCCTCAACCTCGACCAGTGGACGACCTGGACCGGCGAGGAGAAATGGAACGACCCGAGCGCCATCCTGCCCTATCCGGAATGGCGCAAGTTCCTGAAAGCGGATGACCTCAAGGCGCTGAAGGATGCCGGTTTCGATTTCCTGCGCATGCCGGTCGACCCCTCGCCCTTCCTGTCCGACGAGACGCTTTCGCTGCGCGACGACCTCTATGCCAGCGTGCTGGATTCGGCGCGCATGATCAACCGCGCCGGGCTGAAAGTGATCGTCGACCTGCATCTCATCCCGGCCGGCGGCAACCGCAAGATCGGCATGAGCGAGGTGATGGACGATCCCGCGACCTTCGACGCCTATGTCGAGGTCGTGCGCAAGATGGCGCATACGCTATCGGGAGAAGACCCAAGTCAGCTTGCCTTCGAACCGATGAACGAGCCGATCGTCGATTGCGACGATAACGGCACCAATCTGTGGCCGGACCGCCAGAAGAAATTGTTCGCGGCCGCGCGCTCTTCCGCCACCAGGCTGACGCTCATCCTCACCGGCGGCTGCTACTCGAACGCGGCTTCGCTGGCGAAGATCGATCCGAAGGCGATTCCCGACGACAACATCATCTGGGCGTTCCATTCCTACGACCCGTTTCTTTTGACGCATCAAGGCGCGACCTGGGCCGGCGACTTCATCCGTTATGTCACCGGCCTGCCCTATCCGATGACCGCGGTGCCGCGCGCCCGGCTCGACGTGGCGCTGGAGACGATCCGCGACAGGATCAAAGCCGAGGCGCCATGGACGCGCCGCAGCGGCATGCTTGCCTATCTCGACGAGCAGGTCGCCAGCATGGACACACCCGACAAGCTCATCGGCGTGATGGACGCGCCCTTCAAGATCGTCGAGGACTGGGCGAAAGCCAACGGCGTCAAGCCGCAAGACATCACGCTCGGCGAGTTCGGCATGATCCGCCGGGAGTACGGCAACGCCTATGTGATGCCCGCCGAATATCGCGCCGCCTATGTCAGGGACATGATCGCGCGCGCCGAGGCGCATGGCTTTTCCTGGTCGGTATGGGGCTATGGCGGCGCCTTCGGCATCGTCGACGCCTTCGACGGCGACAAGGCCGAGCCCAACGTGATGGACGCGATCAGGTCGCTTCGCTGAGCAATTCCAGGAAAAATGCGCGGCGGTTTTCCGCCCGGAATTGCGAAAACCTGGCACTAACCCAAATCGATCTGCAGGATCTCCGGCCGCACGCCGAAACGGACCGGCATGATGCTGAAGCCGAGCCCGCCCGACACGATTAGGTTGCGATCGTTTTCCACGACATGGCCGTAGGCGAAGCGGTTGCCATAGGCGGAGGGCACGACCGGCGAATAGCCGAACAGCCGCACCTGCCCGCCATGGGTGTGGCCCGACAGCGTCAGCGAAACCCGCCACGGCACCTTGGTGAAAATGTCGGGTTCGTGCGCAAGCAGTATGATCGGCTCGCTGTTTCCCACCTTGGCCAAGGTGCCATCGAGATCGTCGAAGCCTTGGAAGCTGTGGCGGGCCTTGGCCTTGTTCGGCAGCAGCGCAAGCTGATCGGCGAGCCCCGCGATCCAAAAGCCCTGCCCGTCTTTCTCCAGCCGCACGACATCGTTCTCCAGCACGGGAATGCCGACATGTTCGAGCGCCTGGCGCGACTGCGTTGGACCGGCCTCCGCGCGTTGCGCCCGGACATCCGTCCACCAGTCATGATTGCCGAGGATTGAGAACACGCCGAGTGGCGCCTCGAGCCCGGACAGAGCCTCGGCCCATTCCGCAACTCGAACCCACCCCGTCACCAGGCGGGTTCCGGCCGTATAGTCGCCAAGCAGAACGATGAGATCGGGCTGCAGCGCATTGGCCTCCGCCGCGAGCGCGGCGATCCGCTCCGGCGTCATCCAGGGTCGGCAGGCGTGGATGTCGGCCAACGCCACGACGCGAAGCTTGAGCCCCGCCGGCCAGTGCGGCGGTGTCAGGGCGTAGCGTTTCACATGCGTAAGCAGCATCGGCTCGATGCCGACCGCATAGGCGCTGAGCGACACCATCGACACGAACGAGCCGCCGACAAGCCGCAGGAAGCCACGTCTGGTGATCATCGATTGGCGGTGCCCGTTCCGTTGAACCGGAGTGGCGTTAGAGCCGGCGATTGCGCCTTCAGCTTGGCCGAGGCGAGCAGTTTTCGCGCAGACAAGTCCCTTCGGGCGTCGCGGCCGGACAAAATTCCGTTACTCTTCCTGGAACAGGCTGATCTGCTGCTGCGCGAGGTCCCTGGGTGCTTCGAGGCCGAGATGCCGCCAGGCATTGGCGGTCAGCACGCGGCCGCGCGGCGTTCGCTGGATGAAGCCCTGCTGGATGAGATAGGGCTCGATGATGTCCTCGATGGCGTCGCGCGGCTCGGAGAGCCCGGCGGCGATCGTCTCGATGCCGACCGGCCCGCCGCCGAAGTTGCGGGCGATCATCGAAAGATACCGGCGATCGAGCGCGTCGAGCCCGAGCCCGTCGACCTCGAGCCTGGTCAGCGCCTCGTCGGCGATGCGTTTGTCGACATGGCCGTTTCCGGCGACGGAGGCGAAATCGCGCACCCGGCGCAGGAGCCGTCCGGCAATGCGCGGCGTGCCGCGGGCGCGGCGCGCGATCTCCAGCGCGCCATCGTCGCCGAGCGGCATCGAGAGGATCCGGGCACCGCGGCGCACGATCTGCTCGAGTTCCTCGACCGTGTAGAAATTGAGCCTGACCGGGATGCCGAAACGATCGCGCAGCGGGTTGGTCAAAAGGCCGAGCCGGGTCGTCGCGGCGACCAGCGTGAAGCGGGCGAGGTCGATCTTGACCGAGCGCGCGGCAGGCCCTTCGCCGATGATCAGGTCGAGCTGGAAATCCTCCATCGCCGGATAGAGGATTTCCTCCACCGCCGGGTTGAGCCGATGGATCTCGTCGATGAAGAGCACGTCGCGCTCCTCGAGATTGGTGAGCAGCGCCGCGAGATCCCCGGCCTTGGCGATGACCGGACCCGAGGTCGAGCGGAAATTGACGCCGAGCTCGCGCGCCATGATCTGCGCCAGCGTCGTCTTGCCGAGCCCCGGTGGGCCAACGAACAGCACATGGTCGAGCGCCTCGCCCCGGCTCTTGGCGGCATCGACGAAGACTTTGAGATTGGCGCGCACCGCCGCCTGGCCGACGAATTCGTCGAGCGACTGCGGCCGCAGGGTCTGGTCGGCATCCTCGCCGCGCTTGTCCGGGGCAATGAGGCGGGGCGAAAGGTTCATGCCGCCTTCCTTGCATATGGCCGCTGGCGGAACAAGCGCTCCCTCACCGCGCCAGTTCCTTCAATCCGAAGCGGATCAGCTTCGAGGCGTCCGCCCCCTCGCCGGCCGACTTCAGCGCCGCGGCCACGGCATTGGCAGCGATGTCGCGCGAATAGCCGAGATTGACCAGCGCCGAGACCGCATCGGTGATTGGCGCTGCCGCGACGCCCTCGCCAAGCTCCTGCTTGAGAGCGATCGTGCCGTTGGCGGAGCCGGCATAGGCCGGCGCCTTGTTCTTCAGCTCAGTCACGATGCGCTCGGCGACCTTCTTGCCGACGCCCGGCGCGCGCGAGACCATGGCGATGTCGCGCAGCGCGATCGCGTTGGCGAGGTCGGCCGGCGCCAGCGTCGACAGCACCGCCAGCGCCACCTTGGCGCCGACGCCCTGCACATTGTTCATCAGCAGGCGGAACCATTCGCGCTCCAGCGCGGTCTGGAAGCCGTAGAGCCGGATCATATCCTCGCGCACATAGGTCTCGATGAACAGCGCCACCGCCTCGCCGGGCGACGGTAGCGATGCCAGCGTGCGCGCCGAGCAATGGGCGACATAGCCGACGCCATGAACGTCGACGAGGCAGGAGTCCTCGTCGATCTCATCCAGCGTGCCTTTCAGCTTGCCGATCATGTCCTGGCTTTCATGGATGCGTTTCCGGAGAGATGATTTCGAGGTCAGGAAAATAGCTGCGGTAACGAGCGGGGGCGCGTGTCAAAAGACGGTGCCCGGCAACAGCCGCATGAGCGCCAATGAAAAAGTCGGGCAGCGTCCTTTCCCGAACACCGTCTGCGCGGCGGTAACGGAAATGCGCGACACCGGCCGCAAAAGCCGCTTCCCACGATACAGGCTCGCGGTCGATCTCAAGCATGTCGGTCGCTCTTTTTAGCTGCGCCTCCGTCGTGATCAGCGGGGCAAGCTCGGACCAGACGATCGTGTTGACCACCAACGCTCCCTCGCGCCGACAGGAGGCGATGGCCTTGGCCGACCATTCCGTCGAGGGTCCGCCTGGCCCCCAGACATCGATCAGCACATTGGTGTCAACCAACGTCGAGATTTTCACGCGGACCCCTCAACCATTCCATATATTCGTCGGTCGTCATACCGCCCAGATCCAGGGTCCCTTCCATTCTATCGAGAACCTCCCTGAATTTGCGGGAGGCTTCCTCCTCGGACAGGTTTTCATTGACGGCGACGAGTCGGGCCCCGTCGTCCGTGGCGACGAATTCCACTTCGGAGCCAGGGCCAATACCCAGGTGATCCCTGATCTGCTTCGGAATTGTGACTTGTCCCTTGGTGGTCACACGCATGGTAATACCTCTTAGGTATTACTTACTACGCTGACGAGAACAAGTCAAGAACACCCTATCCAGCGAGAGCCGCCATCCTATAGGCGGCGCTCTGGCGGTGGTGAGCATGGCAGATGGCTATGGCCAGCGCGTCGGCTGCGTCGTCGGTTTCGAAGACGGCCTTCGGCATCAGCACCTTGACCATCATGTGGATCTGCTTCTTTTCGCCGTGGCCGACGCCGATCACCGCCTTCTTCACCGCATTAGGGGCATATTCGGCGACCACCAGCCCGGCGCGCGCCGGCACCAGCATGGCGATGCCGCGCGCCTGGCCGAGCTTCAGCGTCGCCGTCGCATCCTTGTTGACGAAGGTCTGCTCGACCGCGGCCTCGTGCGGCATGGCCTGATGCAGCACCTCGGCCAGCCCGTCATGCAACTGGCAGAGCCTTGTCGCGAGCGGCGCCTTGTCGTCGGAGCGCACGGTGCCGGATGCGACGAAGCGCAAGCAATTGCCGAGGCTTTCGACGATGCCCCAGCCGGTGCGCCTCAGTCCCGGATCGATGCCGATGATGCGAATCGCTTCCCCCATGCGCCAAGTCTAACCTCGGCGTAGGGCGATGCCAGCGAATTGTGAACAAACCAGAAACGATCGTGCCAAGCGCTCGTCGGCGCGGAACTGCCTTGTCAGCCGCGGGCGAAGGCCGTGTTGAGCAGACTGATCTGATCGGAGACGGGGTTGGCGCGGCGGCCCGCGGCCGGCGTGTCGTTCATGGCGCCGCCATAGATCTCCTCGTCCATGCGCTTTACCAGCGCCTGCAGACGAAGCGACCGGCTTACCAGGTCCAAGAATTCCTTGGGCAGCTCGTTCCAGCCCAGCGCCTCGTCATGCGCCGAAGCGGTGTCGAGCCGCACCTTGGATTTCTCCGAGGCGACCTGGTCGCGGGTCATCTCGCCCGAATTCGCCGCTCGCTGCAGAAGCAGCCAGGATGCGACCTGCATCAGCCTTGTGGTGAGACGCATCGATTCGGCCGCATAGAGCGTTGCCGCCGTGCGCGACAGCTTCTTGGCTTCGAGCCTGCCCTTGCCGTCGAGATATTCGGCCGCCTGTTCGACCAGGCCCATGCCCTCCTGGTAAAGCGGCTTGAAGGATTGGGAGAAAACCCGGCGTTCCGCGAGCTTTACGGTTTTCGCGCTGCCCTTCGAAGGCTCGGTCATCGATACGCCCCTGCACTGCCGCAAGCCGATTCGGCATCCTTGCCGATACGTCCTGCACCCTTAAACGACTGAGGCTTGAAAATGCGCTTCGATGTCCGTGAAGGCAAGCGCATGTTTAACAAACGGTTAACGCCGGACCGCGCCCCGCCGGCCACCGGCGGACAAAAAAAGAGCCGCGGATAAGGCGGCTCTCAGGAGTTTAACAGGGAGGCGTCAAACAAAGTGGCTCCAACCACTCGGTAAGAATCCAGAAAAACTGGATGGTCTCAGTAAACGCCTGTAAAGCTTAATGAAGCCTTAACGCCGGACGGATTTTTTGACCGAACGGACGCTCCTGTGCCGGAACGGGACGCCCCGGGGACCAGGCCCCTCAGCTTCTCCAGATCGCGGGCAACGCGATGAAGGCGAACAGCAGCATGCCGGCGTAGAACGCGAGCGAGGATATGCCGAGCAGCGGTTCGATCGCCGGATTGCCGGCAAGCAGGGTGTAAAGGCCGACGAGCAGGCCGATGCCGCTGATCGCGGTCAGCCAGAAATGGATCGCCGCGAGCCTCTTATGCGCGACGGCCGGAAACAGGTGGTAGAAGAACGCGAACACTGCCGACATCAGCCAGCCGGCCACCATCGTGTGAGCATGGGTCGGCATCTGGCCATGGTCCTGGCTGATCGCCATGTGGATGCCAAGCGCCATTCCGCAAAGCGAATAGATGATGGCGAGCGTAAAGAAGTTTCGGGCTACCCCTTGCATTGATCCTCTCCAATGGCTGTTGCGGTGCTGAACCGGATCGATCGTCAGCCGATTCCGCGCCGGTCTCGGCGTCGATGCCCCAGCGATGTTTCCGGATGATGTCGCGGCCGCTCCAAGTTCCGGATGAAACAGATGTCTGTCTTTCGCGACATCGTTCCGAAACACGCCCCGCGCAAAACCCGCGCTCCTCTCGACGGCCGCGCAAAACCGATGCCGTCGCAAATCAAGAAAGACATCCAGGAGCGCATCATGGACTGGTACTCGATCGTCAAATTCCTCCACGTCGTCTCGGCCATTTTGTGGGTCGGCGGCGGTTTCGTCCTGTTCCTGCTCGGCATGCTTGCCGAGCGCGCCGGCAACACCGAGGACAAGCTGCAGGCGATGCGGGCCAGCGGCGAGCTCGGCGGCCGCTTCTTCGCGCCGATGTCGATGCTCACCTTGATCTTCGGCCTCGTCATGTGCGGCTTCTGGGTCGGCTTTTCCGATCTGTGGATCATCATCGGCCTTGCCGGCTACGCCACGACCTTTTCGATCGGCATGCTGGTCTTCAAGCCGACCGGCGAGCGGATGGGCGCCATGGTCGCCAGGGAAGGCGTGACGCCGGCGGTTCTCGCCATCGGCCAGCGCATGATGAGCTGGGCGCGTTTCGACTATGCGGTGATGCTGGTGATCATCGCCGACATGGTGCTGAAGCCTACGCTCCACGACATCGGCATCCTCGCCGGCATGGCGGTGGTGGTAGCGGCCGGCGCGGCGCTCGCCCTTGGCGGCAGCCGCCAATTGGTACCGAGCGCCGCTTGAGACGGCTTTGGCGGAGCGGCTGATCAGCCGCCCCGTCCATCTCACATCAGGCCGGCGATACCGTCCCAGAGCAGCTTGACCGCCACCACGGCCACCGTCGCATAGGTGAACGGATAAAACACCTCGGGGCGCATGCGGCGCACCAGCCAGGCACCGGCGACCGTCGAGAGCGGCGCCAGCGGCATCAGCACAAAAGAGGCGATGAGGTTGGTGCTGTCGAACTGGCCGAGCGCGAAATAAGGGATGAGCTTCAGCGCGTTGGTGGCGGCGAAGAAGATCGCCGCCGTCCCCGACAACACCTTCGGATCGAGCCGAATCGGCAGCGCATAGACCTGGAAGGGCGGACCGCCGACATGAGCGACGAAGCTGGTGAAGCCGGCGACGGTGCCCCAGAAGGCCGCGGCGATCCGGTTCGGCTCGGCCGCGTGACCGGCGCCGTGGCGGAACTGCAGATAGAGCCAGCGCAGGACGAAGATCAGCGCGACAGCGCCGACGATCAGCCGCACCATCTCCTCGGTGACCAGGGCCGCCGTCAGCCAGCCGACGCCGATGCCGATGACGGCGCCCGGCATCATGTCGACCAGCATCTTGCGGTCGTAGACGCCCCACCATGTCCATACCGAGACGGCGTCCATCAGGCAAAGGATCGGCAATAGGATGGCCGCGGCCTGCACCGGCGGCATGGTCAACGCCATCAAAGGCACGCCGACGAAACCCACGGCGCCGCCGAAGCCGCCCTTCGACAGGCCGACGAGGATGACTGCCGGAATGGCGGCGGCATAGAACCAGGGATCGCTGAGCAGGCCTGACATGGGATGACCGGAGACGAGGGCGGCTGGAAGATGGCGGGAGACCGCAATAGACCACAATGCGGGAGATCGCGATAGCCGATGCGCCCCGCGGCAGCCGATCGGCGCGATCAACTGTCCGTAACCAGTCCTTCCGGTTTGCGGGAAGCTCGAGCCATGCATAAGGTCGCCGGCCCAGCACGAGGTTTGACGATGAACGAAGTCCAGATCCGCCGCGCGCAGCAAGCCGATCTCCCGGCGATCGTCGCCTTGCTTGCCGATGACATGCTTGGCCGCGCCCGCGAGGACACCGGCATGCCCTTGGCGCAAGCCTATCTGGACGCCTTCGCGGCGGTCGACAGCGACCCGAACCAGCTGCTCGCGGTGATGACGGACGGCGCCGATGTCGTCGGCACGCTGCAGATCAGCTTTCTCGCCGGGTTGTCGTCGCAGGGCGCCTGGCGCGGCCAGATCGAGGCGGTGCGCGTCTCGGCGAACCGACGCGGCGAAAGGCTCGGGCAGCGCCTGCTGGAATGGGCGATCGAGAAATGCCGCGAACGCGGCTGCAGGGTCGTCCAGCTGACGACCAACAAGAGCCGGCTCGACGCCCATCGCTTCTACGAGCGGCTCGGCTTCAAGGCGAGCCACATCGGCTACAAGCTGGATCTTTGACGCACCACAGGCGATGCCGACCTCTCATCGCCGGGCCTGAACCAGCAGGAACATCTGCCGTTTCAGCTCCTATGCACCAAATTTCGGTCTGATATGACCGGATCTACTTCGGCACCCCAGCAGCGGTCTCACCTGGCGGCATGATCCGCAACATGAAACTCGACACTTTTTCCCCGGGCGCGAACGGGCCAGGCACCTTATTTTTGACCGGCTTCAAGCTCTGAAGGAATGCTCTGATCGCCATGGCATCATTTTCCGTCAAATGCGCAAAAGCATGCCAAGGCATGATCGGCGCCAGTCTGCGGCCGTCCGGGCGTACTCCGGTTTGAAGTGCGGCGACGATCTCCTCCGCCTTCCAGCTGCCGATGCCGGTTTCCTCATCGGGCGTGATGTTGGGGCCGACAAAGACCCCGAGACCAGGAATCTCAAAGCCCACATCCGAGCCGCCGAGAAAGCGCGACATGTCGGGCTTTCCAAGGAAGTACCCGGGCGTATGACAATCGTTACACCCGCTCATTGTGACGAGATACTTGCCGCGCTCGACCTGTGCATCGTCGGCCACGGCCGTGAGCGGTGACAGGTCGGCTGCCAGCGCGGTCAAGAATGCAAGACGAATTGACACTCGAAACATCACATCCTCCATGTCTCTCGTCGGTTTGTCCGACCTCGCACATCGTCCAAGTGTTACATTTGAGCTGCAGGGCGCCTGTCAAATTTGCACCTTACGGCTTGCGGCCGATCACGGCGCCGTTCGCGGCGGGCGCGTCGAACCAGACCGTCTCGATGTTCCGGAATCCGGCTTCCTCGAGCCACGCCGAATATTCCGCCGGCGTGTAGTTTCGCCCTTCCGTCTCGATCAGCATGTTGAGGCTCATGAGCGCGGCCGGAGCCGGCCCGGTCTTTTCGTCATTGACGAGAAGCTCGCTGATGACGACTGCGCCGCCGCTCGGCAAAGCCTCGAAGGATCGGCGCAGCAAGGCGCGGTTCTTCGCCTCGTCCCAATCGTGCAGGATCATCGACAGGAGATGCACGTCGTGATCCTTCGGAAGCTGCTCGAAGAAGCTGCCGCCTACGGTCTCGATGCGGTCGGGCAAGCCGGCCTCGGCGATCTTTCCCGCCGCGATTGCGGCCACATGCGGCAAGTCGAACACGGTTGCGCGCAGCGCCTGGTACTGTTTGCAAAGCTCGATGTCATACGCGCCCGATCCTCCGCCAATGTCCAGGAGGCGGCGAAAATGACCGAGATCCACGGCCTCGCCGAGCTTGCGCGCGGTCATCGTGGAAAGCGAATGCATCGCCTCCCAGAAGGTCGCCAGCATCGTCGGATCCTCGCCCTCGAAAGCCGAAGATTGCACTGCCGGGTCCCACGTGGTTGGTCGGTTCGTGCGCAGCGCTTCGGCAAGTTTGCCCCAGCCCTCGTAGAGCCGCTTGTCGGCCATCTGCACGAAGCCGCCGAAGTAATACGGCTTCCCGCGCACGAGATAGGCTTCGCTCAAGGGCGTATTGCGATAACGGCCGTCCGTTTTCTCCAGAAGCCCGAGTGCAGCGCAGCCGGTCAACAGCATCTCGGCCGGGCGTGGGTTGAGACCGAGCGCTTCCGCCAGTCCGGAGACCGTGATGCCGGCGCCGCCCGCAAGGCGGCTGAAAAGGTCCAACTCGTGCGCGGCGGCCAGAGTCTTGAAGGCCCAAAAGCCGGTCGAAAGCGCCATCAGCGGGACAGCGGAAGGAAGCTCCGTCGCGATCGCTTCGCGCTTTTCACGGATTGTCGTTTCCATGATCATCTCCTGCAAATTGGTTCGATGACACGCACATCGTCGAAGAGCGTCGTTGCAGGGTGATTTCGCGACCGAGAAATTCGGTTACATCTGAAACAGTGGGTGTCCTGCCTGCAGTGGGCCGAGATCGTCGGCAGCCCGTCCACCGGTCCCGAAAATTGGCGCGAGCCTTTGCCGCGTTGACGCATTTCGGCGGCTATCTTTGCGCGCCTCCTGTTCAAGCCTGGCGCTTTGTTCTATGCCGCAATGCAACCATCTTCGCCCGGCATAGGCGAAAACCGGGATCGAAGACCGATGAATGAAGCAACGCCGCCCAACCGCTGCCGTATCGTGCTGATCGCGCCGCCGCTCGCGACGGCCGAGCACGTCTGCGCGGCCTTCGACGGCGGCGATATCGCCTCGCTGATCCTGCCCGACAATGGCATGGACGATGCCACCTTCCAGGCCTTCGCCGAGAAGATCGTGCCGGTCGCGCAAGGTGCCGGCATCGCCGTCATCATCGCCGGCGACAGCCGCATCGCCGGCCGCGTTCACGCCGACGGCATCCATGTCGAGACAAACCGCCGGGAGCTCGCCGAGACGATCGAGCGGTTGGCGGACAAGATGATGGTCGGCGCCGGCGGCGCCAAGACCCGCGACGAGGCGCTGGAGCTCGGCGAGGAGCGGCCCGACTACATGTTCTTCGGCCGTTTCGGTTATGACAACAAGCCGGAGCCGCATCCGCGCAACCTCTCGCTCGGCGAATGGTGGGCGCAGATGATCCAGATCCCCTGCATCGTGATGGCGGGGTCCGAGCTCGCCTCGGTGGAAACGGTAGCGGCCACCGGGGCCGAGTTCGTGGCGCTCTCCAGCGCCGTCTTTGCCGATGGGCTCGATCCGCGCGCGGCGGTCGCCGCCGCCAACGCGCTGCTCGACGAAACCGCGCCGCGCTTCGCGGATTGACGTGCGCTGGTCCCGGCTTCCCTTCGCGGCTTTGGCTGCCGCGCTGACGGTCCAGGCGGCGGCAGGCGCCGAGACCGTGCCGGTGCCGCAGCCCAGACCGGACACGAGCACGCCGCAGACAAGCAAACCGGACACGGGCGCGCCGAATACAAGCGCTCCCAGTGCAGGTGCTCCCAATGCGGGCGCCCCTGACACAGGCGTGCCCGATACAAGCGCGCCGAATACGACCCATATTGGCAAGCCGATCGAAACGCCGCTGCCGCAGCCGGCGACGCTTCAACCGCCGTCGGCCGACAGCGTCAATCCCGATCGCTTCGGCGCCAAGCCGCCGGATGCCGCCTACGGCGCCTTCCAGCGCGGGCTCTACAAGACCGCGTACAACCTCGCCATGGTCCGGGCCAAGAACGGCGACCCCGCCGCCCAGACGCTGGTCGCCGAAATCCTGTCGCGCGGGCTGGGCGTGCCGCTCAACGACGCCGAAGCCGCGAAATGGTATGGGCTTGCCGCCGAGCAGGGCGTGCCGGAGGCACAGTTCCAATATGCGCTGATGCTTCTCGACGGCCGCTATGTGAAGAAGGACGTCAAGGAAGCCTATGCGCTGATGCAGGCCGCCGCCGAAGCAGGCAACCGCCTGGCGCAGTTCAACTTCGCGCAATTGCTCATCCAGCAGGATCCGGGCGATGCCGGCATCGCCAAGGCCGCCGTCTATTATGAGCGCGCCGCCAGCACCGGCCTTGCCGACGCCGAATATGCGATGGCGCAAATCTACGCCAACGGCGCCGGCGGCAAACCGCGCGACGACGCGAAGGCACGCATCCTTTTGGCTCGGGCCGCCCGGCAGAACTACGACACCGCGCAACTTGATCTCGCCGCCTGGATGATCCAGGGGCGCGGCGGCGAGCGCGACCTGAAGTCGGGCTTTGCCTGGATGAAGCGCGCGGCCGAGGGCGGCAACGTCGCAGCCCAGAACCGCCTCGCCAAGCTCTACATGGGCGGCATCGGTACCGACCCGGATCTGATCCTGGCCGGCGCCTGGTATATCGTCGCCCGCCGCGCCGGGCTGATCGACCCTGAGATGGACGATTTCCTGCAAGGCCTCGACGACGATCAGACCAAGCAGGCGCTGCAGAAGGCAAACCGGCTCCCCTGAGGCCTTCATCGCCGCAGCCGGCTCCGTGCCCCTGCTTTCCGCTCTCCCTTGCCTCTCCGGACGATTTGTGGTCTTGGAGGCGCCAAAGCGCGCTCCGCGCGAAAAAATCTCATTCCGGATCAGTTCATCATGGCCAAGATCAGTGGCAGCGAAATCCGTCCCGGCTATGTCATCGAGCACGATGGCGGCCTGTGGGTCGCGGTCAAGACCAACACCGTCAAGCCGGGCAAGGGCGGCGCCTACAACCAGGTCGAGCTGAAGAACCTGATCAACGGCACCAAGCTCAACGAGCGCTTCCGCTCGGCCGAGACCGTCGAGCAGATCCGGCTCGATCTGAAGGATTTCTCCTTCCTCTACGAGCAGGGCGACGCGCTGGTGTTCATGGACACCGAGAGCTACGAGCAGCTCGAACTGGCGAAGGATTTCGTCGGCGAGCGTGCCGCCTTCCTGCAGGACGGAATGATGGTGACGGTGCAGCTCTATGAGGAACGGCCGATCGGCATCTCGCTACCCGACCAGGTGACGCTAACCATCACCGAAGCCGACCCGGTGGTGAAGGGCCAGACGGCTGCCTCCTCCTACAAGCCGGCGGTGCTGGAAAACGGCGTTCGCGTGCTGGTGCCGCCTTTCATCTCGGCCGGCGAGCGCATCATCGTCGACACCAACGAAATCACTTACGTGCGCCGCGCAGAGTAAAACGGTCAATACAGGAAGATAAAGAATGGCGCGTTCCGCTCTCCTCAATGTCATGGTCCAGGCCGCGATGAAGGCCGGCCGGTCCCTGTCGCGTGATTTCGGCGAGGTGCAGAACCTGCAGGTCTCGATGAAGGGACCGGGCGACTATGTCAGCCAGGCCGACCGCAAGGCGGAAGAGATCGTCTTTGCCGAGCTGTCCAAAGCAAGGCCGGGCTATGCCTTCCTGATGGAGGAGCGCGGCGCCGTCGAAGGCGAGGACGGCCAGCATCGCTGGATCGTCGACCCGCTCGACGGCACCACCAATTTCCTGCACGGCATCCCGCTTTTCTCGGTGTCGATCGCGCTGGAGCGCCAGGGCCAGATCGTCGCCGGCGTCGTCTACAATCCGGCGATGGACGAGCTCTATACCGCCGAGCGCGGCGGCGGCGCCTTCATGAACGACCGCCGGCTGCGCGTCGCCGGGCGCGCCAAGCTCACCGATGCCGTGATCGGCTGCGGCGTGCCGCATCTCGGGCGCGGCCAGCACGGCAATTTCCTGATTGAGCTGCGCAACGTCATGGCCGAAGTCTCCGGCGTCCGCCGGCTCGGCTCGGCCGCGCTCGACCTCGCCTATGTCGCGGCCGGCCGCATGGACGGCTTCTGGGAGACCGGCCTCTCGTCCTGGGACATTGCCGCCGGCATGCTGCTGGTGCGCGAGGCAGGCGGGTTCGTCTCCGACATGGACGGCGGACAGGACATGCTCGACACCGGCGGAATCGTCGCCGGCAACGAGCTCATCCAGCGCGCTCTGCTCAAGACGGTGAAGAAGCCGCTCCCGTCCCGTTGACGGGTGGCGAAAGGCGCTGCGCGGCGAAGCGCCTGCGTTCGAAATCAGGTGCTACAGCGTCCTTTGCGCGTCGAAACGACGCGCGGCGCAGTAGTCGCAAAACCGCCACCGAACGTTGAAATACTGATCCGCGATCGCCCAGATGAGGGGCTCCGGGATCATTCATGAACGACGCGCGGCCACAAACCCAGATCGAAATCCCCTTCGTGGGCCGCTGGCACTACTCGCGCGCCGAGATGATCGCCGACGGCATCGTCCATGCCGTCGGCATCGTGCTGGCGATCGCCGCCGGCTCAGCCTTCCTGGCTTTAGCCGCCTTTCACTCAGGTCCTGGGGAATATGTCGCCGCGATCTTCTACGTGGTGTCCCTGCTCACCGTGCTTTCGGTATCGCTGGCCTACAATCTGTGGCCGATATCGTGGCCGGCGAAATGGATATTGCGCCGCTTCGATCACGCCGCGATCTATCTTTTGATCGCCGCCACCTACACGCCCTTCCTCGCCCAGCTCAAAGCCTCGTCGCTGGTCCTTCCGATGATCGTCGTTGTCTGGGCCGCGGCGGCGATGGGCATCGCGATCAAGATGTTCCTGCCCGGCCGCTACGACCGGCTGGCGATCGTCTTCTATCTCGCCATCGGCTGGAGCGGCGTCGTGCTCGCCGGGCCGCTGGTCGCGACGCTGCCGACAGCCTCCATCGTGCTGCTGGTCGCCGGCGGCATCGTCTATTCCCTGGGCGTCGTCTTCTTCGCCTGGAAGGGCCTGCGCTTCCACAATGCCGTCTGGCACGGCTTCGTCGTCACTGGCGCCGGGCTGCATCTGGCCGCCATGGTCGACTGCCTGGTCATCAGCCGGTTCTGAGACCAAGAGCAATTCCAGGAAAAGCGTGAAGCGGTTAGGTCCGGCGCGTTCGCCGTGGCCTTTCGTCCGGAATTGCTCCAAAACGAGGCGGCGACGGCGATATTGCAAAGCGCCATTCAATTTGGTCACAATTCCGTTTAGAGTCGCGCAAATTCGCGGCGGTGGCATCGGAAACGGGGCACGGATGGCTTTTCTCAGATCCTTCGGCAGGCGCTCGGATGTCCTGGTCTACGATCCGCACAAGCTATCGAGCCCGCAGGTCTTCCTGCTCACCATGGTGATCTTCCTGATCATCGTCGCCTTTATCGCCGCCATCCTCACCCGCCAGATCTCGACCGCCTTCTCCAGCAATCCCGGCCTCAACGGCCTGATCATCGGCGTGCTTGCCGTCGGCATTCTGCTTGCCTTCGTCCAGGTCGGCCGGCTGTTCCGTGAAGTGCGCTGGGTCAATTCTTTCCGCGCCGGCTCCGAGACCACCGAGCCGGTGCTTTTGGCGCCGATGAAAGCGATGATCGGCCGTTCGTCGACGATCGCCTTCTCGACGAGCTCGATGCGCACGATGCTCGATTCCATCGCCACCCGCCTCGACGAAAGCCGCGACACCTCGCGCTATCTCGTCGGCCTGTTGGTGTTCCTCGGCCTGCTCGGCACCTTCTGGGGCCTGCTCAACACGATTGCCTCGATCCGCGAAACCATCGAAGCGCTCGATCCCGGCAGCGGCGACGCCGCCGCCGTTCTCGATGCGCTGAAGCAGGGTTTGTCGGCGCCGCTTGCGGGCATGGGCACGGCCTTCTCGTCCTCGTTGTTCGGCCTCTCCGGCTCGCTGGTGCTCGGCTTCCTCGACCTGCAGGCCGGCCGCGCCCAGACCCGCTTCTACACCGAGCTCGAGAACTGGCTGTCCTCGGTCACCGACCTGTCGTCCGACATCGTCGTCTCCGATCAGGCCCGCGCCGAGCCGTCGGAAGAAATCAGGCTGCTGTCGGAAAGGCTGCGCAGCCTGCAGGAGAACGGCGGCGGCTCCAACCCGCGCGTCGCCACCGCCATGGCCAACCTCGCCGACGGCATTTCCGGCCTGGTCAAGAACATGCGCTCCGAGCAGCAGATCATGCGCGACTGGGTCGAGGCGCAGTCCGACGAGCAGAAGGCCATGCGTAACACGCTGGAAAAGATCGCCGACGCGCTGAAGAAGCAAGGGGTCCACTGACGTGGCGCTGGCAAGACGGCGCGCCGATCGCCGCATCGACTATTGGCCGGGTTTCGTCGACGCGCTGTCGACGCTGCTGCTGGCGATCATGTTCCTGCTCACGGTGTTCGTGCTGGCGCAGTTCCTGCTCAGTCGCGAGATTTCCGGCAAGGACACGGTGCTCAACCGCCTCAACTCGCAGATCAACGAGCTGACGCAGCTGCTCGCGCTGGAGCGCTCGAACAGCCAGGACAAGGAAGACACGCTCGCCAACCTGCAGGCCTCGCTGTCGGCGGCGGAAGCCGAAAAGAGCCGGCTTCAGCAATTGCTGGACCAAGGCGCCGGTGCCGGTGACGCCGCTAACAAGCGCGCGGAAGCATTGTCCGGCGAGCTCAGCAACCAGCGCCAGATCAGCCAGCAGGCGCTGAGCCAAGTCGAGATCCTCAACCAGCAGATCGCAGCACTTCGCAAGCAGATCGCGGCGCTCGAGGACGCACTCAACGTCTCCGAGCAGCGCGACCGCGAATCCAACACCAAGATCGCCGATCTCGGCCGCCGCCTGAACGTGGCGCTTGCGCAGCGTGTCCAGGAACTCAACCGTTACCGCTCCGATTTCTTCGGCCGGCTGCGCGAGATCCTCGCCGACCGCGAGAACATCCGCATCGTCGGCGACCGCTTCGTCTTCCAGTCGGAGGTGCTGTTTCCCACCGGCTCCGACGTGATCAACGATGCCGGCAAGGTCGAGATGAAGAAGCTCGCCGACGCCATCATCGAACTGCAGAAGGAAATCCCGCCCGAGATCAGCTGGGTGCTGCGCGTCGACGGCCATACCGACAACAAGCCGCTGTCCGGCACCGGCCGTTATCACGACAACTGGGAGCTTTCGACGGCGCGCGCGACCTCGGTGGTGAAGTTCCTGATCGAGAACGGCGTGCCGGCCAACCGGCTGGTCGCCGCCGGCTTCGGCGAATTCCAGCCGCTCGATCCCTCCGATACGGACGAGGCACGCAGCAAGAACCGCCGTATCGAGCTGAAGCTCACCGAACGCTGAGCGGTTGCCGGAAAGCCCTTCCGCGCGTGCGGCTTGATCGTGCAGCCGCGTTTTAGGGCCCGACGCACGCGTGACAAGGCCGCGAAACATTACCGTTTTTTAATTCCACTTGGCGGGGTGCCGTGCCTAGGTAATCTACATGGGCCGGGGACCGCCGGCGGTGCCTCCCACATCGCGACGCGACGGAACCGGACGGCCCGGGTCGGAAGGCAGGTCGTTCCGGCGCTGCCTTCCCCAGCAAGAGGGAGACGCAGCCATGCGCTCTTTCAAGATACCCAGGACCGCGGCGCTCGCCGCGCTTCTCGTCGCCGTTCCGTTTGCCGGCGCCTACGCCGCATCGGCCGGCTTCTACACCCCGCGCACGGCAGGCCTGATCGACCAGGCGCAGAGCGTGGATCAAGGCATCACGGCCGCGCGGCAGGCGGATAAGATCAAGTCGGACGAGGCCCGCGACCTTCACCGGCAGGCTGTCCACATCAGCCGGGTCGCGCAAAGAGAGGCTGCCGAGGGACATGGCTCGATACCGGCGGCAGAGTACCAGCAGCTGGTGGCACAACTCGATGATGTGAGCCAGAGCCTGCGCAATGCCACGGGCAGCAACTTCCTCATCGGCAACGGCGCAGACGCCGGATATTATCCGAACGGGTGAACCCGTCCATTGCAGGAACTTTGTCGCAACGGCCCCGCGCGTCTTTCGGCGCCCTGGGGCCGTTGCGCATATCTCTTGGAGAGATGCTGCAATGCATGTCCGCCCAAAAGCGCGCAGCGGTCTTGGGCGGACGACATGCATCAAAACAAGATTTGAAGCGCGTCGCCTGAATCCGTTTCAGGGCGACGCGCTCTAGCCCGAGGGCGCCCTTTTCGCTCACGTCCTTAGTTGATCAGAGGCCGAGCCAAAGCGCCATGATGGCAAGCACCGCCGGCACCGTCTGGATGAACAGGATCTTCCGGCCGACGGTCGCCGCCCCGTAGAGGCCGGCAATGGCGACGCAAAGCAGGAAGAATATCTTGATCTGCAATCCGTCGGCGCCGAGATAGAGCCCCCAGATCAGGCCCGCCGCGAGAAAGCCGTTGTAGAGCCCCTGATTGGCGGCGAGCACCTTGGATGCGCTGGCGAATTCAGGCGTCAGCTTGAACGCCTTGTGGCCGCGTGGCGTGTCCCACAGCATCATCTCCAGATAGACGATATAGCAGTGGATCAGCGCCACCAGCCCGGTCAGTATATTGCCGGCCATTGTCCTCTCCAGTCGTTTGTTCCCGGCATTGATCACGCAGCGCCGTCCCGAGGCAAGACCGGCGGCTCTGCCGCCGACCGATCAGGGTTGCCAAGCTCGATGCGTTGGTATCTTTTCGCGCCAGCCAATTTGAGCCGGAATCCATCATGTCCTTCCAAAAACTCGATCAACTCGGCCACAAGCTCGAAGCGCTGGAGCATGCGCTGGCCATCCTCGGCGCCGACGAGGCGACCCATATGGCGGTCGGCGGCGGCGAGAAGCGCGCCGAGGCGACGTCGGTGCTGGCCGGCATGCTGCACGCCCAGGCGACCGCGCCGGAGATCGGCGACTGGATCGCCGCCGCCGAAGCCGAGCCGCTGAACGACGAGCAGCAGGCGGCAGTCCGGGAACTGCGCCGGCAATACACCAATCTCACCTGCCTGCCGGTCGAATTCGTCGAGCGCCAGACGACGGCGCGCATGCGCTCCGAGCAGCTCTGGCGCGACCTGCGCGCCAAGAACGACTGGGCGGGCTTTCTGCCGGCGCTGGAAGGGGTGGTGGCGCTGGTGCGGGAGGAGGCGGCGCTGCGCGCCGACGCGCTCGGCCTCGCCCCCTATGATGCGCTGATGGAGCAGTACGACCCCGGCAATCGCGCCGCCGACATCACGCCGGTGTTTGCCGAGCTGAAGGCCTTCCTCAAGGACTTCCTGCCGCATGCGCTGGCCGTGCAGGACGCGCGGCTGGCGAAGCATCCGCTAAAACCGCTCTCCGGCAGCTACGCCGTCGAGCGGCAGCGCGAGCTCGGCCTTGCCATGATGGCCGCAGTCGGCTTCGACCTGACCCACGGCTCGCTGTCGGTGTCGCACCATCCCTTCTGTGGCGGCGTGCCGACCGATGTGCGCATCACCACCCGCTACAAGACCTCGGATTTCCTGTCGGCGCTGATGGGTGTGCTGCACGAGACCGGCCACGCCCTCTACGAGCAGAACCTGCCGAAGATCTGGTCGCATTGGCCACTCGGCAAGGCGCGCGGCATGGCCGTGCACGAGAGCCAGAGCCTGTTCGTCGAAAAGCAGATCGGCCGCAACCCGGCCTTCTGGCGCTGGGCCTTGCCGGTGGTCGAAAAACATCTCGGCGAAGCCTGGTCCCTCGACGACATCCTGCCGCATGTCCACCATGTCGAACGCGGCCTGATCCGCGTCGATGCCGACGAGGTCACCTATCCGCTGCATGTCATCCTGCGCTACGAGCTCGAGCAGGAGCTTGTTTCCGGCCGGTTGGAAGCCGTCGACCTGCCCGAGGCATGGGACGCCAAGATGCGCGACTATCTCGGCCTGTCGACCATCGACAACCCGGCCGACGGACCGATGCAGGACGTCCACTGGCCTGGTGCAGCCTTCGGCTATTTCCCGTCCTACACGCTTGGCGCCATGATGGCGGCGCAGCAATGGGCGACCCTGACCAGGCAGCACCCGTCCGCGGACCAGGATCTCGCCAAAGGCGACTTCAGCGCGATCAACGAGTGGCGGCGGGACAGGATCTGGTCGCATGGCTCGCGCTGGTCGACGCCGGAGCTGCTCGAGCGCGCCACCGGCGAGCGGCTCAACGCCGCCTACTTCACCGAGCACCTGCGTAGGCGCTACGGTTAACGCCGAGAGCGGAAGTTGATTTTCATACTCCGAAAGCATACATCTTCGTATGAACAAGGAGTAGACCGTGGGAGTTTCAGCTTCGAAAGAACGCGCCACCTTTTCCATCGCCGCGGACATAAAGAGCCGGCTTGAAGACGAAGTGCCGAAAAGCGAAAGGTCGCGCTTCGTTGAAAAGGCAATCGATCAGGCATTGCGCGCAGTTGCCGTGACCCGTCTTAAAAGAATGCTGGATGAATTGCCGCGCAATTCCAGCCCGAAAAGCGAAAGTACCACCGATTTTCTGCGCGCCCAGCGCATGAAATGGGATGGCCGCCCACTCGATGTTCTCCGGGGCAGTAAGGAATGATCGTCGTCGATGCCTCGGTTTTCGTGAAGCTTTTTAAGCAAGAAGACGACAGCGAGGCGGCGCGCAGCTTGGTGGATCATATGCTGGAGCAGGGACAGGGCTTTCTCGCTCCGTCGGTGGTGTTGTATGAGGCTCTTTCAGCCGCTTTGCATGTCGAATTGCCGCTGACCGTGATTGGCCAGCTTTTCGATCAATTCCGGGAACTGGGGCTGGTGATCGAAGAACCGACCACGCAGGACTTGGCAACAGCAGAAAAAATCGCGACGTCAGCCGCACCCGGCAACGGTTATCCTACTCTCTTTGACAGTATCTATCACGCGATGGCACTTGAACGCGGCGGCACTTTTGTCACCGCTGACCAGCGCCACGTTGCCAAGGCCGCGCAGTTTGGCAGCGTTGTGCTGCTGGCGGATTGGCGAGCCGGCTGACGCTCTTTTATTCCGCCGCGCCCCGGAAGGCGCTGGCCCCGGTCTCGAACTGCAGCTTGGCGAGCCGCGCATAGGTGCCACCCTTGGCGACGAGGCTTTGGTGCGTGCCTTCCTCGACGATGCGTCCGCCTTCCATGACGAGGATCCGATCGGCCTTGAGCACCGTCGCCAGCCGATGGGCGATGACGATGGTGGTGCGGCCGCGCATCAGCCGCTCGAGCGCCGTCTGCACCAGCGTCTCGCTTTCGGCGTCGAGCGCCGAGGTCGCCTCGTCGAGCAGGAGGATCGGCGCGTCGCGCAGGATGGCGCGGGCGATCGCGATGCGCTGGCGCTGGCCGCCCGACAAGGTCACGCCGCGCTCGCCGACCTGGCTGTCATAGCCCTTTTCGAGCTTGCCGATGAATTCGTCGGCAAGGGCGGCCTTCGCAGCCGCTTCGATCTCGGCGTCGCCGGCGCCCGGCCGGCCGAAGCCGATATTGTCGCCAGCACTTGCCGCGAAGATGGTGACGTCCTGCGGCACGATGGCGATGCGCTCGCGGATTGCTGCCGGATCGGCCTCGCGCACGTCGACGCCGTCGATGACGATGCGGCCGCTTTCGGGATCGTAGAAGCGCAGGATCAGCGAGAAGACGGTGCTTTTTCCCGCGCCCGACGGTCCGACGATCGCAACCGTTTCGCCCGGCTTCACTTGGAAGCTCAGGCCATGCACCGCTGCCCGGTCCGGCCGCGCCGGATAGGAGAAGGAGACCTCGTCGAAGCTGATCGCGCCCTTGGCCTTGGCCGGCAGCGGCAGCGGATCGACGGGCGACTGGATGGCGGGCTTCTCGGCCAGGATCTCGGTCAACCGCTCGGCGGCGCCCGCCGCCTGCGACAGCTCGCTCCAAACCTCCGACAGCGCGCCGAGCGCGCCGGCGGCGAACACCGAATAGAGCAGGAACTGGCCGAGCGTGCCGGCCGACATCGTGCCGGCAAGCACGTCGCGCGAGCCGAACCAGAGCACCGCCACCACCGAGGAAAAGATCATGAAGATGGCGAAGAAGGTTAGGAAGGAGCGCGCGAAGACCGAGGTGCGCGCCGCCTCGAAGGCAGCCTCCACGGCGGCCGAGAAGCGCCCGGTGACCAGCTTCTCGTTGGTGAAGGCCTGCAGCGTGCGCACGGCGCCGATTTGCTCGCTGGCATAGGCGGTGGCTTCGGCCAGCGTATCCTGCGCCAGGCGCGACTTGCGCCGCACCGAGCGGCCGAAGGCGACCAGCGGCAGCACGATCAGCGGAATGGCGGCGATGACGAGGCCGGAAAGTTTTGGGCTGGTGAAGACCATCATCGCCACGGCGCCAAGGCCGAGGATGAGGTTGCGCAGCGCGACAGAGGCGGTGGCGCCGACCGCCGATTTCACCTGCGTTGTGTCGGCGGCAAGCCGCGACACGATCTCGCCGGACTGCGCGCGATCGAAAAAGGCCGGCGAGAGCGTCGTGAGATGCGAAAAGACGTCGCGGCGGATGTCGGCGACGACGCGCTCGCCGAGCGTGATGACGAAATAGTAGCGGCTGGCCGAGGCTGCCGCGAGCAGCGCCGCCATCAGAACCAGCGCGGCGAAATACTCGGCGATGAAGGTGGAGCCGGCCGCCTGGAAGCCGTGATCGATCATGCGCCGCACGGCCATCGGCAGCGCCAGCGTCGTCGCCGCCGCCACGATCAGCGAGATGATCGCGCCGACCGCCAGTTTCCGGTAGCGGGTGATGTAGGGAAAAAGGCTTCTGAGCGGCCGGATCGAGCGCCTGCGCGCGTCTCCACTGACACCGATATCCGCCATGAGCGTTTCCTCTGGCCGCTTGCCGGCCATCGCTTCAATATATGCGCTTGCCGCGGCCTTGTGATTCAATTCCGGCTGATGTATAGGCTCGCCGACCGTTTTAGAAGCCGTGGCTTTTCATTAGCTGCGGCTTCGAGTTTTGAAAGGGGGCGCATCGACGCAGGCCATAGGCCCGTCACCAGCGCCAGCAGCCAGGAAACACGACAATGAAGGCCGATATCCATCCCGACTACCACACCATCAAGGTCGTCATGACCGATGGCACCGAATACCTGACCCGTTCGACCTGGGGCAAGGAAGGTGACACGATGAACCTCGACATCGACCCGACCACGCATCCGGCCTGGACCGGCGGCCAGCAGACCCTGCTCGACCGCGGCGGCCGCCTGTCCAAGTTCAAGAAGCGCTTCGAAGGTTTCGGCCTCTAAGCTCATCTCCGCTTTGTCGCAGATCAAAAACCCGCCTCGAGGCGGGTTTTTTGTTGCATTCGCTTGCCCCTACCTCCCCTTCTAGGCCCTGTGGGGAGGTCGGACCGAAGGTCCGGGTGGGGTCTGGCGCCGCCCCCTCCCCGCTGTTTCGCAGCGACCCTCCCCACGGGGGGAGGGTGGGAAGATCCTATTCAGCCAACAGTTCCCTCAGCGCCATGCGCTTGTAGGCCGCGACCAGTCTGTCGCCTTCTTCCCGATCGACGGAGATCGCCAGCCGCATGGCGGTTTCGCCCGTTTGCCAGACGAGGAACGCGGTCGTCTCCAGCTCGACCGGATCGGCATCGGGCCTGAGCCGCTTCAACACCGCCACCAAAAATTCGGCATTGGCGCGGCTGTCGGCGAGCTCGAGCTCGCGCAGCGCCTTGTCGGCCTGCGTGCCTGACCAGATGTCGCGCATCACCGGCTCGGCCAGGAACAGGCGGTAGTAGATGTCGACCAGTTCCGAAAACGCTTGGCCGAGCCCTTCGGCGTCGCCGACATCCTTCAGCGCCGCCGCAATGCAGGCCTGGCTTTCGGCGGTGTAGCGCTCGGCAAGCGCCCAGACGATCGCCCGCTTGTCCGGAAAGAACTGGTAGAGCGAGCCGATCGAGACACCTGCCCTTTCCGCCACCTCACCCATGCGCATGGCGTCGCTGCCTTGCTCGGCGATCAGCGCCGAGGCGGCGGCAAGCATGCGCTCGACCCGCTCGCGGCTGCGCTGCTGGCTCGGCGACCGGCGCGGCGAAGCGATGGCATCCTGATCGGTCTTCGCGGCGACTTTGTCATCCATGACTCACTCCGGGGCGGTTTTTCGAAACTGGCTTGACTCGCAAGATATGAGGGTTTATCACGTTTTGCAAATGTGAGAGTTACTCATGTTTTATCGTCGACAAATCTGGAGCAACCGACATGATGAAATTTCTTCCCACCCTCACCTTCATTGCCGCGATCGGCTCCGGCGTTGTCGGCGGCGTCTTCTTCGCATTCTCGAATTTCGTCATGGCGGCGCTTGCCCGGCTGCCCGTGCCAAGCGGCATCGCGGCGATGAATTCGATCAACGTCACGGTGATCACGCCGACTTTCATGACGGCGCTGTTCGGCACCGGCCTGATCTGTCTGGTGCTTATCGCCGCCGCCATTATGGGCTGGAGCCAGCCTGGTTCGTACTGGTTGCTTGCCGGCGCCGTGATCTATCTTATCGGCAACCCGATCGTGACCATGGTCTTCAACGTGCCTCTCAACGATGCGCTCGCTGCGGTCGATCCGGAGAGCGCCAACGGCGCCGCCGTGTGGGCGAAACATCTGAGCCAATGGGTGATGTGGAACCATGTCCGCACCGTCACTGCCATCGTCGCGATGGCATGCTTCATTTTGGCGCTGATCTGAAGACAGTATTCCGCAATGCAAAGACCCCGCCTCAGGCGGGGTCTGTCTTCTTGTGCGTTTTGCGGTCCGCATGACCGAGGTCGCGGTCCGGGTCGATGACGTCTCGCACCAGTTGCTTCAGCTTTGCTGCATCCGGAAAGCCGCCGTCGCGCTTGCGTTCCCAGATAAGCTGATCGTCGCAGGTGATGGTGAAGATGCCGCCGGTGCCTGGCACCAGCGTCACCTCGCCAAGATCCGTGCCGAAGGTCGACAGCAATTCCTGCGCCATCCAGCCGGCACGCAACAGCCACAGGCATTGCGTGCAGTAGGTGATGCGGATGGTCGGAAGCGGCTTCTCGCTCATATTGGATCGCGTGGCCGACTCAAGCCGCGCTGAGCTTGGCCATCGTCTCGTCGTCGACCTCGAAATTGGCGTAGACGCTCTGCACGTCGTCATCGTCCTCGAGGGTGGCGACCAGCTTCATCAGCGATTGCGCCCGCTCTTCGTCGACCGGGACGTTGTTCTGCGGCCGCCAGATCGGCTTCACCGATTCCGCCTCGCCGAGCGCGGCTTCCAGCGACTTCGACACGTCGCCGAGATTTTCGAAGCTGCAATAGATGGTGTGGCCTTCTTCGTCGGACTCGACGTCGTCGGCGCCGGCCTCGATCGCCGCTTCCATGACCTTGTCGGCGCTGCCGGCCGAAGCCGGATAGTAGATCTCGCCGATGCGGTCCCACATGAAGGACACCGAGCCGGTTTCGCCGAGAGCTCCGCCGGCCTTGGTGAAGGCGGCGCGCACGTTGGACGCCGAGCGGTTGCGATTGTCGGTCAGCACTTCGACGATCAGCGCCACGCCGCCGGGGCCGTAGCCCTCATAGCGCACCGCTTCGTAGTTTTCGGCGTCGCCGGCGGAGGCCTTGTTGATGGCGCGCTGGATGTTGTCCTTCGGCATCGAGACCGCCTTGGCGTTCTGCACCGCAAGGCGCAGCCGCGGGTTCATCGCCGGGTCCGGCGTGCCGGTCTTGGCCGCGACGGTGATTTCGCGCGCCAGCTTGGAAAACATTTTCGACCGCACCGCGTCCTGGCGGCCCTTGCGGTGCATGATGTTCTTAAATTGCGAATGGCCAGCCATGGCACCCCTGT
Organism: Mesorhizobium sp. WSM4904; assembly: GCF_029674545.1. Lineage (NCBI taxonomy): Bacteria > Pseudomonadati > Pseudomonadota > Alphaproteobacteria > Hyphomicrobiales > Phyllobacteriaceae > Mesorhizobium > Mesorhizobium sp. WSM4904. Next base: position 1,657,508 of record NZ_CP121354.1, on the reverse strand, counting down.
CGTGTTCGGCTAGAGCATTTTTCGGCCGGGCGCGATCACCCGGCATCGGCAAAATGCTCGAATTCAAATTTTCAGAACGTCTGAGCTATGCCTGCGAAGGCACGCGGCGCTCTCTGTCGGAATGGCCGGCTTATAGATAAATCGGCTCAATTCGTCCAGCCGCGCCATTGAGCCGGCGATGAAGCCAGTCGCGTGAGGACTGTGTCATCCCCCCAAGTCCGACTTGAGCCGGTCGAGGATGCTGATGGCGTGACTGGCATACTGGCTGATCCAGCGGTCGTGGATCTGCTTGATCGGCAAAGCGTTGAGATGGTTCCAGCGTTCGCGCCCCTCGCGCTTCGCCACGACCAGATCGGCCTCTTCGAGCACTTTGAGATGCATCATCACCGTGCAGCGGTCCATGTCCGGGAAAGCCTCGCAGAGCGCGCCGGTGGTCTGCGGCTGATCCTTCAACCGGTCCAGCAGTTCGCGCCGGCGCGGATGCGCCAAGGCCTTGAAAACATGGTCGTCTGCGGTTTGGCTTGACATGTTATATTTCTATAACATATCGTTTGGGCGATCAAGGAAGGAGCTGTGGATATGTCTCTTGGATTCAGGATTTCCGGGCGAATCGGCAAACCGGTCGCCGAGGTCTTCGACGCGGTCGTCAATCCGACGAAGCTCAGCGGCTATTTCACCACCATCGGCGGCGCCTCCGCCCCATTGGTAGCCGGCACCACCGTGACCTGGTGGAAGACGGTTCCGGTCGAGGTCGACGAGGTGACCAAGGACAAACGCATCGTGCTGCGCTGGGATGCGACCGACGCCGAAGGCAAGCCAGCCTACAAGACCCGCATCGAGATGAATTTCGAGCCATTGGATGACGGCGGGACCTTCGTCACCATCGCCGAAGCCGGCTGGCGCGAAGGCGAGGTCGGCCTGAAGAAGTCCTACCTCAATTGCGAGGGCTGGTCGCAGATGCTGGCGTGCATGAAGGCCTATCTCGAATACGGCATCAACCTGCGCGACGGCTACTATCGCGCCGAGATGAAGGGCGAGCCGGCCAACGAGACCAACATCTGAGCCGCAAGAACTGAGCGACGGGAGGACTGCCATGAAGGTAACGCCATTCCTGATGTTCGAAGCTAAGGCCGAGGAGGCCATGGCCTTCTATTGCGAGACCATTCCGCAGAGCCGCGTCGTCGACGTCACGCGCTACGGTCCAGGCGAGGACGGGCCCGAGGGAACCGTCAAGCTGGCGCGCGCATCGATCGGCGGCACGGAGGTCATGATCTTCAATAGCCCGGTGCATCACGCCTTCACCTTCACGCCATCGGTCTCGTTCTTCGTCGACTGTTCCTCCGAAGAGGAACTGGAGCGCATCGTCGAAGCGCTGGCCAAGGACGGCGGATTCCTGATGCCGCCCGGCAATTACGGCTTCAGCCGCCGTTTCGCCTGGCTCAACGACCGCTTCGGCGTTTCCTGGCAGATCAACCTGCCCTGATGCGAAATTGGGAGAACGCCATGGAACTCAAAGAGAGCCCCATCGCCGAAGCCGGCATGCTGATCCGCCGGCCCGTCGCCGACGTTTTCGCGGCGATTGTCGATCCGACGATCACCACGAAGTTCTGGTTCACCCATTCCAGCGGCCGGCTGGACGCGGGCAAGACGGTTCAATGGGAGTGGCGCATGTATGGCGTTTCGACCAAGGTCGAGGTCAGCGAGATCGTTCCCAACCAAAAGATCGTCATGCAATGGAGCGAGCCGCCGACCACCGTCGTCTGGACTTTCACCCAGATGCCCGGCGACACGACCTTTCTCGAAGTTAGCAATTTCGGCTTCGCGGGCTCCGGCGACCAGCAGGTGCAGCAGGCGATCGAATCCACCGGCGGCTTCTCGCTGGTGCTGGCCGGCGCCAAGGCGTGGCTGGAACAGGGGCTGATGTTCGGCCTGATCGGCGACCGCCGTCCCAAGGGCCTAAAATGAATTCGTCATGCTAGGGCGGAGCAAGGAGCGAAGCGACGCGCGCAGACCCTAGCATCCATGCCGTGACGCCGACGTTTCGCCGCGTCTCGAGATGAAACGCCAAAAAATCCGACAGCTGACCTTCAGCCGTAACACAATTCTGCTCCGCCGCATTATTCGGCGTGGGTAACGGCATGGATTCTAGGGTCTGCGCTCCGCTTCGCGTCGCTCCGCCCTAGAATGACGAAGGTGTGCCAGCATCAGTGCCCGCTGCCCGACCTCTGCTTCTTGCGGTGCCGGGCCAGCATGTTGAGGCCCTCGACCAGGGCGGAAAATCCCATGGCGGCATAAATGTAGCCCTTGGGCACGTGGTAGCCCATGCCGTCGGCGATCAGCGTCATGCCGATCATCAACAGGAAACCCAGTGCCAGCATGACGATGCTGGGGTTCCTGGCGATGAAATTGGCAAGCGGCGTCGCCGCCAGCATCATCGCGCTCACCGCCACGATCACCGCGATATACATGATGGCGATCTCGTCGGTCATACCGACGGCGGTGATGATGGAATCGATCGAGAAGACGAGGTCGAGCAAAAGGATCTGGAAGATCGCGCCGGCAAGGCTCATCTGCAGCGCACCCCCAACCATCGTATCCTGATGATCCTGCGGGTCGACCGTGTGGTGGATTTCCTTGGTCGCCTTCCAGACCAGGAACAGGCCGCCGGCGATCAGGATCAGGTCGCGCCAGGAAAAGCCGTGCCCGAACGCCGTGAACACCGGCGTCGTCAGTTGCACGATGATCGAGATGGTGGCGAGCAGGATGAGGCGCATCACCAGCGCCGCCGAGATGCCCAGCCTGCGCGCGCGGGCGCGCTGCGCTTCCGGCAGCTTGTTGGTGAGGATCGAGATGAAGATCAGATTGTCGATGCCGAGCACCACCTCCAGCACCACCAGCGTCAGCAGCGCGACCCACGCGGTTGGATCGGAAACGAAGGCGAAGTGCGGCGCCAGGAATTCGACAAGCTGCATGGAGGTCGTCCCCTCTACGATCTGAAGCAGGTTTTCGGCGAGTTCCGCGGGAGTTAGGTGCTTGAGGTCCTCATATCAATGTCACGACCAGAAGGACGGCGCCGTTTCCTCCAGCCGCGGACCGCGACGAAACGGCGCGATCTTCTCGGCAAGACCCGTGCGATCGGAGATCTCGACGCCGATGCCACAGAGCGTCGCCGGCCCGCTCGCCGCCTCGAACCGGCCCTTCGGCACTTTCGAAAGGAAGCGGTTGAGCGGCTCTTCCTTGTCCATGCCGAGCGAGGAATCGTAGTCGCCGCACATGCCGGCATCCGAGATATAGGCGGTACCGCCATTGAGGATCTGGTGATCGGCGGTCGGCTGGTGCGTGTGCGTGCCGACCACCAGGCTGGCGCGGCCGTCGACGAAATGCGCGAAACACATCTTTTCCGACGTCGCCTCGGCGTGGAAATCGATGACCGCCGCATCCGCCTGCTCGCCAAGCGGACAGGCGGAAAGCTCGCGCTCGCCGGCCTGGAACGGATCGTCGAGCTCGGGATGCATGAAGACGCGCCCCATGATGTTGGCGACCAGCACCCGCGCGCCGTTCCTGGCGATATAGACGCCCGAGCCGCGTCCCGGCGTGCCCTTGGGGAAATTGGAGGGGCGCAGGAAGCGCTCCTCGCGCGGCGCGAAGATCAGCGCGTCGCGCTGGTCCCAGACATGGTTGCCGGTGGTGACGACGTCGGCGCCCGCCGCCAGCGTCTCGCGAAATATCTCTTCGGTGATGCCGAAACCGCCGGCGGCGTTCTCGCCATTGACGATGACGAAGTCGAGCTTGAAGTCGGAGATCAAGCCCGGCAGCTGTTCCCACACCGCCGTGCGTCCAGTTTTTCCGACCATGTCGCCGAGGAAGAGAAGTCTCATACGATCCTGCGCCGAAAGTCCGACAAGCAAAAGCTGCATGACTTTCCGCAAAAGATCATGCGTTTTTCAAACGCTTTTCTACAATCGAGGCGCGAACCGGCGCAACCCGCTCTCGGTGAGTATTTCCGGGATGATCACGTCGTGGTTCTCTTCCGGCACCATCGCAACTTCCTGGCAGTCGAAGGCAATGCCGATCAGCCGGGGCGTCAGCCCCTTGTCGGCCAGCCTGGCGATCGCCCGGTCGTAATAGCCGGCGCCGTAGCCGACGCGGTGGCCGCGCGCGTCGAAGGCGGCAAGCGGCACCAGCATCAGCGAGGGGTCGAGCACTTCGGCCTCCTCATGCGGCCCGACCGTGCCGAAGCCCATCTCGACCATCGGCGCGCCGTGCACCAGCTCGCGGAACACGATCGTGGTCTTGTCGAGGATCGCCGGCAGGCAGAGCCTGGCTCCCTTTTCGCGCAGCACGAACATCAGCGGCCGCACGTCGACCTCGGAGCGCATCGGCCAGAAGCCGGAGACGATTTGGCCCGGCTCGACGGCGATCTCGGCCTTCGCGGTCTCGGCCATTTCGAGCGCGATCTCCACCCGCCAGAATTCATCGAGCGCATCGCGGCGCGCCAGCGCGTCCTTGCGAAGCTGTCTTTTCAGGTCTTTGGATGAGGTCATAGGCGGACGCTAGAAAAGGTCGAGCTTGGACGGCGTTGCAGGAACGACGTTTTCTAGCGTAATTCCAGGAAAGTGCGCAGCGCTATTCCGACCGGAATTGCGTCAAAACAGAGAGCAGGCGCAAGTCTCCCGAGATCGGGCTACTATGCACATCTTCTGTGACTGGCGTGACTGATCGGGCTGGAGGCTTGATTGCCACGTGGTTCCCCCAATCCGTCGCTGCTTCGCAGCGCCACCTTTCCCCCCTCCGGAGGGAAAGGAAGGGAGCGTTGCTGGAAGAGCGTTGACGGTAAAAAGCCTGGCGCCTTTCCTCTACCCCGTCGATCGGGGGAGAGGTGGCTCGGCGAAGCCGAGACGGAGTGGGGGTCGACCAGCGCTACATTAGACAATGCATGCGCCAAGCCGCCATGCCCGCTATCAAAGACCAGCCGCTTGGAAATGTGCGCATGCGTAGCCGAAATCGGGAGAGTGACGATCCACACAACCGGTGGAGAGGTCGATCCCGGGTGCCTACAAAGTAGGTGGGCGCCGTGTGAGAAAACCCACGGGTCTTCCCAGGGACAGCTCCCTAAGGATCGATAAGGCCCCGGGGATAAGTTTCTCCTGCCGGGAAGCGCAGACCGCCGGCGCCAATATAGGCCGACGGCTGGCCGAGCGCCAGAAGGACAGCCGGCCGAACGCCGGCAAAATTTGCGTCAGGCACCTTGCGGCGTTGCTATGCCTTGCACAGGCCGGGCGGCGTCCTTACGGTCGCGGCCGAACGATCAGGAGAAAAAATGCGCTTCGAAGGCACCGCAGCCTATGTCGCCGACAAGGATCTGATGGTGGCGGTCAACGCTGCGATCGCGCTGGAGCGACCGTTGCTGGTCAAGGGCGAGCCGGGTACCGGCAAGACGGAACTCGCCCGCCAGGTGGCGGCGGCGCTCGATCTCGATTTCATCGAATGGAACGTCAAGTCGACCACCAGGGCGCAGCAGGGCCTTTATGAGTATGACGCCGTCTCGCGGCTGCGCGACAGCCAGCTCGGCGACGACCGTTTCAGCGACATCGGGAACTACATCAAGCGCGGCAAGCTCTGGGACGCCTTCGCGGCGCAGAAGAAGGTCGTGCTTTTGATCGACGAGATCGACAAGGCCGACATCGAGTTCCCCAACGATCTGCTGCAGGAGCTCGATCGGATGGAGTTCTTCGTCTACGAGACCGGCGAGACCATCCGTGCCGAATTTCGACCGATCGTCATCATCACCTCGAACAACGAGAAGGAATTGCCGGACGCCTTCCTGCGCCGCTGCTTCTTCCATTATATCCGCTTCCCCGACATCGAGACGCTGCACCGGATCGTCGACGTTCATTATCCCGGCATCAAGCAGAACCTTGTGCGGGCCGCGCTCACCCAGTTCTACGAGATCCGCGAGGTGCCGGGGCTGAAGAAGAAGCCGTCGACCTCCGAGGCGCTCGACTGGATCCGTCTGCTGGTCGCCGACGACATCGCGCCGGAAGATCTGCGCGCCGACCCCAAGAACGCGCTGCCGAAACTGCATGGCGCGCTGCTGAAGAACGAGCAGGACGTGCATCTGTTCGAGCGCCTGGCCTTCATGGCCAGGCGGCAGGGATAGGACGGCAGCAATAGCGCTTTCTCCGGCTGTGGACCGTTGCCGGCAAGCGGTCGCCAACGCAGCTTCGGACGCAAAGCATTGGAGGAGAATGAAATGTCCGAGATCACCGTCCGCCCGCTCGCCCAGTCCGATCACGCCGACTGGCGCCGCCTGTGGACCGCATACCTCACCTTTTATGAGACCAAGTTGCCGGACGCCGTTTACGACGTCACTTGGAAACGCCTCTTCACGCCAGGCGAGTTCGAGCCGAAGGGTTTCATCGCCACGCTCGACAGTAAGGCCGTGGGCCTGACGCACTATCTCTATCACCGCTCCTGCTGGTCTGAGGTCAACAACTGCTATCTGCAGGACCTGTTCGCCGACCCCGAAGTGCGCGGCAAGGGCATCGGCGCCGCCTTGATCGAAGCCGTGCGACAGGAGGCCGGCAAGATCGGCGTGAGGAACGTCTACTGGATGACGCACGAGACCAACGCCACCGCGCGCCGGCTCTACGACCATGTCGCGCGCCGCACGGGCTTCGTCGAATACGATCTGCTATAAGGGCAAATGTTCATTCCCTTCTTCCTCGAACTGAAGGCTGCGCGGGTTCCCGTTTCGCTCAGGGAATATCTGTCGCTGCTGGAAGGGCTGGAAGCGGGATTGGTCGACTATGACGTCGAGGGTTTCTACTACCTTGCACGCTCGGCCCTGGTGAAGGACGAGCGCCACATCGACCGCTTCGACCAGGTCTTCGCGCATGTCTTCAAGGGCGTCGAGGCGCTTGCCGGACCGGATGCCGTCGATGTCGCCAACATTCCAGAAGAGTGGCTGCGCCGTTTGACGGAAAAGCATCTGACCGACGAGGAGAAAAAACTGGTCGAGGCGCTGGGCGGCTTCGACAAGCTGATGGAGACGCTGAAGCAGCGGCTGGAGGAGCAGAAGGGCCGGCATCAAGGCGGATCGAAATGGATCGGCACCGGCGGCACCTCGCCCTTCGGCGCCTATGGCTACAACCCGGAAGGCGTGCGCATCGGGCAGCACGAAAGCCGGCATCGCCGCGCGGTGAAGGTATGGGACAAACGCGAGTTCAAGAACTTCGATGACGCGGTCGAGCTCGGCACCCGCAACATCAAGGTGGCGCTGAAGCGCCTGCGTCGTTGGGTGCGCGAGGGCGCCGAGGAAGAGTTCGATCTGCCCGGCACGATTCATGCCACCGCCGAGCATGGCTATCTCGACGTCAAGACGCGACCCGAGCGCCGCAACGCGGTGAAGCTATTGATGTTCTTCGACGTCGGCGGCTCGATGGACGATCACATCAAAAGCGTCGAGGAATTGTTCTCGGCCGCCCGCGCAGAATTTCGCCAGCTCGAATATTTCTACTTCCACAACTGCCTTTACGAGCGCGTCTGGAAGGACAATCGACGGCGGCTCGCCGAGACGATCCCGACCTTCGACCTGCTCCACAAATACGGGCCGGACTACAAGGTGATCGTCGTCGGCGACGCCTCGATGAGCCCGTACGAAATCGCTCATCCCGGCGGCTCCGTCGAGCACTGGAACCCGGAAGCAGGCGGCGTTTGGCTCGCGCGACTTTTGCAGCAATGGCCGAATGCCGTCTGGCTGAACCCGGAAGCCGAGAAGAACTGGCGCTACACCCATTCCATCGCCATGATCAGCGACATCTTCGGCGGCCGCATGTTCCCGCTCACGCTCGCCGGGCTCGAGGCCGCTACGAAGCAGTTGTCGCGCAAGCACTAGCCTACTGCCGCTGGCAGCGCCTGTAACAAATGCCTATGTTCGTGCGAATACAGGCTGCCAACCAACAACGAGCCGCCAAGGCCGAGGAGATTCCATGGACACCCACGCCTATCCCGTCACCCGCACCGACGCCGAGTGGCGCGCCCGGCTGACGCCGGAGCAGTACGCCGTCATGCGCAACCACGGCACCGAGCGCCCCGGCAGCTGCGCTCTGCTTTACGAGAAGCGCGCCGGCACTTTCTTCTGCGTCGGCTGCGACCAGCCGCTGTTCGAATCCAAGCTGAAGTTCGAGAGCGGAACCGGCTGGCCGAGCTTCAACGACCCCGTCCCGGGTTCGATCGAGACGACCGTCGACCGCAGCTACGGCATGGTCCGCACCGAATGCCACTGTTCGCGCTGCGGCAGCCATCTCGGCCACGTCTTCGAGGACGGCCCGCCGCCGACCGGCTTGCGCTACTGCATCAACGGCGTGGCGCTGCGCTTCGAGCCGTCGGCCTGACCGGCGCCTGACCAGCACTCCAAAAGGGCGGCTTCGGCCGCCTTTTTTCATCCCTACTTACACGACGACAGTCGCGATCAGCCAGAGCGCCGAGCCCAGCATCATCAGTTGGGCCTTGAACCCGCCGGTCCGTTCCGCCGTCCGCCAGACGGCAAGGCTGAGGAATATGTTGCAGGGAACGGGGAGGAAATGCACTGTTAGAACCAGCCAGAGCGGCAGCTTCAGCCCGAGCAGGACGAGCGCCGCCCCCGACGAGGCGATGTTGATCGCCGTGCCGGCAAGCAGCATGTCGCGCCAGAACAGCCGGTCGAGCGGTGCTTGACCTTGCCAGCGCATGCGCAGGAAGCCCGCCGCCTCGCGGTCGGTCTTCGCCGGCGCGGCGCCTTCGAGCTCAGGCTTGCCCATCAATAGAGCCTCATGGAACCACACGAAAGTTTCGAACCCGCATGTCGCAATATCCGGCGCAGACGAAACAGAAACTGACTGCCAAAACACGTATCATCACGAAGCCGTGACCCACATCGTGTTCTGTCATTTGCACACGCAACACAGAGAGGTTCGAAATGAGCGGTCAAGTCTACAACGTTCTTTTTCTCTGCAACGCCAACTCGGCCCGCTCGATCATGGGCGAGGCCATTCTCAACCGGCTCGGAGCCGGCCGTTTCAAGGCCTATTCGGCCGGCGCGAACCCCAGCGGCACCATCAACCCATACACGCTTCAGCTGCTGGAGAGCCTGAACTACGATACGTCCTTCGCCCGCTCGAAGAGCTGGGACGAGTTTTCGAGGCCGGGCGCGCCGGAGATGAACTTCATCTTCACCGTCTGCGACAGCGCGGCGAACGAAAGCTGTCCGGTCTGGCCCGGCCATCCGATGACGGCGCTTTGGGCGGTGCCGGATCCGGCCAAGGCCGCCGGAAAGGACGCCGAGCAGCATCTGGCCTTTGCCGATGCCTTCCGCATGATGAGCAACCGCATCGGCCTGTTCGTAAACCTGCCGATTAGCTCGCTCGACCGCATGGCGCTGCAGCAGCATCTCGAAGAAATCGGCCGCAACCAGTCACGAGCGGGTTGAGCCTCGGCGAAGCGGTGGCTCTACGACCGGGCTTCGCCAAGAACCGCGACGATAGCCTGCTCGAATCGCGAGCATTCCGTCACCAGCCAGTCGGCCATGGCCGGCCAGTTGTCCTCGGCGAAACAGTTGACCCGCCACTGCGAATTGATGCCGAGATTCTGCGCGCTCTGCTCCGGCCTGAGCTTCAGCCTCGCCTCGATCGCCGGCTGGAACGGCTTCAGCCGTGTCCAGACCTCCGTTGCGCCGAGCTTCTCGTTGCGGCCGAAGAAGACGCCGACCACGTTCTCGCTGGGCGCGACATACATGGAAAGCACCAGGGCGAACTCCGGCATCCCGCGTTGCCAGAACCAAGGCCCCCGCCGCGCCATCCTGGCCCTTTCCTCGGGGTGCCGTTCGGCGAACAGCGCCCAGAAGCCGCGATGGCGGAACTCCGAAGCGCGATGGCCGCCGAAGTCGAACTCACTCATGGCCGGCTCCCGGCCATGAACCTCAGACCATGCCGAGAGCGGCCTTGTAGAGATCCAGGATGGACTCCTCCTCCTGGCGCTCGGCCTGGTCCTTCTTGCGCAGCCTGATGATGGTGCGGATCGCCTTGGTGTCGAAGCCGGTGCCCTTGGCCTCGGCATAGACGTCCTTGATGTCGTCTGAAATCGTCTTCTTCTCTTCCTCGAGCCGCTCGATGCGCTCGATGATGGCACGCAGCTGGCCGGCGGCTACAGTCTGGCTGGTCTCGGTGATCTCGTCGGCCATTTTTCTCTCCGCGTTTTTTTGCGCCACGGCGATTCCCGCCCCGGCAAAATTGGAGCGGGTTCGATGCCCGAGCAGGCGCGGCGGGTCAAGACATTATCGCTGCGGCATGAAGGGTTGCTGCCAGCCGAGGACGCTCGATCCCGGCAAATGGCGACGAGCCAACGCGTAGCACCGGAAGCGCAGGAAGACGGCGTTTGCACGCCGGTCTCACCTGAATATCAACACACCTATCCGAAGGCGATCAGCAGATCCTTGGCATCGATCTGGTCGCCCGCCTTGACCAGCACCTCGGCGACCACGCCGTCGCGCTCGGCGTGCAGCGCCGTCTCCATCTTCATCGCCTCGATCGACAAGAGCACGTCGCCCGCCTTGACGGCCTGCCCGGCGGCAACGGCAAGCGCCGACACCACCCCGGGCATCGGCGCGCCGATATGCGCCTCGTTGCCCGGCTCCGCCTTGCGCCGCGCCTTGGCGGCCGAGGCGCCATGCGCGCGGTCGGGCACCTTGACGCGGCGCGGCTGGCCGTTGAGCTCGAAGAACACGGTGACCATGCCCTTTTCGTCGACGTCGCCGAATGCCTGGCAGCGCACCACCAAGGTCTTGCCCTTCTCGATGTCGACGAAGATCTCGTCTTCCGACTTCATGCCGTAGAAATAGGTCGGCGTCGGCAGCACGCTCACCGGGCCATAGGTTTCCTGCGCGGCGGCAAAGTCGGTGAAGACCTTCGGATACATCAGCCAGGAGGCGAACTCGAACTCGTTGAGCTTGCGCTCGAGCTTTTCCTCGATTTCCTTGCGGCTGGCCTTGAGGTTAGCCGGCTTGAGCAGCGAGCCCGGCCTGACCGTGATCGGCTTCTCGCCCTTCAGCGCCTTCTTCTGCAGCGCCTGCGGCCAGCCGCCGGGCGACTGGCCGAGATCGCCGCGCAGCATCGACACGACCGAGTCTGGGAAGGCGATGTCCTTGGCCGGGTTCTCGACATCGGCGACGGTGAGGTCCTGGCTCACCATCATCAGCGCCATGTCGCCGACCACTTTCGACGACGGCGTCACCTTGACGATGTCGCCGAACATCAGGTTGACATCGTGATAGGCCTGCGCCACTTCGTGCCAGCGCGTTTCCAGTCCAAGAGAGCGCGCCTGCTCCTTGAGGTTGGTGAACTGGCCGCCCGGCATTTCGTGCAGGTAGACTTCCGAGGCCGGCCCCTTGAGGTCGCTTTCGAAGGCGGCATACTGGTTGCGCACCGCTTCCCAGTAGAAGGAGATGTGGCGGATCCACTGCGGATCGAGGCCGGGGTCGCGCTCGGTGCCCTTGAGCGCCTCGACGATCGAGCCGAGGCAGGGCTGCGAGGTGTTGCCGGACAAGGAATCCATCGCCGCGTCGATGGCGTCGACGCCGGTTTCGACCGCCGCCAGCACCGTCGCCGCCGACAGGCCGGACGTGTCATGCGTGTGGAAATGGATCGGCAGGTCGGTCTCCTCGCGCAGCGCCTTGAACAGCACCCGCGCCGCCGACGGCTTCAAGAGACCGGCCATGTCCTTGACGGCGATGATATGCGCGCCGGCCGCTTCCAGTTCCTTCGCCAACCCGACATAGTATTTGAGGTCATACTTTGCGCGCGCCGGATCGAGGATGTCGCCGGTATAGCACATCGCGGCTTCGATCAGCCTGCCCTCGGCGCCCACCGCGTCCATGGCGACGCGCATGTTCTCCACCCAGTTCAGGCAGTCGAAGACGCGGAACAGGTCGACGCCGCCGGCAGCCGCCTGTTTGACGAAGTGCTGCACGACATTGTCGGGATAGTTGGTGTAGCCGACACCGTTGGCGCCGCGCAAAAGCATCTGCAGCAGAAGGTTGGGGGCTGCTTCGCGCACCCGTGACAGCCGCTCCCACGGATCCTCGGTGAGGAAGCGCATGGCAACGTCGAAGGTCGCGCCGCCCCAGCATTCCAGCGACAGCAGCTGCGGCAGCGCCCGCGCATAGGTGCCGGCGATGCCGGCGATGTCATAGGTGCGCATGCGGGTGGCGAGCAGCGACTGGTGGCCGTCGCGCATCGTCGTGTCCGTGACCAGTACCTGGTTCTGCTCGCGCATCCAGGCCGCGAACTTCTCAGGCCCGAGCGCATCGAACCGCTGCTTGCTGCCATCCGGCACCTTGCCGTTGAGATAGGGCACGACCGGTGCCGCCGCATCGGCCTTGGGCATCGGCCGGCCGCGCGTCTCCGGATGGCCGTTGACGCTGACGTCGGCGAGGTAGTTGAGCAGCTTGGTGGCACGGTCTTGCCGCTTCACCTGCTGGAACAGCTCCGGCGTCGTGTCGATGAACTTGGTGGTGTAGGAATTGTCGGCGAAGCTCGGGTGATTGATGATCGCTTCGAGGAAAGTGAGGTTGGTCGCCACGCCGCGGATGCGGAATTCACGCAGCGCCCGGTTCATGCGCGCGATCGTCTCGGCCGGCGTGGGAGCCCATGCCGTCACCTTTTCGAGCAGCGGGTCGTAGAAACGAGTGATGACCGCGCCGGAATAGGCGGTGCCGCCGTCGAGGCGGATGCCGAAGCCGGTGGCGCCGCGATAGGCGGTGATGCGGCCATAGTCCGGAATGAAATTCTGCTCTGGGTCCTCTGTGGTGATGCGGCACTGCAGCGCGTGGCCGTTGAGCCTGATGTCCTTCTGCGCCGGGACGCCGGATTCCGGCGTGCCGATGGCGAAGCCGTCGAGGATGTGGATCTGCGCCTTCACGATGTCGATGCCGGTCACCATTTCGGTGACCGTGTGCTCGACCTGGATGCGCGGGTTGACTTCGATGAAGTAGAATTTGCCGGTGTCGGCGTCCTGCAGGAACTCGACCGTGCCGGCGCCGATGTAGTTCGTCTCGCGCGCGATCTTCAACGCGTAGCCGCAGAGCTCCTGGCGCAACTGGTCGCTGAGGTAGGGAGCCGGCGCGCGCTCGACGACCTTCTGGTTGCGGCGCTGGATCGAGCAGTCGCGCTCGAACAGATGCACGGCATTGCCGTGTGTGTCGCCAAGCACCTGCACCTCGACATGGCGGGCGCGCTCGATCAGTTTCTCGAGATAGACCTCGTCCTTGCCGAAGGCGGCCTTGGCCTCGCGCTTGCCCTCCATAACCTCGCGCGCAAGGTCGGCTTCCGCGCGGATGGCGCGCATGCCGCGGCCGCCGCCGCCCCACGAGGCCTTCAGCATCACCGGATAGCCGATTCCCGCGGCGAGCTTCTTCACCGCTTCCATGTCGTCGGGCAGCGGATCGGTGGCGGGCACCACCGGCACGTCGACCTCGATCGCCAGGTTGCGCGCGGCGACCTTGTTGCCGAGCCGGCGCATCGTCTCCGGCTTCGGTCCGATGAAGGTGATGCCGGCGGCGGCGCAGGCCTCGGCGAATTCCGGGCTCTCCGACAAAAGGCCGTAGCCTGGATGGATGGCATCGGCGCCCGACAGCTTGGCGACGCGGATCACCTCGTCGATCGAAAGATAGCTTTCGATCGGCCCCATGTCCTTGTTGAGATGCGGTCCGCGCCCGACCTGATAGCTCTCGTCGGCCTTGAAGCGGTGCAGCGAATATTTGTCCTCTTCCGCCCAGATCGCCACGGTTTTGAGGCCGAGCTCGTTAGCCGCGCGAAAGACGCGGATGGCGATTTCGGACCGGTTGGCGACGAGGATCTTCGTGATTGCCAAGGACTGGGCTCCAGCAGCGGAAGGTGAGATGAAGGCAGCAATGATTAGCGTGAAAATGCTGCAGCGCAAACAAAATCGCGCGACACCTAAAACGATTTAAATCGTTCGTTTGCGCCAAACCGCCGCTTATCTCCCGTCCTGCGGTTCGACGAACGATTTGCGGGCGCGCTCAGAGGGTCGGCTCGGCCGGGCGGTGAGAACGCAGCCGCCAATAAAAAATGCCCGGCGCAGAGCGCCGGGCATCTCGAAAAGTCGGCTGCTATTTGCCGGCTTATTTCTCGAAGTAGCTGTACTTGCCGTCCTCGCCCTTCTTCCATTCGTAGATGACATAGTCCGGACGGGTGATGTCGCCCTTGGAGTCGTAGCCGATCTCGCCGATCGCCGTCTTCCACGGACCGCCGGACTTGATCACGTCGGCAACCTTCTGCGCGTCGTCGGCCGAGCCGACCTTGGCGATGGCCTGAGAGATGATCTGGATCGCGGCATAGGAGTAGAGCGTGTAGGCTTCCGGCTCGAAGCCGGCGGCGCGGAACTTCTCCACCACTTCCTTGGCGGCCGGATTCTTGCGCGGATCCGGAGCGAAGGTGTTGAGCGTACCGGCAACGGCGTCGCCGGCGATCGAGGCCAGCTCGTTGGAGACGATGCCGTCGCCCGAGAACAGCGGCGCCTTCAGGCCCTGGTCGGCCGACTGGCGGATGATCAGGCCGGCTTCGGTATGCAGGCCGCCCCAGTAGATCAGGGTGACGCCGTTTTCCTTCATCTTGGCGATCAGGGCCGAGAAGTCCTTGTCGCCGACGTTCACGCCTTCATACATCACTTCCTTGATGCCGCCGGCGTTCAGGTTCTTCTTGGTCTCGTCCGCGAGGCCCTGGCCGTAAGGCGTCTTGTCGTGGATGATGGCGATCTTGGCGTCCTTGAAGTTCTTGGCGATGTAGTCGCCGGCCACCTTGCCCTGCTGGTCGTCACGACCGCAGGTACGGAAGGTGTTCCACAGGCCGCGCTCGGTGAGCTTCGGATTGGTCGCGGCCGGCGTCATGACGAGGATGCCGTTCTCGGCATAGACTTCCGACGCGGGAATGGTCACGCCCGAGTTGAAGTGGCCGTCGACGAACTTGACGCCGTCAGCGACGAACTTGTTGGCGACCGAAATGCCCTGCTTGGGGTCGGAGACGTCGTCGCCGATCTCGAGCTTGAGCTGTTGGCCATTGATGCCGCCCGCCGCGTTGATGTCGGCGACCGCCTGTTCCGCGCCCTTCTGCAGCTGCGCGCCGAAGGCGGCGTTCGGACCGGTGATCGGACCGGCGACGCCGATCAGGATGTCGGCCCACGCGCTGCCGC
Organism: Mesorhizobium sp. WSM4904; assembly: GCF_029674545.1. Lineage (NCBI taxonomy): Bacteria > Pseudomonadati > Pseudomonadota > Alphaproteobacteria > Hyphomicrobiales > Phyllobacteriaceae > Mesorhizobium > Mesorhizobium sp. WSM4904. The sequence continues at coordinate 1,642,265 of NZ_CP121354.1, read as the reverse complement.
TGAACGCGATGAACGCGGTCAGCGCCACGGCGGACAAGAGTGATTTTTTCATTGAAACGCTCCCATTTACGGAGTGGGCGTGGATGATACTTTCATGCGATGCCCACCCTTATCGCAGAAAGCATAGAATGCCGATTTTCAGGCACTTGTCACGTCGATTCATTCCCCTGAACGACGTTAATCATGAACCTCAACCCTTCGGCTTCCAGCTCAATAAGGAAGCTCTTTCGTAGAGCCAGTTATATTGTGTGACCATCTGGTTGGTACGCGTGTATTGATAGCCGAGGAAGCCCAACACCATCAGCACGATGGTATCGACGATATAATAGTGCAGCGAGAACATCGTGCCGTCGAACAGCGCATGATGGATGAACCTTACCCCGATGCCGAGGCCAAGCATGTATAGGAACAGGCGGACGTGGGTGCCCCAGGTCTGGGCCACGGCTTTGCCGGTCATCCAAGCCGCCCCGCCGCCGAGCAGCCAGGTGACGAACAGAAAATGCCAGATCGAGGCTTCTTCGTAGAGAATACCCATGATGATGAAGACCTCTCTTAGTGATGCCCGCCTTCGAGATAGGCGGCGCGCACTTCCGGATTGGCGAGCAGCTCCTTGCCGGTGCCGCTCATCGTCACATTGCCGTTGACCATGACGTAGCCGCGATTGGCGAGCTTGAGCGCGCCGAAGGCGTTCTGCTCGACCAGGAACACGGTCAACCCCTGTGACCTGTTGAGCTCGCGAATGGCATCGAAGATCTGCTTGACGATCAGCGGCGCGAGCCCAAGCGACGGCTCGTCCAGCAGAAGCAGCTTCGGCCTCCCCATCAGCGCGCGTCCGATCGACAGCATCTGCTGCTCGCCGCCCGACAGCGTACCGCCGCGCTGGTTGATGCGCTCCTTGAGCCGCGGGAACAGTACGAACACCTTCTCGGCATCCTCGTCGAAATGCTTAAGGTTATCGATGCTGGCGCCCATCTGCAGGTTTTCCATCACCGTCATGCGCGGGAAGATGCGGCGTCCCTCCGGCGACTGGGCGATGCGCAGCCTGGCAATCTCGTGCGTCGGCATCTGGGTGATGTTGGTGCCGGCAAAGGTGATGGTGCCGGCGCGAGCGCGTGGCGCGCCGAAAATGGTCATCATCAGCGTCGACTTGCCGGCGCCATTGGCGCCGATCAGCGCCACGATCTCGCCCTGGTTGACGCTGACGTCGACGCCGTTCAGCGCCCGGATGTTGCCGTAATAAGTCTGCACGCCCTTGATATCGAGCAGCGTTGTGCCGGCCATTATTTACGCCCTCCACGCTTGCCCGCCGCGGGCTTGGCCGCTGATTTCTGGTCTTTCGATGCGCTGTCGGCTTTCGCGGCCGGAGCCTTGGCGGCAGTTTTCTTCGGCGCTGCTTTCGCAGCGCTCCGCTTCGCGGCCGGTTTGGCTGCCGCGGTGCGCTTTGCCGACGCTGGAGCGACAGGCTTGCTGGCGACCGACGCGGAGCGCGCGTCGACTTGAGCCGCTTTCGACGCGCCCTTCGACACCGTGACTCGCTCGCCTTCGTCCCCGTGTTCGACGGTATCGGAAACCGGCCCGGCCATCATCGAAGAGGAATTGCCCGGGCCATGCGCGGAGTCGGGGCCGGTATCGAGCTGTTCGATCACATCCTCGTCGCCGACCTCGGTAAGCACTTCTTGCACTTCCTCGTCGTCGACGCCGAGATAGGCAGCAATGACGCGCGGATCGGTGCGCACCGACTGCGGGTTGCCGTCGGAGATCTTGCGGCCATATTCGAGCACCACGACATGGTCGGAGATCTGCATGACCACCGACATGTCGTGCTCGATGAGCAGGATCGAGGTGCCGGTGTTGTCCTTGATGTCCATCAGGAGCTCATTGAGCGAGGCCGATTCCTTCGGATTGAGGCCGGCGGCCGGCTCGTCGAGGCACAGAAGCTCAGGGCCGGTGCACATGGCGCGCGCGATCTCCAGCCGCCGCTGCGCGCCATAGGGCAGGTCGCCGGCCGGATCGTCGGCGCGGTCGACGAGGTCGGCCTTCTCCAGCCAGTGCCTTGCGAGATCGATCGATTCGGCCGAGGCCTGGCGATAGCTCGGGACGCCGAACAGGCCGAGCAAGGTGTAGCCCGAGGCCTTCATCAGCTTGTTGTGCTGGGCGACCAAAAGGTTTTCGAGCAGCGTCATGCCCGAGAACAGGCGGATGTTCTGGAAGGTTCGTGCGACATTGGCACGCGCCGGAATCTCGTGGTTGGGCAGGCGCTCGAGCAGATAGGTCGAGCCGTCACGTTTGTTCAGCGTGATCATGCCCTCGGTGGGTTTGTAGAAGCCGGTGATGCAGTTGAACACCGTCGTCTTGCCGGCGCCGTTCGGCCCGATCAGCGCGGTGATCTCGCCGCGCCTGGCCTGGAAGGACAGGTCGCCGATGGCGACAAGGCCGCCGAACTTCATCGACAGGTGTTCGACCTGCAGGATGAAATCGCTCTGGGAAGCTTGCGCGTTCATCAGCCGTGGCCCTCCTTGGTGAAGGAGCCTGAGACGGCTCTCCGCTGCTTGAGGAAGGCGGTCGGCTCACGACTGCCGACGAAGCCGCGCGGCTTCCACAGCATGACGATGACCATGGCCATGCCGAATAGAAGCATGCGGTAGAGTTCCGGCGTGAAGTCGGGACCGAACACACGCTTGAGGAAATCGAGCTCGCGCAGGATTTCGGTGCCGCCGATCATCACCAGAGCCGCCACGGCGATGCCGCCCAGCGAGCCCATACCGCCGAGCACGACTATGGCGAGGACGATTGCCGATTCCAGGAAGACGAAGGATTCGGGGCTGACGAAGCCTTGCCGGGCGGCGAAGAACGAGCCGGCGAAGCCGCCGAACATGGCGCCGGTGGCGAATGCCGTCAGCTTGGTGGTGGTGGTGTTGATGCCGAGCGAGCGGCAGGCGATCTCATCCTCGCGCAGCGCTTCCCAGGCGCGCCCGACCGGCAGGCGGCGCAGCCTAATGGTGACGAAGGCGGTTAGGAAGCAGAGCGCCAGGATCAGGTAGTAGAGGAATATCTTGTAGTAGGCGCCCGACTGGGTGATGTGCAGCACCTTGGCGATGTAGTTCGGGTCCGAGACGTTGAACGACATGAGCCCGAAGAAGGACACCTTCGGGATGCCGGAGATGCCGGCCGAGCCGTTGGTCACCTCGCGCCAGTTGATGAGCACCAGGCGGATGATCTCGCCGAAGGCGAGCGTGACGATCGCCAGATAGTCGCCGCGCAGTCGCAGCACCGGGAAGCCGAGCATCACGCCCCAGAAGGCGGCCATGCAGCCGGCGGCCGGCAGCAGGATCCAGAACGACAGGCCGAAATGCGTGCCTAGCAGCGCATAGGCATAGGCGCCGACGGCATAGAAGGCGACGTAACCGAGATCGAGCAGGCCGGCCAGCCCGACGACGATGTTGAGGCCCCAGGCCAGCATCACATAGATCAGGATCTGGATGCCGAAATTATCGACCCATTTCAGCGAGCCCTGAAAGCCGAACGCCATGACCATCACGATTGGATAGGCGATCAGCACCGTGGCGCCGATCCTGTTGAAGTTGCGCCGCACAAAACCCGGTTCCGCCGCGGCCACCGCTGGCGCCTTGCCCTTTTCGGCCTTGGACCGCTCGATCGCCGGAGCCGCATAGGCGACATAGAGGAAGCGGCCGACAGCAACGGCGACGACCACCAGGGCAAGCAGGCCCCAGCGCTGCACCAGGATCAGTTCGTTGTTGATGTTCTGATCGGTCCTGAGACCGATGAACAGCACGAACAAGCCGAGCGCAATCGCGCCGGCATAGAGCGCTTCGCGGAATGCGCGTTGGATGGGAGGGACGACGACGTCGCGCTCCGGAGATACGGTAACGGCCATGAGGATCAGACCTTTTCGACTTCAGGCCGGCCCAGGATGCCGGAGGGCAGGAAGATGAGCACGATCGCCAGGATCGAGAAGGCTGCGACGTCCTTGTAGTCGATCGAGAAATAGGCCGACCACATGCTCTCGATGAAGCCGATCAAAAGCCCGCCGAGCACCGCGCCCGGCAGCGAGCCGATGCCGCCGAGCACCGCCGCGGTAAAAGCCTTCACGCCCGGCACGAAGCCGTCGGAAAACACCACGACGCCGTAATACATCAGGAACAGCGTGCCCGCGACCGCGGCAAGCGCCGCGCCCATGATGAAGGTGATGGAGATAGTGCGGTCGACGTCGACGCCAAGCAGCGCCGCCATCTTGCGGTCCTGCTCGCAGGCGCGCTGCGCCCGCCCCAGCGCCGTCCTGTTGACGAGATACCAGAAGATGACCAGCAGCACCGCCGTCACCAGAACGATGATGATCTGCTTCAGCGAGACGCTGATGCCGTCGACCGTGTAGACCTGGCTGACCAGCGGCGGGATCGGCTTGTTGCGCGGACCCTGCGTGACCTGCACGAAGTTGGACAGCGCGATCGACATGCCGATGGCAGTGATCAGCGGCGCCAGCCGGAACGATCCGCGCAGCGGCCGGTAGGCCACCTTCTCGATCGTCCAGTTGTAGAGGCTGGTGAGCAGCATGCCGACGATCATCATGATCAGAAGCGCCACCACCACAGGCACGGAATAGAACATCGCGCCGAGGATGAGGAAGACGATGAGGGCCGTGAAGGCGCCGACCATGAAGATGTCGCCATGGGCGAAATTGATCATGCCGATGATGCCGTAGACCATCGTGTAGCCGATCGCGATCAGCCCATAGATAGATCCCAGCGTCAGCCCATTGATAAGCTGCTGGACGAAGTACTGCATATTTATGCGGCTCCCCTGGAATGTCGCCCGTGTCCCGGTCGCACCCCTTTTCGTATTTCCCCTAGTCGTAAAGTTTCGAGCCCGGATTGCAACGTGATTTTTCAATCGCCGGGCGTGGTTTGGAAGCACGCCGCCCGATTGCCCGTTTTTTCGCACCCGGCCCCTGGACTATCGCGGACCCTATCATTGGCACAACGCAATGTCTTTGACGATTCAGCCGTATCATGCGCGCCGTTTCGAAGAAATCTCCGTCAAAATAAGTTGATGAGACGATTCCTTGCGTCGACAAACGCGGTCGGTTTAGCGATCCCGCCCCTTCCGCTGGGTCAGGATTCCGCGAGGTGTGACAGTCATGCGACAGCGAGGCGACACCGCCGGCCTCCTCAGTTCAGATGGTCGACGCGAGAAAAGGCGGCACGCGGTCGAGCGTCGGAAAAACCGCGTTCGGGGCGTAGTCGGGCAGCGGTTTGCGGCCGGTCCCCCTGTCGATCCAGATGCATCGGAATCCGAGATCGCGGGCGGCAGCGAGATCGAGATGCGGGCTGGCGCAGATATGCACGATATCGCCGCGCCGACACCGAGCGCATCGTGGGCGAAATCGAAGATCTGCCGGGCCGGCTTGTAGGCGCCGGCCTGCTGCGCGGTAATGACGCGGTCGATGTGGCCGCCGAGCTGCGCGACATTGCCGGCGATGATGTCGTCATCGGTGTTGGAAATGATGCAGAGCTTGAATCCTTGCGCTTTCAGTAGCCCGAGCGCGGACACGACTTCAGGGAATGGCGGCATTCGGGAGATGGGGCCGGTCAACACCTCGACGTCGTTCGGCGAACAGGCGAGCTTCAATTCCTGCATCGCCAGGCGCAGCCCTTCGCCGGCCACAATAGGGCCTCTTGTCTTCCGGCTCTGCGGGGCAATGCTTGACCGGCAGACCATGGTTCTGCGCTCAGTAAGCAGAGCCTCCGTCTCCGTTGAGGACATGCCTCTCCGTTCCGTTGAGCGGCGGATTGAAGACGCTGACCAGAACCATGTCGCCGGTGCTGTCGGCGCGCAGGAAATGGTCGTCGTGGGCATCAAGCACATAGATCGTGCCCGGCTCGATGCGATGGACGCTGCCGGCCATGTCCTCGACCTCGCCGCTGCCCGAGATGCAGTAGCAGGCCTCCAGGTGACGCCGGTACTGCAGGCGCGATTCACTGCCTGCGCGCACGACGGTGTGGCAGACCGTGAACCCCATGCCGTCATGCTGCGTCAGCAACCGGTGGCTGGTGCCGTTGCCCCAGTCAACGAAGAAGTCAGTTTTTTCTACATCTGCCAGTTGTCGGATAAACATGGGAGCCTTTCCAATCGCAGTGGGCTGGAAGCGTTGCCGCTTCCTGATCGGCAGGATTGATCGACTTCTCTGACCATCTCGGATAGAAGTTCAAGCTGCGGCAGGATCAATGGCGCAATATGGGCCGCGCTTCAAATGATGGATTTTAGCGCTACCTGTTAGAGATTCTTACAGATGGATTACCTGCCGCTGAATGCAATCCGGGCTTTTGAAGCGACCGCCCGCCACCTCAGCTTTTCCGCCGCCGGTGAGGAGCTTCACGTCACCCACCCTGCCATCAGCCACCAGATAAGGCGCTTGGAGGAATGGCTCGGCGTGGCGCTGTTTCATCGCGATGCCCGCAAGGTGCGCTTGACCGACGCAGGGCTGGCCTTGCAGGCGTCGGCGAGCGCGGCGCTCTCCGATCTGGCGATCGCCTGCCGGCGTATCCGCAGGAACGCCGTCGCAGCGTCGCTATCGGTGGGCTGTATCCCTTCCATTGCCAGCCGTTGGCTGGTCCCGCGCCTGTCGGACTTTACTGCCCGTCACCCCGAGATTGCGATCCGCGTCGCCTATGCGAAGGCCGAGGATCGGCTCGATGACGACAACGACGTCCTGATCACTCTCGGCGCGGATCCGTCTCCGAGGGCCACCAGCCTCAAGCTCTTTTCCCGCATCAGCAAACCCGCCTGCAGCCCGCACTACCTGGCTCGCAAAGGCCAGCTCGGAGCGCCGGCGGACATTGCCGCGGCGGACCTTTTGCATGACGAAACTCGGCAGGGCTGGCGCGATTGGTTCTCGCAGGCCGGCATGGCCGGTGCCGATGTCGGCAACGGGCCCGTCTTTGCTGATTTCAACATACTGGCGACGGCCGTCATCGCCGGCCACGGCGTCGCCCTCTGCCCGATCGAAGTCTTTCGCGAGGAATTGCGGCGCGGCGATCTCGTTGTCGTCTCCGACATCGCGACCGACGAGGACAAAGGCTACTATCTCACCATGTCGGCGCAGCCCTCGGCGGCCGAGATCACATTTGCCGACTGGTTTCGCGATCAGGTTTCGACGGGCGGCAAAGCGGCCTGACGCCTCGGCCGGGGTGCGATTATTTGACGACGAATCCATGCGCGAACGGATCGCGGTCGTCGATGAAGATGGTGTTCAATCCCGTCATGCGCGCCCAGCCGCCGATCGAGGGGATGATCGCCGGTTTGCCGGCCACGCTGACCTCTTTTTCGACCCTGCCCTTGAACAGCGAGCCGATGATCGATTCATGCACGAAACTGTCGCCGGCCTTGAGCTTGCCCTTGGCGTGGAGCTGTGCCATGCGCGCCGAGGTTCCGGTGCCGCAAGGCGAGCGGTCGATCGCCTTGTCGCCATAGAAGACGGCGTTGCGCGCATCGGCCTCGGCATCTCTCGGCTTGCCGGTCCACAGCATGTGCGACAGCCGGTTGATGCCGGGATTCTCCGGATGCACGAATGAGTATTTCTCGTTGAGCCGCTGGCGCACCACCGGGCTCCAGGCGATGAGATCGCCGGCCGAATGATCGGCCATGTCGCGATAGTTCTTCTGCGGTTCGACGATGGCGTAGAAATTGCCGCCATAGGCGACGTCGACGCTGATCTCGCCAAGCACCGGGCATTCGACCGTCAGTCCTTCGGCATAGAGGAAGGACGGCACGTTGGTGATGCGCACTTCCTCGACATATTCGCCGACTTGGCTGTATTCGGCGATGACGAGGCCGGCCGGCGTGTCGAGCCTGAGCACACCCGGCGTCTTCGGCTTCACCAGACCGTGCTCGATCGCCATCGTGACGGTGCCGATCGTGCCGTGGCCGCACATCGGCAGGCAGCCCGAGGTCTCGATGAACAGGATCGCGATATCGCAGTCCTCGCGCGTCGGCGGATAGAGGATCGAGCCCGACATCACGTCATGGCCGCGCGGCTCGAACATCAGCCCGGTGCGGATCCAGTCATACTCGGCAAGAAAATGCGCGCGCCGCTCCATCATCGTCGCGCCCTGGAGCAGCGGCCCGCCGCCGGCGACCAGCCGCACCGGGTTGCCGCAGGTGTGGCCGTCTATGCAGAAGAAGGATTTCTTGGCCATGATGGCTCCCTGAAATATCAGAATTCTTGGGGAATGTCAGAACCGTTGCGGTCGGAAAGGGGCGAGATCGAGCGATGGAGCCTGCCCGAGAACGAGATCGCGGATCAAGCGGCCGGTCGCAGCAGCCTGGGTCAGGCCGAGATGGCCGTGACCGAACGCGTAGAAGACGTTCGGCGCCCGCGCCGCGCCGATCACCGGCAGCGAATCCGGCAGCGACGGTCGGAACCCCATCCATTCGCGGCCGCCCGACGGATCGAGCCCCGGCAGGAAGCGTTTTGCCTTTTCCAGCATCGCCTTCGAGCGCTGGAAATTCGGTGGCCGCTCGATGCCGCCGAGCTCGACGGCGCCGCCGACCCGCAGGCCCGTTTGCAGCGGCGTGATGACGAAGCCGTGCCCGGAAAAGATCAATTGCCGCTTCACGTCGAAGGCCGACGCCGGCAGCGTCGTGTTGTAGCCGCGCTCGGTCTCCAGCGGGATGCGGTCGCCGAGATTCCTGGCCAGCAGATGCGACCACGCGCCGGCCGCAATGACGAGTCGCCTCGCCTTCCGCCTCGTGCCGTCGGCAAGCACGATCGTGGCGCCATCCGCGCCGGCTTCGGCGCGATCGATGCGCCCATGCTCGAAGCGGGCGCCGAGCCGCTCCGCATAGGCCCAAACCGCCTTGCCGAGCAGCTGCGGATCGGCGACCGTCTTCCAGCTCGGCACGAAGGTGCCCTTGACGAAGCGCGATGACAGGCCGGGCTGCAGAGCCGCCATCTCCTCGCCCTCGACATGGCGGAAGCCGATGCCGAAGCGCTCGCGAGCCGCCCAACCAGACAATGAGGCGCGGAACTCCGCCTCGCTTCCGTAGAGTTCGAGCGAGCCCTCCTCGCGCAGCATCGGCTTCGTGCCGGAGCGGTCGAGCAGGCCCATCCATTCGGCCTCGGCGAGCTTCATCATGCCGACCTGCGCCGCGAGGCTCGCTTCGTAATGCTTGCCGGCACCGGCGCGCCAGAAGCGGAATAGCCAAGGCAGGAGTTTGGGCAGATAGGCGGGCGGAATGGTCAGAGGCCCGAGCGGATCGGCAAGCCATTTCGGCAACTGCCTGATCATGCCCTTATGCGCCAGCGGCAGCACGTCGGAGAAGGCGAAGGCGGCGGCGTTGCCCGAGCTCGTCTCCTCGCAGATGCCGGTGCGATCGAAGACGGTGACGCCGCGGCCCGCCTCGGTGAGCAGCGCCGCCGCGCAGATGCCGATGATGCCGCCGCCGATGACGGCGATGTCGATCGAAATATCGCTTGTCATGGCTGCATGCCGCGCCGCATGTCTTCGCCTCGCTCCGCGCCCTGCAACATTTTCACCTTCAAAAGGCCGGCAGTACCGGGCGCACGGCCAGCGCATCCCTGACGATCTTTTCCACCGCCTTGCGGCGCTCGCCCGACAGCGGCCGGCGCGGCATGCGAACGCGGTCATTGGTATCGATCGCCAGCACTTCAGCAAGCTTGATGTTTTGGACCAGATAGGTCGAGACATCGAGGTCGAGCAGCGGCCGGAACCAGCGGTAGATCTTCAGCGCATCCTCGCGGCGGCCCTTTCTCATCAGCTGGTAGATGGCGACGGTCTCGCGTGGGAAGGCGGTGACCAGGCCGGCCACCCAGCCGATGGCGCCGACCGACAGCGCCTCGAAGGCGAGGTTGTCGACGCCGGTGAAGAGGTCGTAGCGGTCGCCGAGGCGGTTGATGATTTCGGTCGAGCGACGGATGTCGTCGGACGATTCCTTGATGGCGGCGAAGCGCTTGTCGGAGGCGAGCTCCTCCATCAGGTCGACGGTGACGTCGACGCGATAGGCGAGCCGGTTGGAGTAGATCATGACCGGCAGGTCGCCGGCTTCCGCGACGGCGCGAAGAGCGGCGACCGTCTCTTGGCGGTCGGTGTGGTAGATCGGGCTCGGCACCACCATAAGGCCATTGGCACCCTCCCTGGCGGCGCGGCGCGCGATGCTTGTTGCTTCCCGCGTGCCGGGCTCGTTGACGGTCAGAAGCACCGGCTTGTTGCCGGCGACCTTCTGCGCCGTCTTCAGCACCTCGATCTTCTCGTCAGGCGACAGCATCGGCCCTTCGCCGAGCGAGCCGCAGACGACGATGCCGTCGCAGCCGGCCTCCATCTGCAATCCGTAGCAGCGTTCCATCTCGGCATGGTCGAGGCGGTCGTCGGTGGTGAATTTGGTCGTGACTGCGGGGAAAACTCCGGCCCACATGGCTGATCTCCATCTGATATATCAGCCGTATATTTATTAAGAATTGGCCTGTCAACGCTGAATCCGCTATAATATATAAAAAATATATCAGGAGCCTGACTTTGATATCTCCACTGATATCCATCGAGACGAACCCGGCCTTCGAGCCGGTCGCGACCAAGGCCTATCGCGTGCTGGAGCACATGATCGTGACCCTCGAACTGGCGCCGGCGAGCTTCGTTACCGAGGGCGCGCTAATCGAGCGGCTGGGCCTCGGCCGCACCCCGGTGCGCGAGGCGATCCAGAGGCTGGCCTGGGAGGGCTTGCTCGACGTCAGGCCGCGCGCCGGCATCGCGGTGGCGCCGCTTCACCCCGGCGACTGGCTGCGCGTCATCGACGCCAGGCGCGGCATCGAGGTGGTGCTTGCCCGCTCCGCCGCCCGCTTCGTCACCCGCGAGGCCGCGGACCTGTTTCACGATGCGGCGCTGGCCATGCAGAAGGCGGTGATCTCCGGCAACGTGCTTGCCTTCATCCAGGCCGACAAGGCGCTCGACGAAGCCCTGGCGATCGCGGCCGACAACCCCTTCGCGGCGCGCGTCGCCGCCCCCCTGCAGACGCACAGCCGCCGCTTCTGGTTCCGTTATAAGGCGGATACTGGCCTTGCCGAGTCGGCCGAGCATCATGTCGCGTTGATCCGCTCGATCCTGGACGGCGACGAGGAAGCCGCCGCCAAGGATGCCAAGAAGCTGATGACGCTGCTGCGCGGCCACGCCGAGGTGGCCGCGACGCGTTGAGCCGGCAGGTCTTCACTTGCCCAGGCGTTTCAACCGCCCGGCTGCCTGACTGCGGTGGCCAGCGTGTCTTCCCATCCGTCGCCCGCCGCCAGGATGCAGCTTTGGCCTTTGACGTCGGTCATCAGGATGGTCCAGGTTCCGCTTGCCGACACAAAGACCTCGAAGATGGCGGCTTCTCCGGCCACGCCGTAGCCGAGCCGTTTCTCCTCGAATGCCGCCGTCAGTCTCGAGACCAGATAGTCATGGCCGCCGCAGATGACTTGCGATTGCGCGGGGAATGACGACAACATCATCACGGAGCCGATGGCCGCCGGCTTCATCCATCGATACGAAAAAATGCGTGCCATAGGGCACCTCCTTTGCCTTCGCATTCCGGCAAGGGAGGCACATTTGGCCGCCTCAGTGTGCCGGAACGCTCCAGGCCGGATTGGACGTCTTCATCGCGTCACTCCTTCTGGTTTCCGGTCTGTCGCAGGGAGATCATGACTCCCTGGATTCGATATGGTGAACCCCGGCCTCGTAAACAAGCAGGCGTTGGGAGCGCCTCGGCCGATGTTCGCTTAAGAGCCGTTGGGGTGCTTTAGCCAGGCCGCCTGGCTGTTCAGGCGCCCGGCAAGGCAGCCTTGATCGAAGGACTGTCCCAGCCTTCGCCGACGGAAAGGATGCAGCTTTGCCCTTTGGTGTCGGAGGCAAGGACAGTCCAACTGCCCTGGTCGGAGACGAAGATCTCGAGCACGACGTTCGGATTGATCAGCCCGCGCCCTGCTTCGCTTTCGTGGAACTTGTCGCCGAGCGCCTTGATGATGTCGGCGCGTGGTGCGCATTGCGCGGCCGCATTGGCCTGGATGGTCCCGCCGGCCACCGCAGCCACAGCAAGGAACGTCGTCGCCAAAAGAAATCGTGTCATCTGACACCTCCTCGCGCCAGACGAGAACCCCGGCAGCAACCGGCGCTGTTGATTAGCCTGCACGCATCGCAGGAATACAGGCTAAGGCGGATGGCCGCCTGTTGGTTCCATCACACACCGGCGGAATTATTAGGATGTGCAGATGCGCTCGGCGCGTGTCGCGTCGAAAGTCATATCCTTCAAGCTGCACCGCGCTTGTCGAGACGTGCACCGGGCAGCGTGACAAGCTTGCCTGCAATATGAATGAGGTGAAGGCCAACGAGCCTCCCTCCATAAGCCCAAAAAGAAAGCGCGGCCGGCGCCACGCTTTCTTCTTTGTTGGCTTTCTCAGGTCGGTTGGTCGTCGGAATGACGAATTCAGCGCCATCCTTGATGCCTTGCCGCGCGCCCGCAGCCGCAAAGCGGCGAGGACGCGCTAACAAGGAAACCGTCGGGCTGGTTCATCGTCGGGATGACGAACTCAGCGCCATCCTTAATGCCTTGCCGCGCGCCCGCAGCCGCAACGCGGCGAGGACGCGCAAACAAGGAAACCGTCGGGCTAGTTCATCGTCGGAATGACGAATTCAGCGCCGTCCTTGATGCCTTGCCGCGCGCCCGCAGCCGCGACGCCGCGAGGACGCGCAAACAAGGAAACCGTCGGGCTAGTTCATCGTCGGAATGACGAATTCAGCGCCATCCTTGATGCCCGACGGCCAGCGCGAGGTGACCGTCTTGGTCTTGGTATAGAAGCGGAACGCGTCAGGCCCGTGCTGGTTGAGGTCGCCGAAGGACGAGGCCTTCCAGCCGCCGAAGGTGTAATAGGCGATCGGCACCGGGATCGGCACGTTGACGCCGACCATGCCGACCTGGACCCTGGAAGCGAAGTCACGCGCGGCGTCGCCGTCGCGGGTGAAGATGGCGACGCCGTTGCCCATCTCATGGTCGTTGGCGAGCTTGATGGCGTTCTCGTAGGTCGGCGCGCGCACCACGGACAGGACCGGCCCGAAAATCTCTTCCTTGTAGATGCGCATGTCCGGCGTCACGTTGTCGAACAGGCAGCCACCCATGTAGTAGCCGCTCTCGTAGCCCTGCATCTTGAAGCCGCGGCCGTCGACGACGAGCTTGGCGCCTTCCTTGACCCCGAGATCGACGTAACCCTTCACGCGCTCCAGTGCCTGCGCCGTTACCAGCGGGCCGAAATCGGCGGAAGAATCCGTCGACGGACCGACCTTCAGGCTTTCGACGCGCGGCACCAGCTTCTCCATCAGCCGGTTGGCGGTGTCGTTGCCGACCGGCACGGCCACCGAGATCGCCATGCAGCGCTCGCCGGCCGAGCCGTATCCGGCGCCGACGAGGGCGTCGACGGTCTGGTCCATGTCGGCGTCGGGCATGATGATCATGTGGTTCTTGGCGCCGCCGAAGCATTGCACGCGCTTTCCCGCCGCGCAGCCGCGCGCATAGATGTACTGGGCGATCGGCGTCGAGCCGACGAAGCCGATGGCCTTGATGTCCGGATCGTCGAGGATGGCGTCTACTACTTCCTTGTCGCCGTTGACGACGTTCAGCACGCCTTCCGGCAGGCCGGCCTCGATGAACAGCTCGGCGATGCGGATCGGCACGCCCGGATCGCGCTCCGACGGCTTCAGGATGAAGGCGTTGCCGCAGGCGATCGCCGGAGCGATCTTCCACAGCGGGATCATCGCCGGGAAGTTGAACGGCGTGATGCCGGCGACGACGCCGAGCGGCTGACGCATCGAATAGGTGTCGATGCCGGGGCCGGCGCCGTCGGTGAACTCGCCCTTCATCATGTGCGGCGCGCCGATGCAGACCTCGACCACCTCGAGGCCGCGCTGGATGTCGCCGCGCGCGTCGGCGATCGTCTTGCCGTGCTCGCGCGCCAGGATGTCGGCCAGCTCTTCATAGTCGCGCTGGACCAGCTCGAGAAACTTCATCAGCACGCGCACGCGGCGCTGCGGATTGGTGGCGCCCCACTTGACCTGCGCGGCCTTGGCGTTCTCGACCGCGGCGCGCAGTTCCTGCGCCGAGGCCAGCGCCACCGTGGCGCGGACGGAGCCGTCCATCGGCTGCATGACATCCTGCTTGCGGCCGCTGGTGCCGGCGACACGCTTGCCGCCGATGAAATGACCGTATTCGATCATGGTTTCTCTCCCTGTTTGGTGATGAGGCATTGTCCGCCTTTGCGCCGGCGATGGCAACGCGAGGAAGATCGCAACCGTTGTGCGGAAAATAGACAACTGCGCGAAGCCGTGCATTAATTGCCGCAAATGGCGGTGCGGCCTGGACGCTCAAAGGAGTAGAGGCTTGCGTTCCTTCACACCCCCCTCTGTCCTGCCGGACGTCTCCCCCACTTGGGGGGAGATTGCGCTCTCATTTTTGCCTTCGCCAATCACCAACGTCGAAACAGATGAGCCGGCGGCGGAGCTGCCGATCTCCCTCCTTGTGGGGGAGATGTCCGGCAGGACAGAGGGGGGAGCGAAGGAACGCGGCTTTGACCGTTATCATCAAGGTCATCCCCATGAACTGGGATGACGTGCGCATCTTCCTCGCCGTGGCGCGCGCCGGGCAGATCCTCGGCGCGGCAAAACGCCTGGAGCTCAACCATGCCACCGTCTCGCGTCGCATCGCGGCGCTCGAGGAAGCGCTGCGCACGAAGCTTTTCCGCCGCCTGACCACCGGCAGCGAGCTGACACCGGCCGGCGAGCGCTTCCTCGACATTGCCGAACGCATGGAGGGCGACATGATCGCCGCGCGCTCGACCATCGCCGGCGAGGGCGACGACGTCTCCGGCACGGTGCGCATCGGCGCGCCCGACGGTTTCGGCGTCGCTTTCCTCGCCAAGCGCCTGGGCGAGATCACAACACTGCACCGCGAGCTCACCATCCAGCTGGTGCCGGTGCCGCGTTCCTTCTCGCTGTCGCGGCGCGAGGCCGACATCGCCATCACCGTCGAGCGGCCGACCGAGGGACGATTGGTGGCGGGAAAGCTGGTCGACTATACGCTCGGGCTATTCGCCTCCCGCGCCTATGCCGAGGCGAATGGCCTGCCCAGGATGGCAGCCGAGCTCGGCCGGCACACGCTGATCGGCTACGTTCCCGACCTCATCGTCAGTCCCTCGCTCGACTACGCCGCCGAGTTCAGCCCGGACTGGCGCTCGAGCTTCGCCATCTCCTCGGCGCTCGGCCAGGCGGAAGCGGTGCGCTCCGGCGCGGGTATCGGCATCCTGCACACTTTCGTCGCCCGCTCGATGCCCGAGCTGGTGCCGGTCGACATCGTCGCGCCCATCCGCCGCGCCTATTGGCTGGTCTATCACGAATCGGTGAGGCCGCTGCGCCGCGTCCAGCTCGTCGCCAATTTCATCACCAAGGCCGTCGAGCGGGAACGCGGGCTTTTTGTCTAGAACATTATCTAGCTGTGACCGCTTAAGCGAAACGTTCCCCGGCACAGAAACGTCGACCGGTCGGCTATGTTCGCGTTGACAGCTGCTATGCCTTGAACATTGGCCGAGACGGTCCGACCTCGTTGGGAGGCTTCAGCCAATCCCCAACGCCTGCGCTGATTTCACCGAAATGGATGGTGAAAATCTTGCCCGCAGAGGCCTGCAACCTTTCAAATCCCGGCGTTGAGGAACTAATCCGCGTCGAGCACGAACGAGCTCACCACCTTTTCGGCCTCTTCCGCCACCGGCGCCCACTTCCGCGCCGCCTCTTCGGCGTCGTCGCCCGTGATCCCGCAGTTCACGAAGCCGAAATGCGCGCGACGCAGCGTAAGCGCAATGCTGGAATGACCGTGGAAGCTGACATTGTCATCGAAATAGTAGAAATCCATATCTGCTATCCGCACGGGGTAGCCGTCCGGAAATCGAGCAAGCCTGTCCTTGCTGAAGCTGGCCGAGCCAAAGGCGACGCCGATCATCGTCTGCCAGTCGCTCGGCGACCAGTCCTTCTCGATGAAAGCCTTGGGATCGGGCGGATTGTCCGGATTGGACGGGTCGTAGGGATTCTCCGACACCCGGCAGACCAGGCCTTCCCCGGATCGGATCCTGAGCCGTATGGAGTTACCGGACGGGGCCTCGCTCGTCCATCCCTCGGGATAGGTCAGCGAAAAGCCATGCTCCTTGTCGTGAACGGTCTTGTCCGCGGCAAGCGCCGCCGAGGCGCAGACCAGATATCCGGTCGCTGCAATCAAAAGAATTGGCCGCATCAAAACGTCTCCCGCCTTAGGCGACGATAGCACGACCGGTGCTTCGAGAGCTTAAACTGCCTCGCCTCAATCCCTTTTTGTCGCGACGCGCTTCAGAGCAATTCCAGGAAAAGTGTGAGCGGTTTTCCGCCCGGAATTGCGTAAAAACAAAGAGTTAGAGCGGTTCGGCGTTTCCGTGAAACGGTGAACTGCTCTAGGGCAATTCCAGGAAAAGTGTGACGGCTTTCCGTCCGGAATTGCGCCAACCGCTCTACGCCTTGACGTACCGGTCCGGGCTGAGGTCGAGCGCGTTGATCTCCGGCACCCGGTTGGACATGATGTCGGAAAGCACCTTGGCCGAGCCGCAGGCCATGGTCCAGCCCAGCGTGCCGTGACCGGTGTTGAGATAGAGGTTGGACAGCTCGCTCTGGCCGACCAGCGGCGGCCCGTCGGGCGTCATCGGCCGCAAGCCGCACCAGAAGATCGCGGCCTTGAGGTCGCCGCCGCCCGGAAACAGGTCGCCCACGGAATGCTCGAGCGTGCGGCGGCGCGATTCATGCAGGCGCAGGTCGAAGCCCGAAATCTCCGCGGTGCCACCGACGCGGATGCGGTCGCCGAGCCTGGTGATCGCCACCTTGTAGGTCTCGTCCATGACGGTCGACACCGGCGCTGCTTCCGCATTCGTGATCGGCACGGTGATGGAATAGCCCTTGACCGGATAGACCGGTATCGGCCGCTTCATCTTGCGCATGAAGGGAGCCGAATAGCTGCCCAGCGCCATCACATAGGCATCCGCCGTCCGCCAGCCCTTGTCGGTGCCGACCTGGACGACGCGATTGCGGTTCCTGACGACGCGCCGGATCGTCGTGGCGTATTCGAAGGTGACGCCGCGCGCGACGCAGAGTTCGGCGAGCTTCTCGGTGAACATCTTGCAGTCGCCGGTTTCGTCGCCGGGCAATCTCAGCCCGCCGACGAATTTTTCCCGCACGCCCGCCAGCGCCGGCTCGGCCGCGATGCAGCCGTCCCGATCGAGGATCTCGTAGGGAACGCCATATTTCTTCAGCACCTCGACGTCGCCGCCGGTACCGTCGAGCTGCTTCTGCTTGCGGAACAGCTGCAGCGTGCCCTTGGACCGCTCGTCATAGCTGATGCCGGTCGCGGCACGCAGCGCCTTCAGCGTGTCGCGGCTGTACTCGGCGACCGGCACCATGCGCGACTTGTTGAGCGCATAGCGCTCGGCCGTGCAGTTGCGCAGCATCTTGAGGAGCCACGTCCACATATGCGGATCGAAGGCGGGACGGACCACCAGCGGACCGTATTTCATCAAGAGCCATTTGACCGCTTTCACCGGGATGCCGGGTCCGGCCCAAGGCGAGGCATAGCCGGGCGACACTTCGCCGGCATTGGCGAAGCTGGTTTCCAGCGCTGGCCCCTGCTGCCGGTCTATCACCGTGACTTCATGGCCGGCCTCTGCAAGGAAGTAGGCGGTGGTGACCCCGATCACGCCGCCGCCCATCACCAGGACTTTCATTCTATGCTCCCTCAAAGCCGACCGAACGCCTGACGGCGTTGGCCCTTTCATCTGTCTGCCGGATTTTGTTGCGTCCGCCAAGCGCGGTCATGCGCCGATATAGCGGCGGTGAAAGCGCGCGCCCAGGCTGGTCAGCACCTCGTAGCCGATGGTGCCGGCATGTGCGGCGGCGTCGTCGACGCCTTGCCACGGGCCGATGAGCTCGACGAGGTCGCCCTCGCCCAGCCTGCCGGCCGGAAGCGCCGAAATATCGAGGATGATCGAATCCATCGATACCCGCCCGACGAAAGGCAGCCGCACGCCCTCGAACCAGGCGGCCGAAGCGGCGCGCCGGTGCCAGCCATCGGCATAGCCGAGCGAGATCGTCGCCAGCCTGAGCGGTCCGCGCGCATGGTAAGTGTGGCCGTAGCCGATGCCGGCGCCGTCTTCGACGCTGCGCGTCTGCGCCACCTTCGCCTGCAGCCGCACCACCGGCAGCATTGGGTTGGCTTCGCCCGGCGTCGGGTTGATGCCGTAGAGCGCGGCGCCCGGACGAGCGAGATCGTAGTGGTAGGAGGCCCCGAGGAAAATGCCGGACGAGTTGGCGAGCGAGGCCGGGGCCTCGGGCAACATCCCGCGCAGCCGCTCGAAAGCCAGCCGTTGTGCTTCGTTGGCGGGATTGCGCGGCTCATCGGCACAGGCGAGGTGGCTCATTGCGAACCGGATATCGATGCCGTCGAAAGCATCCTTGGCGAGCGCGGCGACTTCGGCCGGAGGCATGCCGAGCCGCGACATGCCGCTGTCGACCTGGACCGCGGCAGGCAACTTTCGACCGGCGGCTCGTGCCGTTTCGCGCCACGCCTTCAACTGAGCGACGCTGTTGATGACGGGGTGAAGTCCGCCCGCAAGCGCTTCCGGTGCCGAGCCTGGTGGCAGGCCATTCAGGACAAAGATGTCACGTCCTGGCCCAAGCGCCTTGCGCAAGGCGATGCCTTCGCCGAGCAGCGCGACAAAGAAGATGTCGCAGCCTTCCTTGATCAGCGCCGACGCCACCTGCGCGGCGCCGAGACCATAGCCGTCGGCCTTGAGCACACCGGCGCAGCGCACGCCCGCCAGCCGCGCCTTGAGCCGCCGGTAGTTCTCGCGGACGGCGCCGAGATCGATGGTCAGGATCGCGCCGGCGGCTGCCTCGCTCACCATCGAACCGCTGGTGGCGGTCATTTGCGGCAAAGACGCTTTGGTGTCGTTCATCGGGGCAATCGCTCCGGACAAAGACGGTCTGCACTCGTTGCGGAACCGACCGGTTGCCGACGTCGGCGCCGCCCCTCATCGCCCTGCCGGGTATAGTGACGGGGAGAAGGGGCTTGCCGCAACCTCGGCGCCCTTCCTGCAACGCTGGCAATTGGCGAAACCGGCGATGAGACCGCCCCTCTCCCCGTCACTATACGGGGAGAGGATGCCGGCAGGCAGGTGAGGGGCGGCGCCGACGTCCCGTTAAAGTGCGCCTGCCATGTGTCGTTCATGCCTGCCTCTTGCTTGAAGCGCATCAGCATCAATAGAGCATGATTCCGAACGGTGCGAACTGTTGCTCAACCGAATCCGCTCGCAAGACCCCAACACGCCCGCGGCACACGACGCTTGCAGCTAACCGGCCAGATGCTCGAAAGCCCCCACAACCTGTTCATAAACCTGGCGCTTGAACGGCACGATGAGGTCAGGCAGCTCCCGCATCGGCCGCCATGACCATTGATCGAATTCGGCCTTGTGGCCACCCGGCGGCGGATTGATCCGGATCTCGCTCTCGTCGCCCTCGAAGCGGTAGGCGAACCATTTCTGCGTCTGGCCGCGGTAGCGCCCCTTGAAGGCGACGCCGACCAGATGCGGCGGCAGGTCGTAATTGATCCAATGCGGCGCCTCGGCCAGCAGCGACACGCTGCGCATGCCGGTTTCCTCGTAGAGCTCCCGCTCCGCTGCGTTGAGCGGCTCCTCGCCGTCGTCGATGCCGCCCTGCGGCATCTGCCACAGTTTCGTCGTGCCGGAAAACTCGCTGTCCGGCTCGGCGATGCGATGGCCGACCCAGACCAGCCCGACGCGGTTGAGGATCATCAGTCCGACGCAGGGACGATAAGGCAACGTCTCGGGATCGATCATCTTCTTGGACATTTCCGGATTCCAGTATCGGCGAGAAGCCGATGACTAGCCTTTTTGCGGATCGATGGCGACAGCCGAGATCGGCACGATCTCGATGCCGCGCTTCTTCGCCTCGGCGACCCAGGACGTCACCGTGTCGACGGTGATATCGAAGGCCGAGCCGATGCCGACGGCCGTGCCCTTGGCCCGCGCGGTCGCCTCGAGGCTGTCCAGCTTCTTCAGGATCTCGCCGCGATCCTGCACCGCGTCGATGGCCATGTCGCCGCCCACGAACGGCACGCCGTCCTTCAGCGCGAGATCGGACGCGACGCTCCGCGCCGACGAGCCATCGTCGACATAGGCAAGGCCGCGCTTGCCGAGCTCGGCCATGAAGGGTCCCATTGCGTTTGCGTCGGCGGAAAAGCGCGCGCCCATATAGTTCATGACGCCGGTGTAGTTGGTCGTTCTGGACAGCGCCCAGTGCAGGCTCTTCAGGTTCTCGTCCTGGCTCGCCGAGACCGTCAGCGTATTGCGCCCCGGATTGACGTTTGGATAGTCGAACGGCTCGAGCGGTATCTGCATGACGATCTCATGTCCGCTTTGGCGTGCCGCCTTCATCCAGCGGTCGATGCTGTTGCCCTGCGGCGCGAAGGCCAGCGTCACCTCGGCCGGCAATTTGGCGATCGCCGCCTGCGTGCCGGTCTGCGAGACGGCGAGCCCGCCGATGACGATCGCCACGCGCGCGCCGCGCGCGCCGGACCACGGCCGCGCATAGACGTCGAACGGCCGCCTGCCGTCGGCGGAACGGATCGGCAGCGGTCCGCTGTCGCTGGCCTCGATCAGCGCCCTGTCCGGGATGTGCGCGACCTTGAGATTCTGCCCAAGCGCCGAAGGATCGCGGATGACGATACCCGCTTTGGGCGGGCCGTCGCCCTCTTCGGTCTGTACGTGGATGATCTGCGGGCCCCCGCTCTTCATCGGCGTGCTCGCGCCGGGGTTCGCCGTCGCCACTTCAGCCGGCGTCGGCGCCGGTGCCGGCGCAGGGGTTGGCGCCGCGGTCACCTTCGGCGTCGAAACGGCCATCTCGTCCGGCTTGCGGAAAGGTTTCTCACGCAATGCGATCGCACCGGAAATGCCGATCACTCCGAGGACGACGACCGCCGCGCCGAGCATGCCGGCGCTGATGCGGCGCGAAGCAGGGCGCTGAGCCCGGAGCGTCTGTCCGAGCGGGCGTTCGATGTCCTTGCCGATGTCAGCCAAGCCGCATCCCCAAGCCCGTGATCCAGCCGATCGGATCGTCAGCGGTCACGTGCGAAATTCAAAACCTTCGGCGCCCCCCGGCGCCCGTTCGCGAATCGACTTGTCCCCGAATCAAACTGCCGGAACCTCGCGGGTCCCGGCAGCATTGCATCGCTTCGGTCGGTCGGCCAGAGGCTTGCCCCGGCCGACACGCCTTTACTGGTTCAAAACGGCCCTGTCCGGGTTCGGCGGGAACGACGGATCGGTCTTTTGGCCGCGCAGCAGCTGCTCGGCATAGATCAGCTGCAGGTCGTCCTTCGGTTCCGGCGGCACATAGGCGGCCGAACCCGAGCCGGTGGCGCTCTCGTCGGCGCCCTTGATGTGGCCCTTGAGGTCCGATTCGCCGCGGGTCAGATCCCTGCCCTGCAGGTCCGGCGGCAGCGGCTGCTCGACCTTGACGTCCGGCGTGATGCCCTTGCCCTGGATCGACTTGCCGGACGGCGTGTAATAGAGCGCCGTGGTGAGCCTCAGCGCGCCGTTCTCGCCGAGCGGGATGATGGTCTGCACCGAGCCCTTGCCGAAGGACTGAGTGCCGACGACGGTGGCGCGGCGCAGATCCTGCAGCGCGCCGGCGACGATCTCGGACGCGCTCGCCGAGCCGCCATTGACCAGCACGATCAGCGGCTTGCCGTTGATGTCGTCGTTCTGCTTCGGCTTGGCGTCGAAGCGGGTGACGTCCTTCGGGTCGCGCCCGCGGGTCGAAACGATCTCGCCGCGCTTCAGGAAGGCATCCGACACGCTCACCGCCTGGTCGAGCAGGCCGCCCGGATTGAGGCGCAGGTCGAGCACATAGCCCTTCAGCTTGTCGTTCGGCACCTGCTTCTTGATGTTCTCGATGGCGTTCTCGAGATCGTCATAGGTCTTCTCGGTGAAGGAGGTGATCTTCATGTAGCCGACGTCGTTCTCGACCCGGTACTTCACCGCCTTGACCTTGATGATGTCGCGCACCACCGTCAGCTCGATCGGCTTGTCCGCACCCTGGCGCAGGATCGTGAGCTTGATCGGCGTGTTGACCGGGCCGCGCATTTTCTCGACGGCGTCGTTGAGGGTCAGGCCGCGCACCTCCTCGCCGTCGATCTTGGCGATGTAGTCGCCGGCAAGCACGCCCGCCTTGGCGGCCGGCGTGTCGTCGATCGGCGTGATCACCTTGACGAGATCGTTCTCCATCGTGACCTCGATGCCGAGGCCGCCGAACTCGCCCTTGGTCTGCACGCGCATATCCTGCGCCTGCTCCGCATTCATGTAGGAGGAGTGCGGGTCGAGCGAGGCAAGCATGCCGTTGATGGCGTTCTCGACCAGCGACTTGTCATCCGGCGGCGTTACATATTGCGCGCGCACGCGCTCGAAGATGTCGCCGAAGATCGCCAGCTGCTTGTAGGTTTCGGAGCCCGCAGCGTTCGCCGCCGAGCCGGGTGCGCCGTAGACCAGGCTCATTGCCGATGCGCCCATCAGCGCGCCGGCAAACAGAAGCGACAATTTCCGCATCATTTCACGTCCTTCCAGAAAATCGCTCCGCCCACCAAGGGTTCGGATCGACGGGTTTTCCATCCTTGCGGAACTCCACATAGAGCTCCGGCGTCGCATTTCCATTCTGCGAGGCCGAGGTGCTTGCCACCCGGGCCTCTCCCATCGCGCCGATCGGCTCTCCTGCGAGCACCGACTGTCCGGTCGCGACGCTGATTCTGCTCATCCCCGCCAGGACGACATGATACCCATCGCCCGCATTGAGGATCAAGAGTTGACCATAGGAGCGAAACGGCCCCGCATAAAGCACGTTTCCATCCGCCGGCGCGGTGACGATGGCTCCCGATTGTGTCGCAACCATGTCGCCCTGCATCATTGCGCCGTTGCCGTCGTCGGTCCCGAAGCGCCGTTTGATCTTGCCGATGACCGGCAGCGCGATCTGGCCCTGCAGCGCCGCGAACGGGGCGGAAGCGGTCAAGCGGTTGCCCTCCGGCACCGGCGGATCGGCGGGCTCGGTCGTGGACGCCGTCGTGTCGCCATCTGCCGATTTCTGCTCGCCCGCCTTGGCCTGGTCTGCCGCCTTTCGCGCCTTGTCGGCCTCGAGCGAGGCGATGAGGTCCTTGAGGCTGCTGGCCCTGGCCGCCAGCTGCTGCGAGCGCTGCTGCTCGGCGGTCAAAGCCGCTTCGGTATCGGCCTGCAGCTTCTGCTTGGCCTCGAGCAGCATGGTGAGCCTCTTCTTTTCCGCCGTCTGTTCGGTGACCGCGGCGGTGAGCCGCGCCCGCTCGGCCTCGATCGACGCCGTCACCCGGGTCTGCTCCTTGAGGTCGGCCATCAGCCTGTCGGTCTGCTGGCGCAGTTCCGGCACCACGGCGCCGAGCAGGATGGCGCTGCGCACCGACGACAGCGCGTCCTCCGGCTTGACCAGGATCGCCGGCGGCGGGTTGAGCCCCATGCGCTGCAGCGCGCCAAGCACTTCGGCAAGCACGTCGCGGCGCGCCACCAACGAGGCGTGCAGCTTCTCTTCCTCGGTCTTCAGCCCTTCGAGCTTGGCGCCGATATCCTCGATGTCCTGGCCGAGCTTCTGCTCGGTCATGGCCGATTGGATGAGCGCCGCGCTGATCGAGGCATGGTCCTTCTTGACCGTCGCGACGTCGGCGGCAAGCTTGGCCAGCCGCTCCGACGACAAGGTGATTTCCCTGGAAACCTGCTCGTATTCGGCTCGGCTCTGGTCGGGATCCGGCGCGACGTCGAGCGTGTTTTCCGCGGCCATGGCCGGCCCGAACGCAACCAGCGCGGCGACAAGTGTCAAGCCGCAGCGGCTGCGCCAGGCGCGCGTTCTCGAATTCCAGCCTTCAGACATCAGGCCTCGAGTCTATCCACCGCTTCGTTAACGAACCATCAACCATGTTGGAAGCACCCGCATCAACCGTGATGTCGGGTCATTGAGGCGGAAATCCGGAGAACCAAAGCATCATTCCGAAAAGTGGGAACCGGTTTTCGGAAAAGATCATGCTCCAGAAAAGGAGTTAGATCAGGATGACGATTCAACGAAACCTCATCCTGATCTAGCTGTCTCCCGATCGCGCTTCCAAGGTCCGCAGATCCTCGGCCAAGCGTACAGGCACGTCCATCCGATCATGCAGGATGCTTATGACGCCGATCCGGTCGCCGGAAAGCTTGCGAAAGAACACGTAGTGACGTCCGTAGTGACTGAAATAGGCGTCCATCTTCAAATCGGCCGGAATTGCCAGATTGCCTGGAAGCTTTCGCCAGAGGGCAGGTACTTCGGAAAGGGTTTGCAAGTGCTGATGCAAGTCCGCGATATAGCGAATGGCCTGGGCTTCGCCCCATTTCTCAACGGTATCGCTCCAGATGTGGTCCTGCGCTGCGTCCGCTGGCGGGTAGAACAGGTACCCTGCCACGCTTAGAGGCGTCGGCCTTGATTGCGCCGAACAACATCCTGGGCCGATACGGCCCGGAATTCGCTCTCCTCGGCCCTCAGACCCGGCTCAAGCTGCCTTTTCAGCCAGTCCCACGCTTCGTTGCGCGTCTGCAGATCGCGGCGGATCAGGGCACGGATATATTCGCTGGCGTTTTCATAAAGGCCATTCTCGCCAATCTGCTGTTGCAGATGAGCCTGGAGTTGACCACCGACGCGGACATGAATGCTGTTATCTGCGGCCATGAACCGATCCTTTGCTTCCCTCCAAATTATGGAAGGCGTCGCAAATATTGTCAATATTTGCTACACCAGCCGAGATTGTTCCTGGCGACCCCTCGTCCAGCCCCTCCTCCAGCCCTCTGACCACGACTCACGAGCGGTGATAGGGATGTCCGGACAGGATAGTGGCGATCCGGTAGAGCTGCTCGCCCAGCATGACGCGCACCAGCTGATGCGGCCAGGTTAGCGCCCCGAACGACACCACCAGATCGGCCTCTTCGCGCAAGGATTTGTCATGGCCGTCGGCGCCGCCGATCGCGATGACCAACGCCTTGCGACCGCCGTCGCGCAACTGGCCGATGCGGGCCGCCAGATCCTCGGAGGAAAGCGCCTTGCCGCGTTCGTCGAGCAGGATGAGCACGGTGCCCTGCTGCAGCTGACCCTGCAGCTTCTGGCCCTCCTCGCGGCGGCGCTCGTCGGCGCTCTGTCCGCGGCTCTCGGGGATTTCGACGATGCCGGCAAATTCCAGCCCGACCGCAGATCCGCTCTTGGCGAAGCGCTCGAAATAGCGGTCGGCGAGCTCTCTCTCGGGGCCGGTCTTCATCCGGCCCACGGCATGGACGGTGATCTTCATCCTCGCCTCGGCGAGCCTTGATCGGCGCCGGACCGGAACGGTCACGGCACGCGATACGGCTCAGTGCAAGGTCTCTTCCTCGAGGTCCGGCGCCTGCCACATCTTTTCGAGATTGTAGAATTCGCGGACTTCGGGGCGGAAGACGTGGACGATGATGTCGCCCGAATCGATCAGGACCCAGTCGGCGCTGCCCAGCCCCTCGACGCGCGCCATGCCGAGACCGGCATCCTTGAGCGCCTTGAGGAGGTGATCGGCGACAGCCGAGACATGACGGTGCGATCGGCCCGACGCGACGACCATATAGTCGGCGAGGCTCGATTTACCCTGGATGTCGATTGAGACGATGTTTTCGGCCTTGGAGTCTTCCAGACTGGCAAGGACTGTGTTGATGGCGAGGGAGGCAGCATCGTTTCCGCTGATCCCGGCCGGCGAAGGCACGATATCGGCCTTCTTCCGCAGTGCTGTTCTCAGTGTGTTTCCTTTCCCAATAAGAACAACCAAATCACCCCGCAAATCAGGTGACACCACTTAGATAGGCAGAGTTCCGTTGCAGTTTCAAGACGACCGCCCCACGGCCGGCGCGTGATGGTCGTCCGGATGGCTCGGCGGCAAGCCGGAAAAGATGGGAACTGATGCTCACGGCACGGGTTATCGGCTCACCGGACAAAGGGGATCCCAACCATGCCAACCGATCCGCAAAGCGCCCTCATCACCATCCAGGCCGGGCTTGCGCAGCTCTCAACGCTGATCGTCTCCTATTCCTTCTCGGCGATCGGCGCCATCATCCTTCTGATTGCCGGCTACTTCGTCGCCGGCCTTGCCGAGCGCTCGATCTTCGCCGGCCTCGGCCACATCCACGGCTTCGACGCGACCTTGCGCCATTTCTTCTCGAAGATCGTACGCTACGCGATCCTCGTCCTTGTCGTCATCATGGTGCTCGGCCAGTTCGGCGTGCAGACGGCCTCCATCATTGCCGCCATCGGCGCCGTCGGCCTGGCCATCGGACTGGCGTTGCAGGGCACGCTGCAGAACATCGCCGCCGGCATCATGCTTCTAGCGCTGCGGCCTTTCCGCATCGGCGAAAATGTCGAGGTCGGCCCGATCGCCGGCACGATCGAGGAGATCGGCCTGTTCGCCACCACGCTGCGCACGGTCGACGGCGTGTACATACTGGCGCCCAACCAGACGCTGTGGAACCAGCCGGTGCGCAACTTCACCCGCAACGGCGTGCGCCGCACCGACATCACGCTCAACATCGGCTCGTGGAACGACATCGACCGCGGGCAGAAGACGCTGCTTGGCATCGCCGGCGCCGAGAAGCGCATCAGGCGAGAGCCCGCGCCGATCGCCTTCGTGGCGGACCTCGGCGAGAGCACGGTTTCGCTCACCCTGCGCTACTGGACGACGGCGGCCGACTATTTCGCCACCCAGGCCGACATGACCAAGCGCGCCAAGCAGGCCTTCGACAACGAGGGCATTTCGATTCCGCTGCCGCCGCCCGAACTGCCGGCTGCGGAGGCTCGCAAGCAGTAGAGCAATTCAGTCCTTGGCCGGCTTTGTGGGCTCGTCCGGCGCGAAGGCGAGTTCCACCGGCAGGGGCGTCTGCGCCGACATCGGCGCGAAGCTGCCGGTTGCGGCGGCAGGCGTCGGTCGCGCCGCAAACACCCGCCACAGCACGAACAGGCAGAACGCCGAAGCGATGAAGATGCCGACATAGATGAAGGTCTCGGTGCCGAAGACGGCTGAAAGCGCCGTGACGATGCCGGGCACGATGAAGCCGGACAGCGACCAGGCAAAGAGCAGCGAGCTCGACAGCGCCAGCAGCTCGTCCTTCCTGGCGCGGTCGGCGGCATGCGCGCTGGAGAGCGAATAGATCGATTCCGATGCGCCGTCCCAGATGAGATAGATCACCACCAGCGCCATCAGCGCACCGCCGTCGAAGGCGATGGCGAGCAGGCTCGCCACCACCGCGAGCGCCGCCGCGCCCGACAGCACATAGCGCCGGTCGGTGCGGTCGGAGAGCCAGCCGAGCGGAATCTGGAGGATCAGCGTGCCGACCGGCATCGCCGACAACAGCAGCGCGACATCCGCCTGGCTGTAGCCCTTGGCGGTGGCGTGGATCGGCGCGAAACCGGAAATGATCATCGACAGGCCGCCGACGGCGAGCATGCCGACTACGCCGACCGGCGAGATCTTCCAGGCCTGGCCGAGCGCCACCGAAGCCGCCTGCGGCGCGGGCGGCTGGGCAAGCCGCGTCATGCCCACCGGCAGGATGGACAAAGCGGTGAAGGCGATGCCGATCAGCGGCGCGGCCGCCGTGTGGATGTCGATCGCGGCGAGCGTCGCATAGCCGACGCCCAATCCGCCGATATAGGCGACATAGAACACCGCCATGACCCGGCCGCGTATGGCGTTCGGCAAGGCATCGTTGAGCCAGCTCTGCGCGACGATGAAGAGGCCGCAGATGGCAAAGCCATAGAGCGCCCGCGCCGCGATCCAGAGCAACGGGATCGGTCCAGCGCCGATCGCGACGTTGGAGAGCGCTATCAGCGCCGAAAGCACCATGAACGCGCGGGCATGACCGACCCGGCGCACCAATGGACCGGTCAGGATGCAGCCGGCAAGCCCGCCGGCCGAAAGGCCGGTGACGATCAATCCGGCCCAGGTCGGATCGAAGCCATCGGCGCCGAGCCGCACGGGAATGAAGGCGAACATCAGCCCATTGCCGATCGCGATCAGCGCCATCGACACGATGACGCTGGCAATGGCGATCAGCGGCGCCGATTGCGCGCCCGGATCGGTCGTGATGCGGCTCTTCTCCAGCATGGCTTTGCAGCATCGCCCGCCCGCGGGCGAAAAGCAGCCGTAAAAGCGACATGGCCAAACTTCCCTTCTCCCCTTGTGGGAGAAGGTGGATTGCCGCGAAGCGGCAAGACGGATGAGGGGTGCTCCATCGGAGTGAGACGCTGGCGTTCCCTGGAACACCCCTCATCCGTCGCCTTCGGCGACACCTTCTCCCCTAAGGGGAGAAGGTAAAAGCGCTCAACCCTTCCCCGCGTTGCGGATCGCGGTGGAGGAGAGCGACGAGCGCGGCCCGTGGATGAAGGTCCAGGCCGGCGCCCGCATGCGGGCAAGGAGCGGCGCGTCGCCTTCGTCGATGCGGGCATAGTCGAAGGTCTTGGCGACGACCGACGATAGGAAGGAGAGCGTGGCGCCCGGACGGTCGATGACCGCGATCGGGAAGGTGAGCACGATCTCGCGCCAGCGCTGCCAGCGATGGAAATCGCGCAAGCTATCCGCGCCCATGATCCAGACGAAGTCGACACCCGGATTGCGCGCCTTGATCAGCGCCAGCGTGTCGGCGGTGTAGCGGACATGATGCGCCGCCTCGAAGGCGGTGACCTTGATCTTCGGATTCCTGGCGATCTTTTCCGACAGCACGATGCGTTGGGCGAGCGGCGCCAGTTCATGTGCGCTTTTCAGCGGATTGCCGGGCGTCACGATCCACCACAGCTGGTCGAGCGCCAGCCGTCTCAGCGCGATCTCGGCGACCAGCGCGTGACCGGCATGCGGCGGGTTGAACGAGCCGCCGAACAGGCCGACGGCCAGCCCCCTGCCGGCATGCGGCATGCGAAGGTAAGGCGCGGGGACGGGGTGCTCGGGCTGGGAAAGCATGGTGCTAGGCACCCCCCTCTGCCCTGCCGGGCATCTCCCCCTCAAGGGGGGAGATTAGCAGCTCGATCGCAGGCTCAAATCTTGCGACGTCGGCAATTTGCGAAACCCCAAATGACAGCTGATCTCCCCCCTTGAGGGGGAGATGTCCGGCAGGACAGAGGGGGGTGGCTGGGCGCGGCACCCTCAGATCCTAGCGGCGAAAAACGTCAAGGCCTCACCTGTCCCGACCCGCGCACGCGGTACTTGAACGAGGTCAGCTGCTCGACGCCGACCGGTCCGCGCGCATGCATCTTGCCGGTGGCGATGCCAATCTCGGCGCCCATGCCGAACTCGCCGCCATCGGCGAACTGCGTCGAGGCGTTGTGCAGGAGGATCGCAGAGTCGATCTCGTTGAAGAATCTTTCGACCGCTTGCGCATCCTCGGCGACGATCGCCTCGGTGTGATGCGAGGAGAAGGTCTCGATATGCTCGATCGCGCCGGCGACGCCGTCGACCAGCTTCACCGCGATGATGGCGTCGAGATACTCCGTCACCCAGTCGGCATCGGTCGCCGGGCTGGCATCCGCGAACGCCTTCATCACCCCGGCATCGGCGTGGATCTCGCAGCCCGCCGCGCGCAGCGCTTCGAGGATCGGCACCAGATGGGTGGAGGCCACCGCGCGGTCGACCAGCAGCGTCTCAGCCGCGCCGCACACGCCTGTGCGCCGCATCTTGGCGTTGACGGCGATCCTCACTGCCATGTCGAGCTTGGCCGAGCGGTCGATATAGAGATGGCAGATGCCTTCGAGATGGGCGAACACCGGCACCCGCGCCTCGCTCTGCACGCGCCCGACCAGGCTTTTGCCGCCGCGCGGGATGATGACGTCGAGATTGCCGCCGAGACCTTTGAGCATCTCGCCGACGGCGGCGCGGTCGGTGGTCGGCACCAGTTGGATGGCATCTTGCGGCAGGCCGGCGGCTTTCAGCCCTTCGACCATGCAGGCATGGATCGCCGAGGACGAATTGATCGAATCCGAGCCGCCGCGCAGGATCACCGGATTGCCGGCCTTGAGACAAAGCGCGCCGGCATCGGCGGTCACGTTCGGGCGGCTTTCATAGATGACGCCGACGACGCCGAGCGGCGTGCGCACGCGCTCGATGTGGAGCCCGTTCGGCCGGTCCCATTCGGCGATGACGTCGCCGATCGGATCCTTGAGCGCGGCGATCTCACGAATGCCGTCGGCCATCGCCTTGATGCGCGACGGCGTCAGCTTCAGCCTATCCATGAAGGACGCCGAAAGCCCGGCTTCCTCGCCGTTCGACATGTCGACGGCGTTGGCCTCGAGGATCGCCTGCTCGTTGCGCAGGATGGCGTCGGCCATGGCGGCCAAGGCGTCATTCTTGGCCTTGGTGGTGGCGACCGCCAGCGGTCGGGCAGCAGTGCGGGCGCGGCGGCCGATGTCGGCCATCAGCGCTGCCGTGTCTTCCCCGGATTTTTCATGCAGCTTCAGCATGGTTCATCCTCCGCTGGGTCTTCCTTTTATCGCAATTCCGGATGGAAAACCGCGTCACACTTTTCCTGGAATTGCTCTAATCGCTGGCCAATACTTGGTCGCCGGCGACACTTACCACAAGGTCGTCGCGATGGATCATCGCCGAGCGCGCCTCGTAGCCGAGCACGGTTTCGATCTCGGCCGTCTTCAAACCCGCGATCCTTACGGCATCGGCGGCATCATAGGCAACCAGCCCGCGCGCGATCTCCCGGCCCTCGGGCGACAGGATCGCCACCGTGTCGCCGCGCGAGAAATTGCCGCTGACGAGCTTCACGCCCGCCGGCAGCAGCGACTTGCCCGATTTCAGCGCGCCGACCGCGCCGGCATCGACGGTGAGCCGCCCGGCCGGCTCGAGCTGGCCGGCGATCCAGGTCTTGTAGCCCTTCACCGGGTTGGCGCTCGGACGGAAGAAGGTCGCGCGCTCGCCGCGCTCGATCGCCATCAGCGGCGACAGCCGCGTGCCGGAAGTGATGATCATCGCCGTGCCGGCGGCGTTGGCGATCTTGCCGGCGTCCAGCTTTGTCCGCATGCCGCCGCGCGACATTTCGGAAGCGGCGGCACCTGCCATCGCCTCGATGTCGGAGGTGATGCGGTCGACCACCGAGATGAACTTCGCCTGCGGGTCCTTGGCCGGCGGCGCCGTGTAGAGCCCGTCGATGTCGGAGAGCAGCACCAGAAGGTCGGCGCCCATCATGGTCGCCACGCGGGCCGCCAGCCGGTCGTTGTCGCCGTAGCGGATTTCCGAGGTCGCCACCGTGTCGTTCTCGTTGATGACCGGCACCGCCTTCATCTTGAGCAAGGTCGAGATCGTCGCGCGCGCATTGAGGTAGCGGCGGCGCTCCTCGGTATCGCCGAGGGTCAGAAGGATCTGGCCCGATTTCAGGCCGTTCTTGCCGAGCGCGTCCGACCAGGCGCCGGCGAGCGCGATCTGGCCGACGGCGGCTGCGGCCTGGCTCTCCTCGAGCTTCAGCGCCCTTTTTCCCAAGTCGAGAATGGTGCGACCGAGTGCGATGGCGCCCGACGAGACGACGAGCACCTCCGCGCCGGCTTCGGCGAGCGCCGCGATGTCGTCGGCCAAAGAGGTCAGCCAGTCGCGCTTCAAGCCGCTCGCGCGGTCGACAAGCAGCGCCGAGCCGATCTTCACGGTGATGCGCCGGTATGTTTTCAGCGATTTCATGGGTTTTGCTGCCAGCGCGTGTCGACAG
Source organism: Mesorhizobium sp. WSM4904 (assembly GCF_029674545.1). Taxonomy (NCBI): domain Bacteria; kingdom Pseudomonadati; phylum Pseudomonadota; class Alphaproteobacteria; order Hyphomicrobiales; family Phyllobacteriaceae; genus Mesorhizobium; species Mesorhizobium sp. WSM4904. The sequence continues at coordinate 1,610,347 of NZ_CP121354.1, read as the reverse complement.
GAGCGGGGACGGCGTCGCGGGCCTCGGCGACAACCGCCATCAGTGCGCGCAGAACGGCCTCGACGCCTTCGCCGGTGACGGCCGACAACAGCATCGGCGCGCGGCCGGCGGCGCGCTTCAGCGACGCCGCCTTCTTCTTGCGGGCGTCCGCGTCGAGGATGTCGACCTGGCTGAGCGCGACGATCTCGGCCTTCTCGGCCAGCCCATGGCCATAGGCTTCGAGCTCGGCGCGCACGACCTTGTACGCCTTGCCAGGATTCTCCTCCAGCGCCGAGACCAGATGCAGCAGCACGCGCGTGCGCTCGACATGGCCGAGGAAGCGGTCGCCGATGCCGACGCCTTCATGCGCGCCCTCGATCAGGCCTGGAATATCGGCCAGCACGAATTCGCGGCCATCGATGCGGGCGACGCCGAGGCCGGGATAGAGCGTCGTGAAAGGGTAGTCGGCGATCTTCGGCTTGGCGGCGGTGACGGCTGCGAGGAAGGTCGACTTGCCGGCATTGGGCAGGCCGACGAGGCCGGCATCCGCGATCAGCTTGAGCCGCAGCCAGATGCTCATTTCCTCGCCCGGCTGGCCCGGATTGGCGCGGCGCGGCGCCTGGTTGGTCGAGGTCTTGAAATGCTGGTTGCCGAAGCCGCCATTGCCACCCTTGGCGAGCAGGAAGCGCTGGCCGACCTCGGTCAGGTCGCAGATCAGCGTCTCGTTATCCTCGGCAAAGACCTGGGTGCCGGCCGGCACCTTCAGTGTCACGTCGGCGCCCTTGGCGCCGGTCATGTTGCGGCCCATGCCGTGCATGCCGGTCTTGGCCTTGAAATGCTGCTGGTAGCGGTAGTCGATCAGCGTGTTCAGCCCATCGACGGCTTCCGCCCAGACATCGCCGCCGCGGCCGCCGTCGCCGCCGTCCGGGCCGCCGAACTCGATGAATTTCTCGCGCCGGAACGACACCGAACCGGCGCCGCCATCGCCGGAACGGATGTAAACTTTGGCCTGGTCGAGGAATTTCATCGGATTTTCGAGGTTTCTGCTGATTGCTTTGCGCGATTGCTCTAAACCAAGGCGGGGCCAAGGGCGAGGCTGTTTTGCGACGAAAGCGCTGGCACACGCTTTTGGGCACGCGGTGAACATCCCAGCACTGCCCGATTGGGAATAATTCCGCGCGACAACCGTTTCCGGTTTTCGCGGCCCCGGGTCAGTGTTGGAGTAGCGGAATGCAGCTCGTCACCTACAACATCCAGTACGGTATCGGCCTCGACGGCCAATACGATGTCGGCCGCATCGCCGACGCCGTGCGCGGCGCCGATGTCATCGCCCTGCAGGAGGTGACCCGCAACAACCCGCGCAACGGCGACCGCGACATGGTGGCCGAGATCGGCGAGGCGCTGCCGGACTATTTCGTCGCCTATGGCAGCAATTTCGAGGTCAATATCGGCTCGCGCCTGGATGCCGGCCGCGCCGTTACCCGGACCTTCCAGCTCGGCAACATGGTGCTGTCGAAGACACCCATTCATCTGTCGCGCAATCTCCTCTTGCCGCGCAGCCGCAGCCTGGAGCGGATGAACTTCCAGCGCGGCGCGCTCGAGGCGCTGATCGAGACGCCGCTGGGTTTCATCCGCTTCTACTCCACCCATCTCGACCATCGCAGCCCCGTCGAGCGCCAGAGCCAGATCCGTTTCCTGCGCCAGCGCCTGCTCAACTATGCGCTGGAAGGCGGCGGGCTTTCCGGCATTCCCGAGATCGGATTGCCGGACCTGCCTTATCCGGAGGCTTTCGTCGTCATGGGCGATTTCAACATGCTGCCCGGATCGCCCGAATATGTCGAACTCGCCGGACGCCCGGACCATGAATTCGGCATGCCGCTCACCGCCGACCTCGCCGTCGACGTCGCCCAGCGCCTTGACGTTTCCGATCTCGTCACCTGGATCGACCCCAAGCAGCCCGACGATACCGGCCGCCACAAATGCATCGACTATATCTTCACCAGCGCCTCGCTCGCGGGCTCGCTGAAGCGCCTGTGGGTCGACCGGCAGGCGCGTGGATCGGATCACCTGCCGGTCTGGGTCGAGCTGGGCTGAGCTTTCACCATCACGGCACCCAAGATGGATCGAGATTCAGGTCAGGCCGAGCCGAGAGCGGCGACTTCCGAGAACCGGAGCGGAGCGTGCTTGACGCACGTGAGCACCGGAAGCGCAGGAAGCCGCCACTCGCAGGCCGGCATCACCTGAATATCGACCCATCTAAAAATGCACCCAGTTGCGCAGGCTGGTCCACGTCTTCCGATCCAGTCGGTAGCGCTCGACCGGCACCTGGCCGGCGACGATCGAGTTCAGCATACCCTGGCCGGCATACTGGAAGCCGCACTTGTGGATGACGCGGCGCGAGGCCGGATTGATGACCCTGGTCGAGGCATGCAGCACCTGGATCGAGGTCTTCTGGAAGGCGAGGTCGACCAGCGCATGCGCAGCCTCCGTCGCATAGCCGCGCTTCCAGTAGGGTTCGCCGATCCAGTAGCCGAGCTCCAGCCCGCGATCGGTGATGTTGAGCCCCGCACAGCCGACGAAGGTGCCGGTGCCGGCAAGCGTCAGCGCATAGACGATGCCGGCGCGGCGGGAGGCCGCCATGGCGAGGAAGGCTCTGGCTTCGGCTTCGCCGTAGGGATGCGGCATGCGGGCCAGCATTTCCGCGACATGTCGGTTGTCGGCCAAGGCAACGAGTTGTTCGAGATCGCTCTCGCGCGGGGCGCGCATGACCAAGCGCTCGGTGGCGAGCACCGGGCAATCGATCGCGTAACTTTCGTCTTCGGTGTCTTCCGCTTCGGCAACCATTTTTAGTCCTCCAGGGCAAAGAAAAATGAAAAAGGAGAGATGGAAGCCCATCTCTCCTGATCCTTTTCCTGGCCTGGCCAGACACCGGTTCCCGAGATGGGCGCCGGTGTTATGGTGCGGAACCGGCTACTCCGCTGCTTTGGTAATCGGGTTTACCGACACGTAGGTTCGGCCGTTGGCTTTCTTGTTGAAGGCGACTGCGCCTGCCTCGAGTGCGAAAAGGGTGTGGTCCGTGCCCATGCCAACGTTGGTGCCCGGATGCCATTGCGTGCCGCGCTGACGAATGATGATGTTGCCGGCAACGACTGCTTCGCCGCCGAACTTCTTCACGCCGAGCCGCTTGGAGTGCGAGTCGCGACCGTTGCGCGACGAACCGCCAGCTTTCTTGTGTGCCATCTAACTAACTCCGATGCGCCGTGAGGCGCTTGAATGGTCTTATGAACGCGTTCGCGTTCCGTTTCAAGTGCGTACCGGCGATGATTGTCGCCGGCCGTCTTAACTTTCTTCGCTCGTCTTACTTCTTCGCCAGTTCCTTGGCCTGCTCGCGCCAGTCCTTGATCTGGTCGGCGCTGAACGGCATGTGCTCGTCGATCTTGGCGACATCCTTGTCGGTGAGCTTGGCGAGCTGCGCGAAGGTGACGATGCCCTGTTCGGCGAGGTCCTTCGCCGCGACCGGGCCGATGCCTTTGATGACCGTGAGGTCGTCCGGCTCGCCCTTCGGCGCCTTGAACAGCGGAGCGGCCTTGGCCTCTTCGTTCGAAGCCTCTGCCTTGGCTTCCTTCTTGGCCTTGGCCTCCTTCGGCGCGGCTTCTGCCTTCGCCCCGGCGGCGACCTCAGCCTTGGCCTCCGGCGCCTTGGCCTCGGCCTTCGCGGCGGCCTTCTTCGATGGCTTGGCGCCGCCCAGCAGGATCTCGGAGATCCTGACCGTGGTCAAAAGCTGGCGATGGCCGATCTTGCGGCGCGAATTCTGGCGGCGGCGCTTCTTGAAAGCGATGACGGTGCGGTTCTTGCCCTGCTCGACGACTTCCGCCGTGACCATGGCGCCATCGACGAACGGCGCGCCGAACGTCACGTTCTCGCCCTCGCCATGCGCGAGCACATTGCCGATCTCGACGATCTCGCCGACCTTGGCTTCGACTTTCTCGATCTTCAAGAGATCGTTGGCGGCGACGCGATACTGCTTGCCGCCCGTTTTGATGACTGCGAACATTTTTTGCCTTTCGCTGTTCGGTCGGCCTTGATGAGCCGCTTGAAGCGGTTCGGCCGTCTTTTTGTCAGTCTGCGGGTTCAAAAAACAAGCGGCGCGGAGAAGCCCCCACGCCGAATGCGGGCTGTCCCTAACCGAAGGTTGCGAAAGAGTCAAGGCAAGCGGACCCTGCTCTCGGAGAATGCCGCGAGCCGCGTTGCCGGCGAAGATCGTCGTCGCCTCGCCGACGCTTTTCCAAGAAGCGGGAAATCGGTCGAATAAGGCCTTGTAACTGCGGCAGCCAGCCGTTATCTAGTGCGCCGCGCCGGCAACGGCCGACCATGACCTCGCGGAGAGGTGGCAGAGTGGTCGAATGCACCGCACTCGAAATGCGGCATACTCGCAAGGGTATCGGGGGTTCGAATCCCTCCCTCTCCGCCATTTAGCTTCCATAAAAATCCTTTCCTTTCAAAAGCTTCCTTGTTGCGCTTGACCAGCACGAAGCGAAACATATCTTAGACTGTGTAACAAACTGTGTAACATTAGAGAAAGATAATGCGACGTTCCGCAGCGCCAAAGCCGCATAAACGTGAAGGCATCTGGTATCTCGTCCGCAGGGTGCCGAAGGAATTCGCGGCGTTTGATCGCCGCTGCCTAGTACGCATTTCCACGGGCGTCGCCGTGGCTGACGATCCCCGCGGTGTACGGGCGCGAGATGCAGTGCAAAGCCTCGGCGCGGGGCTGGAGGCGTATTGGCGTAGACTGCGGGAAGGCCAATCCGCCGAGGCGGGGCTGCGTTTCGAAGCCGCGAGGAAGCGCGCGCGGTCATTTGGATTGGCCTATCGCACTAACGAGGAACTAGCAGCGGGGCCGCTCGACGAACTCATGGCCCGTATCAAGCTGCTCCTCGACAAAAAATCGATCGAGGACGCGCAGGACGTCTCGGCCGTCATGGGTGGGGAGAAGCGGCCAGCGGTCCGCCTGAGCGGTCTTATCAAGGAATTCGAGACGATCGAGCAACAGAACTTGCTGACCATGTCGCCCAACCAAATCAAGAAATGGCGTAACCCCAAAAAGCGCGCAGTTGCCAATCTGGTTGGAGTCATTGGCGACAAGGAGATCGCAAGCCTCACTCGGGACGACGCAATCGCGTTCCGCGAGTGGTGGCAAAAGCGGATCGTTGAGGATGGACTTGATATCGGTACGGCCAACAAGGACATCGGCCATGTTTCGAAAATGCTGCGCGTCGTCGATCTGACTCACCAGCTCAAGCTGGAGCCGGTTTTTCGAAACCTGCGTCTTTCCGGCGCCGTCCCCGGGCAACGCGCTGCGTTCACAGCGGAGTTCATTCAGGAGAAGATACTCGCTGAAGGCGCGCTCGACGGACTCAATGACGAAGCCCGCCATCTAATCTATGTGATTGCCGATACCGGACTCAGGCTTTCTGAAGCGGCAAACCTCACCACCGAAACAATCCACCTCGATCGAGAAATCCCGCATGTGCGGGTGCGCCCCAATGGCCGTCGCTTGAAGACCGGTCATTCAGCCCGTGACATTCCCTTGGTTGGCGGCGCACTTGCAGCCATCAAGCTCCATCCGGACGGCTTTCCTCGTTATCGCGACAAGGCCGCGTCACTTTCAGCGCTCGTCAACAAGGTGCTCGCCAGCAAGGAACTTCTGCCGACTTCCGAGCATAGTCTTTATAGCCTGCGACACACTTTCGAGGACCGGCTGACGGCAGTTGAGGCGCCGGAGAAGGTAATTGCTTCTCTGATGGGCCACAAATGGATCCGGCCCAAATACGGCGCGGGACCTTCGTTAGCGCAAAAGCGCGAGTGGCTCCAAAAAATCGCTTTTACCCCGCCCGGGCGAATGTGATTGCGGCGCCATCCAGGCCTTGAGAACCAACCTCACGGCTCCAGCTGTCCGAGCCATTTAGGTTGAGCGTGGCCAGCACGCGCTGCGCTCGCTCGCGATTTCCGAGCTTCCGCCGCATTTGTTCGACCTCGTATTCCAGCCTTTCGAAGGTCGGTATATAGGCATCTCCATGCCGGATGACCAAGTAGGCGGCAACAGCTAGACACCATTCTAGCTCCGTGGCCGATGGATCGGAAAAAGGGGCGACGCCATACCAAGACGAGCAACGCCTCTCGAGGGCTTCCGAACTAGGCAAACGGCCAGCATGTGGCATGGGAAAGAAACCTATGCCTGATCGACGAACCTAAAGTGCTCACGAAGCTTGACCGGTACGCGGGCCATCGGAGGGTTCTGCCTAAAACCGCCAAAAATTTTGAAACACCCATTCATCCGGCTCGAATTCAAAGGGATCGGCGATTTTTGGGTTATGGCTTGCAAGCATAGTTCAGCCCAGACAAGAACGCCTGATATCTTGTCGTGCACTGTCACCCTGCCAAATATGGTGCCGGCGACAACGGCAGTTTGGCGAGCAGAAGAATTCCCGAGACTGAGACGTTCTACGGCTTGGCCCATGTTCGCGCTCCTCCTCGATTGGAGACAGGATGGGCCATATGGAAGCGAATAAAAGGAGGTTGGTGACGAGTCTCGGTAGTGGAGTAGAAACGGGTGGAAAAGCTTGCGCTATTCGCCATCGGCGCCGCTAAGCGCATTTGAGAGAAGGGGCAGCGATCGCCAAGAGATGACGTCCGATCGCAAGCCGGCTAGAAATGCGACAGTGACGCGCCTTTTTTGGCACGACCTTAGCACCCGATCGGGCCTCAGCTGGTCGTCGTTGCGCAGCCGATCGGGTGCGATTTTTATAAAGCTCTCTTGGCTTTAGCTTTGAGAGCCCGTCATCGAGACAAATGCAAGGGAACGGTCCGCCCCCTGGGGACATTCGACATGCCGTGGCAGCTTCCTATGGTGAGCCAGCGCATTCCGATACACGTTTTCCGCGCTCTACCGTTGCTCCAGCACCTGTGCTGAGGCTGAGCGCTTGATCAGGACCCGACCGCTGCTGTTGCGGGATGGTGACTGGGTTGAGGTCGCGAAGACCTTGACCGCGGGTACGTTGTTCATCCCGATGAGCGCTGAGCCGAGAAGCAGCCAAGAACGCTTCCCGTAATCGAATCCTACGGGAACCGCGAAACCAGCGTCCAAAGGACGCAATTCTCCGACGTCGTTCACTCAAGCTCATCTCGCAACTTGAACGCTTGTATGAAGCCGCTGCATGTGCGCCGGTGGACCGGATTGCTGCTATCCAAACCACGTGCTCAGTTTCGCCCCCGTAATAACTCTACCGTCCGAAACGGCTTTCGCGCGTCAGGTCCACCCCACATGAAAGTTCCGCGAGCAGCACGGACGGAGAGGCCGGTCACAACTCCTTCGCGTGCTCTTTTACTACCGAATCAAGTGCCAAATGGAGAGGCACTGCCTTAGAGAACAGGAAGCCCTGCGCGGTTCTGCAGCCAAGCTTGTACAGAGTTTGCCGATCTGCCTCTGTTTCAACGCCCTCGGCCATGACCTCGATCCCGAGCGTCCTACCAAGATCAATCACCGCTTTGACAAGCAGCCGATTCTCCCGGGACTTGGCTAAGCCGCGAACGAAGCCCTGATCTATTTTCACCTTCCTGATCCGACTGTCCTTGAGCGATGCCAACGTCGAAAAACCGGTGCCGAAGTCATCGAGCGCGATAGAAATGCCAGCATGTGAAAGCCGGGCGAGCTTTTCATCCACTCTGTCCGGATCCACTGGGGCTTCTTCGGTAATCTCGATGTCGAACATCGTTGCAGGGAGGTCTTTTGCCGCCAGACCATTAAGAATCATCTCGTCAATATCGCCAGCTTCCAACTCGCACGGTGAAACATTCATCGCCACACGAACATCACGACGGTCAGCTTTGACCAAGCCCTCGATAAGAGCGCAACAGTCGGCGAATACCGTTTGAGTTAGCAGCTGAAGCATTCCAGTTTCGCGTGCCGCTGTCATGATCTCGGGCGGAGAAATGGGACCGTGAAGCGGGTGAGACCATCTTAGCAAGGCTTCAAAACTGACGACGGCTTCAGTTTCGAGTCTTACGATTGGCTGAAACCAAGCGACCAAGCTTCTCATCGTTATCGCCGAATGAAGATCGCGTTCGATTGACTGGCGGCGTTGCAACTCCCGGGCTAGCTCGGCATCGAACAGACAAAATTCATTCCTGCCGCGGCGCTTAGCTGTGTAAAGGGCGATGTCGGCCCGCAACAACATTTCCGTTAGTCCGGGGTTTTCAGCCAAGTAGATTCCTATAGACGCTCCAATGCGGACTGATGCGATCCCAGGATAGGGGCGAGCAAGCTTGGCTATGAGATTGGACGCGAGATTGGTGGGAGAAGGAGAATTCTTTCGCGAAGAAAAAACCAGCACGAATTCATCCCCACCGATGCGGGCGAGCGTTGAGCCCTCCGGTGCTTCTTCCTCTATTCGGCGGGCGATCCTGGCAAGCAGCTCGTCACCCGTTCTGTGACCGTAGGTATCGTTGACAGATTTGAACCCGTCCAGATCAATCAGCATGGCCACAAAGGGTCCATCGGTGTTCTCAAACTGATCGATTGCATGTTCGAGGCCCCGCCTGTTGAGGAGCGCGGTAAGATGGTCCTCCCTGGAATTGCGCTCCATTTCCGCGGCAAGCCGCTCGGCTTGATGTCTCAGGCGGCTCGCGTCACGGAAGCGCGCTTGTCCAACGAACGAGGATCGAACCAGGCCGCCCTCGAAAAGCAGGACGGCAAAAGCCAGAATGTAGTTTTCCGGGGCTCCCTTCGTCAGCAAACATGCGGCGGCAATGAGGAGTGGCGGTGTGATGAAGCATATCGCTGCCGCAGCATATGAGCTGCCGTACGTGACCGCGCCAGCTGAAATGCCCGCCAGAATTATTAGATGCAGCGATGCTTGAGACGTCGTGTATCCAGCCGTTAGGACGGCAAGGAATGACCAGGTGAATCCCGCCAGAAGAGCAAGCCTGCCAAACCAGCGAAGCCGCAGCCAAACCCGTGTCAGATCATCCTGGACTCCGGGTTCCTTCAGCTGATGACGGGCGAGTGCAAGGCGGGCGGCATTTATCGCATTAACGACCGAAAACCAGGCCGCGCCAGCAAGACCGTTCCCGGAAAGGGCCTGCACGGTCAAAATCAGCCCGGACAGCACAATGCTTATCGGCATTGAGACGAAAAGGCCTGCCCTCAGATCAGCGAGCTGGTCCTGAAGGATTCTCGCCTCCAGCGGATCTTCTTTTTCCAAGGCTGGACGGGTCAGCTTGCTTACTCCTGCTTGTCCGCAGCCTATGCAGCCCCCCTGAAGGACGGGTTAATTCTTCAATCGGAGATCAGCGTCGGGGAGCAGGATTACTCCGGTGCATCATGCACTCTCTCATCGCTCGCCCAGCACGCGCAAAAATGCGACTGCTGGTGCAGTATCACCGCTGGAGCTCCGCCGAAATCCCATGCCGGACAAGGGGAACATGTTGGGCAAAGCGAAGCCCCAGATGCCTTGCAAGCCGTGCCGCCAGGTGGTCTCTGGAGTAGAGTCCAACCAATATGTTCGTTGCATGGTAGAGCGGCGCCGCCGACAGGCGCAGCCGCCTTTCGTATATATGCAGCATGTCGGGGTCGCCAACATTGCGGCCGTCGCGGCACGCAGTCATGATTCCACGGGCGAGTTGCTTCTGGCTGCTGAGACCGATGTTGAATCCGTGAGCGGTCACCGGGTGCATGCCGATGGCAGCGTCGCCGATGAGTGCGGCGCTCGGCGCCCGGAATTTGTGCGCCCAGGTCGTGACCAGCGGATAGGTGTGGCGCTTGCTTGCCAAGGTCATTTTTCCAAGGCGCCCTCGACACCGTTTCGTCAACTCCGACAGGAACAAATCATCATCGAAGGCAAGCAGTCTATAGGCCTCGTTTGAGCGCAATGTGAGCAGCAGCGACGACATGCCCTCCGCGAGGGGCAATATCGCTATCGTCTGATGGTGATCGAACCATTCGATGGCGATCTGGTGGTGGGCGCGCTCGTGCCTCACTCGGCAAATCAGCATCGAGTGGCCAAGCCGGTTGATATCGGCGCCGATGCCTAGCAGATCACGCGTGGCGGACAAACGCGAATCCGCGGCAACAACCAGCCGAGCAGTTAAACGCGCGCCATTAGAGAGCGTTACGACTGCTCCTTCTTGGCTGTTTGTTGCATCGACGACCGAGTGGCCGCACAACAGCCGGGCGCGATCCTGCAAGCGGACGATTTTGAACAGCGCCTCGCGGATCCGGCAATTTGGAACCAAAACCCCCAGCGGTTCTCCAGAGTTGCTGGGAGGATCGAAACGAAGAGCGAATGCGCTCGAGCCGTTGAGCACGCGCGCGCCTTGAAGTGCTGATTTGTCCGAAGCCGGGATGACATCCCAGGCGCCGAGCTCGCGAAGGGTTCTGATCGAAGCGTTGGTCAGCGCGATTTCGCGACCATCGAAAGCCGGATTCGCCAGACTATCGAATGTGTTCTGTTCAACAACTGCCACCTTGAGTTCGCTTTGGGCAAGCGACGCAGCGAACGAAAGGCCGACCGGGCCGGCTCCAACGACAACGATGTCAAAATTATCGTCAGAGCCCATCAGCGTGCCGCCATCCGGTCGCCTATCCTCGTGTAACGGTGGAACTGAGCCGAGTGACATGAGCTCCGTGCCCGCCGCATTGCCTAAAGGCGCTGGGCCGGGAGATTCGCATCGATCGGCAACGAAGCACTCAAAGCGCTCAGAGGTGGATGCGGCTAACCGATCCCGCCCTTTCGCCGCGCAGCCGCGCAGATCGCCGCCAGCAAGCGAGACACTCGCGACGCTGGTCAGCGACGGCCGCGCCGCATCGATCGCCACATTCCACCTGGAACCCTTGCGCATACTACTCACGCTCCACGACGTCGAAGCGGGCTCTCTTGCGAGGGTGAGGGTATCGAACGTAGCGCTCTCTCTCGTCATCCCAGCCAAGGTAGCGGAAACTTTTATCCACGACCGCGCATATCTCATCAAGAACCTGCTGCATGGCTTCGATGTCGATGTCCTTGCAATTCAGTCGCCGATAGAGCAAAGCCCACGCGGCGACATAGTCGTCGAAATAGCGCGCGTCACTCGAACCAATGATCAACTTCGGACGGTTGATCGATTTCGAAAACGCACGTCCCAACCCCGATGATGCTCCGCAGCACGTTGACATCACGAGGATCTTCGGCGCTGGATGCGAGCCCTGGAACATTTTTACGAAGTCAGCCCAAAGAAGGCCACTTCGCCCACTGGACGAAGCGATCCCGTCACCATTGCCGTGCCCGGCGATGTGAAGCACGTCGCACTCCGCCTCCATCGCTCGTACTACAGCCTCACCAAATTTCGTTCGGTTCAACGCCATTTGGAGCTCCGCGCGGATGTTGACAGCCTTTAACAAGTGCTGCACGATCGGTCCCTCTTGCCTGTCGGCGAAGTAGTCATTTGCATTGTGGCAGTCGATGATGTGTACGGTGTTCATGGTACTCCAGCCGCTTGTTCGTTCATCGTCGTGACGAGCGGACACCACGCGCGCGGAACCGCGTGACGTGCGCTGGGTTCCGGTACCGTCGCATAGCCTCAAGGCGCGGGCCGGGAATCGGGATGGATCGGCAACGACGCACACAACCCATCAAAGGCGAAAGCTGTTGATCGGCCCCCTGTCCGCGCAAGCCACGCGGATGGTCAGCCAGCAAGCGAGATACACACGACGCCGGTCAGCTAATGGCTGCGCCGTAAGCACAAGGCATGGCCGACCACACGACAGAAAACCCAGAACCGTGAAGGTGCTGATAATGACGACCAATCTTTCCGTAAGTCATGCATTTCTCCGTCGAAGACTGGTCAATAGACCACGCCGATGAGTATGACCCTGATCTGGATCAGCCAGACATGACCAATCGGCACTGGCGGTTCACGGTCAGGTGATCGACCGTGACGTTCCACTTTGGAACCCGTGCGCACATTGCCAAGCTCTCGTCCGGCCACGCGAGGTACTCTCGTGGCATCACACGCCTCATACTGGGTGCAATGGGAGGCAGTCCTTCGCACGACAGAGGCTTTTCACAAATGTAGTGTGCAGCTTAGGTCAAGATGGTCATGGAGCATGGAGCATGGAGCATGGAGCATGGAGCATGGACAGCTTGTTCCCGACCGAGCCGGCTCGACTGACGAGCGCGATCCGCGCATCTTATGCACAGCGGATTGAAATCAGCGTTCCGGTTTGTCGTCCCGATCAATTAGTATCCGCTCGGCGGCTCCGTCGAGATCTTCGTATTGACCGCTTCGCAATGCCCAGACGAAGCCGGACACACCCAGTGCACCCAGAAAAAGGGCCACTGGTATGAGATAGAGCAACGTCGTCACGAGGATTATGCCGAATAGCTGACTGCGGAGCGTCCGACTTTTTGAATAACTTGCAGCGTCGCATTCGCCCCGAAGCCGTGCAAGCGCAATGCGTTTCCAATAACAAGCACCGATGAGGCAGACATGGCAATCGCCGCTAACAAAGGCGTGGCGTGGCCCAGGATGGCGATCGGCACGGCGACGGCATTGTAGACGATCGCAATCGCGATGTTCTGGCGGATCAGGTGTCCCGCCTTGCGCGAGACGTCCAGCGCGAGAGGCACTGCCAGAAGGCTTTCGCGCAGGAATACGAAGTCGGCGGCATTGCGGCCAATGTCGGCGGCGGTGGCCGGAGCGATCGAGACATGCGCCGCGCTCAGCGCCGGCGTGTCGTTGAGGCCGTCGCCAACCATCAGAACCTTGTGTCCGTCTTTCGCCAGGGTCTCGATGCGCTCGACCTTGCCCGACGGCAGCAGGCACGGAACGAAGTCCTCGACACCCAGCATTCTTGCAACTTCACCGCAGGCACCTGCGGTATCGCCCGACAGCATTTGCATCGACACCCCAGTATCGTTCAATCGCTTGATCGCCGCCGCCGCGTCGGCGCGCAGCGCATCCTCGAAATCGAAGGTCGCGACAATGAACCCGTCTTTTGTCAGCACCGTTCCGCCATAGCCATGGTTGCCTTCACCACCGGTCCGGGCCTTCCATCCAGCCCATCCGCGTCGACCCAGCCGCCAGATGCTTCCGGCGACAGTGGCTTCGATCCCGAACCCCGGATGCTCTGTGACGGCATCGAATTTGTGTTGCCCGCCAGGAGCGGCAAAGCCGGTTATGGCCTTTGAAAACGGGTGACGCGAGTGCGCGGCCATGTCTGCCGCGATTGCCAGCATGGCCGGATCGATCGACGATGCATTGAGGAGCCGGGGTTGTCCGAGCGTGAGCGTTCCGGTCTTGTCGAACACTGCGTTATCAATCGTCGCCAGGCGCTCCATGGCCGAACCGTCCTTGACCATGATGCCGTTCTCGAACAGACGCCGCGCGGCGACCACCTGAACGATCGGTACGGCGAGGCCGAGCGCGCACGGGCAGGTGATGATCAGAACGGCAATGGCGATCGTCATCGCCCGGTGCCAGTCGCCCGTCGCCGCCATCCAACCCAGGAATGTCACGAAGGCGGTGAGATGAACCACGGGCGCGTAGAGTGCCGACACGCGATCAGCGATGCGGCGATAGTGCGCGCGACCGCCCTCTGCGGCTTCCATCAGCCGAACCATTTCGGCGAGGAACGAATCCTTCGCGGCGGCGGTCGCCTCGATCGTCAGCGGGCCGGTAAGATTGAGCACGCCGGCCTGCACGGCTTCGCCCGGCGCCACGTTTTTCGGCGCGCTTTCGCCTGAGGCCAGCGAGCAGTCGAGATCAGACGCTCCGTGGATGATCTTGCCGTCGACGGGGATCCTTTCACCGGCCGCGATCAGCAGCTGCATCCCCGGTTCGATCTCGCCAACCGGCAGATAGTCGCGCGCGCCATCGCCGCGCAGCACCATGGCGCCGCGTGCGGCCAGCTGCGACAGGCCTTTCACCGCGGTGCGGGCACGTTCGCGCATCACGTGATCCAGCGTCCTGCCGATCAAAAGGAAAAAAAGCAGCGAAACCGACGCGTCGAAATAGGCGTGGTCGCCATGGTTGATCGTCTCATAGAGGCTCATGGCGTAAGCGAGCGACACTCCGACCGCGATCGGCACGTCCATGTTCATGCGGCCGTGGCGCAGTGCATTCCAGGCCGAGCGGAAGAAGATGCCGCCGGCGAAGGCGAGCGCTGGGATGGCGATCAATGCGGAGACCCAGTGAAACAGGTCGCGGGTAGCCCCTTCGGCCCCGGACCAGACAGAGACCGAAAGCAGCATGATATTGCCCGCCGCGAACCCGGCAACCGCGACGGCGCGGATCAACTCCGAAAGCGTCCTGTCCTTTTCATCAATCTCGGGGGCGAAGAGATGCGCCTGGTAGCCGAGCCGTCCAAGCGCGGCGACGAACGGTGGAACCTCGTCGCCACGCCAGCGGACCGAGACCCGTTTCGTCGACAGGTTGACGCGGGCGCTCTCGACGCGATCGAGCGTTCCCAACGCCGTCTCGATCGTCTGGATACAAGCTGCGCAATGAACGCTCGGCACCGAAAGATCGGTTTGGCGGAGATCATCTCCAAGCGATCGGCTCGCCAGCCTGATCTCTTGACTAGACGGCAGGACCGACGTGGTGCTGCCCAGATCAAGCGCCATTTCGGCGCCCGGTGCACAACAACTCATTTCAGCGCTCCATGGGAAATCATGATCCTGCGGACTTCGCGGTAGGGCTCGGCCAGACCGGCGTCAGCGTCGACTTCGACGATCCAGACGCCATCCTTCGGCATGTGCTGGGCTGCGAATTCCTGGCCGGAGGCGAGGGCGAGGTTGACCGCCTTGTCCTCTTTCTCGTAGGCGGGATGGCGAAACAGCACCTTGACGCCATGCAAGGCAATCGGCTTGCCGACGGCGTCGGTAAGGCTATAGCGGACCTCGCCCCATGCGATGGTCAGCTTGCCGGTCCAGCCGAGCGCTGCCTGCGCCCGCCCCTCCTCGGCCTTCTTGTTGAACTGCTGGCTCGCCACATAGGTGTTTTCGACGACAAGGCCGGTCCAGCTCGTGTTGGCGAGCGTTGCCATCGTCAGATTGACCGCGATGACCACCCCGAAAAAGGCTAGGATGATGGCCAGCATGTGCCTGCCGGTGAATACGCGGGGTTTTTCAGCGTTAGCGGTCATCTGGCAGTCTCCGGCGCGTTGAAGGTGGCGGTGTATTCGTCCGCCTCGAAGCTCGCCTTGTCCTCGACACGGAACTTGAAGGTCTGCGCTGTGCCCTGGATTTGATCCGCCGGCTGGCGCACGAAGACCTTCAGCATTTTCAGGCGGTCGGGTTCGACCGGAATGGCAAAAGAACGGCCTTCCGGGATGTCGTCGCCGACCACGCTCATCTCGGCGCCCTGCAAGCCTTGAATCGCGACAACGATCGTCCTTGGCTCGGGGATCATGTTGAGCAGCTTGACGGTGTAGCCGTTGCGGATCGAGCCGTCGGACAGCGTGACAAATTGCGGATTGCGATCATGCAGCACGTTGACTTCGAGCCGATCGCGCGTCAGCAGCGAATAGAGCAGACCCAGGCCGATCAGCGACCAGATACCCATGTAGACGTAGGTGCGTGGCCGAAAGATCTTGCGGATATGGAAATGCGCCACCTTGTCGGAGAACAGGCCATCAGCGGTCCTGACCTGCGACGGGTTGACTGAACTGGAGCCGCCCGCGGTCGCCAGCATCATGTTGGCGTTGTAGTCGGACAGTGTCGCATAGGAGATCAGCCCGCGCTCCTTGCCGAGCTTGTCCATGACCCCGTCGCAGGCGTCTATGCACAGCGCGCAGGTGATGCATTCCATCTGCTGGCCATCGCGGATGTCGATCCCCATCGGGCAGACCGCGACGCAGGCATTGCAGTCGACGCAGTCACCGACCGGCAGCCCTGCGGCAAGGACCTTCTTGGCGTGGCGAGAACGCGGTTCGCCGCGCCAGTCATTGTAGGTGACGGTGAGAGAACTTTCGTCGAGCATCGCTGCCTGGATGCGCGGCCATGGGCACATGTAGGTGCAGACCTGCTCGCGCATCAGACCGCCGAACGTGTAGGTGGTAGCCGTCAGCACGGCGACAGTGATGTAGGCGACGGGTGGCGCGGTGCCGGTGAAGAGTTCGCCAACCAGCGTCGGCGCATCGGCAAAATAGAAAATCCAGGCGCCGCCGGTCGCCGCACCGATGACCAGCCAGACGGCGTGCTTCGATAAGCGCAGCATCAGCTTGCGGGCGGTCCAGGGGCCTGCATCGAGTTTCATGCGAGCGTTACGGTCGCCCTCTATCGCACGTTCGACGACGAGGAACAGATCGACCCACACCGTCTGAGGGCATGCATAGCCGCACCAGGCACGGCCGACAGTCGAGGTGATCAGGAAAAGACCGACGCCCGCCATGACCAGGAGGCCGGCCACATAGAAGAATTCCTGGGGCCATATCTCGATGAAGAAGAAGTAGAAGCGCCGGTTCGCGAGATCGAGCAGGACTGCCTGGTCCGGGGCAAATGGACCGCGAGCCCAAGGCAGCCACGCAGCCAGGTAATAGATGCCAAGTGTGATCGTCATCACCAGCCATTTGAAGCGACGAAAGTTGCCCGAGGCGCGCTTCGGAAAGATCTTTTGACGCGCGGCATAAAGCGGCTTGCGGGTTTTGGCGGAATTGACAGTTTCTGTTTCGAGCCCTGTCAACTGCGTCTTGTCACGCATGTGCAACTCCACTTTCCCAGCCAATGTCAGGGGCACCTGTCGTAAAGCCTCGCCGTAGGATAGCCTTGCCGGGTTGTGCAGATCGCATTAGGGATGGTGTCGAGGCCCGGCTCACGCCGGGCCTCGTCCGCTTGGCAGGGGGGACCGAAGAATAGGACCTTCCATTCCTATTCTCCGCCGCCAAGCGAATGGACATAAACTGCAAGTTCCTTGACCTTGATCTCGCCGAGACGGCCAACCCAGGCCGGCATGACGCCCTGTTTTGGCGCACGGACCTGTGCGGCGATGGCTGTCTCACCGGATCCATAGAGCCAGATCGCATCGGTCAGGTCGGGGGCGCCGAATTCCCTGTTGCCTTTTGCATTGTCGCCGTGACAGGCCACGCAATTCTCGGCAAAGACCTTGGCGCCGGGTTGGATCAGACTTGCATCGCGGACCTTGCCGGAAAGGCTGGCCACGTAGGCGCTGACTTGTGCGATCTGGTCGGCGGTAATGATGTCGCCGAAGGCCGGCATTTCCGACAGGCGCGTGTCCGGATCGGATGCGAAGCGGATGCCGTGCGTAATCGTCTGCTGGATCTGCTCGGCCTTGCCGCCCCACAGCCAGTCGTCGTCGTTGAGATTGGGAAAGCCCTTGGAACCCTGGGCGCCGGAGCCATGACATTGTACGCAATTGACCTTGAAAGCGGCGCCACCGGCGGCGATTGCGAATTCGCGCAGGCCGTCGTCCGCGGCGATTTCCGAGACGCTCTTGGACTCCACCGCCGAGATATATTTGCCCTTGGCGGCCTCAGCCGCGGTCAGCTCGTTCCTGACCTCGTTGCGGCTGGAATAGCCGAGCACACCCGTTGTCGCCGAGTGCAACAGAGGCCATGCTGGATAGGCAATGGTGTAGCCTATCGCCCAGACAATGGTGACGTAAAAAGTGATAACCCACCATCTGGGAAGCGGGTTGTTCAGCTCCCGGATACCATCCCATTCGTGGCCGGTGGTCGAGACGCCAGAGATTTCATCGATATGCTCGTCGCTCATGATCACTCGTCCTCGAGCGGAATGCGGGCCGCTTCGTCGGCCAGCCTTCGGCTGCCGGGGCGTAGGGCAAAGGCGATGCACCCCACGAAGAACAGCGCCATCGCAACCAGGCCCCAGCTGTCGGCAAACGCCCGCATCAAATTGTAGGTCATCAGCGTTCTCCTCAGCGGTAGCCGGCGGCTTCGTCGTAATTTTTGAAGTCGACCAGTGTGCCAAGCATCTGCAGGTAGGCGAGCAGGGCATCCATTTCGGTGACCTGTTGCGGGTTGCCGTCGAAGTCGCCGATCTTGGCTTTTGGGTAACGCGCCTCAAGGCCTGATGTGTCGGCATTGGGATCGGCCTGCGCCGCCAGATCCGCATTGGCGTGGGCGATCATGTCATCGGTGTAAGGGACGGCTACAAGCCTGTTGGCGACCAGATGCGTCGAGAAATCCTTCACGTCGATCGGCGTGTCTTTCAGGAACCCATAGCTCGGCATGATCGATTCCGGCACCACCGAGCGCGGGTCGGTAAGATGCGCGACATGCCATGCATTCGAGTAGCGGTCGCCAACTCTGGCGAGATCCGGCCCGGTGCGCTTCGATCCCCACTGGAAGGGGTGATCGTACATGGACTCGGCAGCCAGGCTGTAGTGGCCATAGCGCTCAACTTCGTCGCGGAACGGCCTGATCATCTGGCTATGACAGAGGTAGCAGCCCTCGCGCATATAGATGTTGCGCCCGACAAGTTCGAGCGGCGAATAGGGGCGCATGCCTTCCACCTTCTCGATCGTGTTGTCGAGATAGAAGAGAGGCGCGATCTCGACGATGCCGCCGACCGTCACCACGAGCAGCGAGCCAACGAGAAGAAGCGTGGCGTTCTTCTCGATGATTGCGTGTTTGTCCATCAAGCCCATTACCTGGCTCCTGATCGCGCAGGTCGGATGGCGACGGGGCTCGGCATCGGCTCCTCCTCGCGCTGGTGGCCGAGGATGGTCCTGGTGATGTTCCAGGCCATGATCAGGGCGCCGGAGAGGTACATGGCGCCGCCGATGGCGCGCAGGACATAGTAGGGGTGCATGGCGGCGACGGTTTCGGCGAAGGAGTAGACCAGGAAGCCCTGCTCGCCATATTCGCGCCACATCAGGCCCTGCATGATGCCGGACACCCACATCACCGCGGCGTAGACGACGATCCCGAGTGTCGCCAGCCAGAAGTGCCAGGTGACGAGCCTCAGCGAGTAGAGCCGTTGACGGTTCCAGAGCTTCGGGACCATGTAGTAGATCGCGCCGAACGAGATCATGCCGACCCAGCCGAGCGCACCCGAATGGACGTGCCCGATGGTCCAGTCGGTATAATGCGACAGCGAATTGACCGCCCGGATCGCCATGATGGGGCCTTCGAAGGTCGACATGCCATAGAAGGCGACGGCCATCACCATCATGCGGATGATCGGATCGGTGCGCAGCTTGTCCCAGGCGCCGGACAGCGTCATCAGGCCGTTGATCATGCCGCCCCAGGACGGCATCCACAGCATGATCGAGAACACCATGCCGAGCGTCTGCGCCCAATCGGGCAAGGCGGTGTAGTGCAGGTGATGCGGCCCGGCCCAGATGTAGAGAAAGATGATAGCCCAGAAATGGACGATCGACAGCCGGTACGAATAGACTGGCCGGTTCGCCTGCTTGGGCACGAAATAATACATCATGCCGAGGAAGCCGGCGGTGAGAAAGAAGCCGACCGCGTTGTGGCCGTACCACCATTGCGTCAAGGCGTCCTGGACCCCTGAAAAGGCGGAGTAGCTCTTGGAGCCCGGGAACGAGACTGGTATGGACAGGTTGTTGACCACATGCAGCATCGCGATGGTCACGATGAACGACAGGTAGAACCAGTTGGCCACGTAGATATGCGGTTCCTTGCGCTTCAGGATCGTGCCAAGGAACAGAATGAGGTAGGCGACCCAGACGATGGTCAGCCAGACATCCACATACCATTCGGGTTCGGCGTACTCGCGGCCCTCGGTGATGCCGAGCAGGTAGCCGGTCGCGGCCATGACGATGAACAGCTGGTAGCCCCAGAAGACGAACCAGGCGAGATCACGGCCGAAGAGGCGCGCGCGGCAGGTGCGCTGCACGACATACAGAGACGTGCAAAGCAGCGCGTTGCCGCCGAAGGCGAAAACGACACCGGATGTGTGCAACGGCCGCAAACGACCGAAATTGAACCAGGGCTGGATGTTGAGATCGGGGTAGGCGAGCTGCAGCGCGATCACCACGCCGACCAGCATGCCGACGACACCCCAGAACACGGTGGCGATCGCGCCGTAGCGGATCGGACCATCCATGTAAGCGGATGGGTCAATCGGAGCTGCTGGCCTGAACTCCGTGTTGCGCAACAGGATCGCAGTGAAACCAGCCACTGCGAAGAACAACACCCACATGTGTCGGCGGAAAGGTTCATCCACGCCGAAGCCGGCGGCCACCAGGGCCGCAAAAGCGAACACGCTTAGAAGGACGATCTCTGTGCCGAATTTCATTGCAGATCCCGATCTCGAATCTGGTGGATGCCAAATCCGCAGCGCACTAATCGCGCAGCCGCCGCCCCCTCGCCCTGATCTATGTCAGGCCGCACGATTTTGTGCGGCGCAATCAGCAGGTGGCGAATGAACGAGGAACGCAGCGCGGGCTCACTCCCTCATGGAAGGCGTTCCCTGGGTTGGGCGGGCGCAGACGCGATCGCTGAGGCGAAAGCTGAGGCTCTGCGCGCGTTGGATGCTATTGCCGATGCCCTGCCAAACGTTGTTCGGATCCCATTGGAAACGAACGCGATCGTTCCGCCGAGCCGTGGCAGATTAAGGACCATGCTTCGCCGGTATGTGCCGAAACACACCTGGCGATTGGTCACGTTCCTATCAAAGCCCGAAAGCTGTTTGTCTCGACAACCGT
The DNA here is from genome assembly GCF_029674545.1 of Mesorhizobium sp. WSM4904. NCBI lineage: Bacteria > Pseudomonadati > Pseudomonadota > Alphaproteobacteria > Hyphomicrobiales > Phyllobacteriaceae > Mesorhizobium > Mesorhizobium sp. WSM4904. The sequence goes on along the minus strand of NZ_CP121354.1, from coordinate 1,589,677 downwards.
GACGCCGCTTCGTCGAAGGCGCGGCGACATCGCATTAAAAGGCAAACACGGCCCGCCCCGGAGTCATGCGACATGGCCTCGCCGCTTAGGGCCGCTCGCGTCCGCCGCCACAGCGCTTCTCCAGACGGCTTATGCTGTCCACCGTCACATGGCGTGCGTTCTCAATCCGAATCACCCCGTCAGCCCGCAATCGCGTCAGTTGGCGGCTCACGGTCTCGCTGGTGATTCCAAGGAAATCAGACATTTCGGCACGCGTCAGCGGCAGATCGAAGGAGGCCGACCCGGAAGCCGCATCGAGACTGGAATCGATATTCCGGGCCATCATGAGGAGAAAAGTCGCCACCTTTTCCGGAGCTGTCTTGCGCCCCAGCGTCACCATCCACTCGCGCGCCTCATCGAGTTCATTCAGCGTCTGTTTGAGCAGGCGATGCTCGAATTCCCGTGACGCCTTCATCATCCGTTCGACGGCCGCTCGCGGAAACGAACACAGCGTGACTGCTGTTGCCGCTTCCGCATTGATCGAGCTTTCCTCCTTGAAAGGACGTCCCAGAAAATCCGGTGCAAACTGGAGACCGACGATCTGCTGGCGCCCATCCGACAGGCTCTTTGATAGCTTTACCACGCCTGAAAGCACGTTGGAGTAGCTGTCGACGTTCTGTGCCTCGCCGGTCAACTCCATTCCTGACTCGATCCGGCGACGCGAGCAAGTCTTGGCGAGCCCAACCAAATTGTCTGGATCGAGCGCACCGCAGACACCGCGACGCCGTGCCTCGCAAGGGAAGCAAAGAACAGGAATGCCGGAACTATGAATGTCTTGCCGAAAGGTCATGCGTTCGCCTTACCCGATCCTAACTGCCGGCAGGATACCCATCCAGGGTAGAGAAATCCTGCGGCGGTTTGTCCATGAGCGCGGCTGATCGAGATCAGGGTCTGCTTCAGCGATGCGTGCAGTGTTCCGGCGGGCAACACGGTGAACGCGAGATGCAATCGGAAATAGCTGTCAAACTCAGCGAGAACGTCCCACGCTACACCAGCTATCCGACGGCGCCGCATTTCCATTCGGGGATCGATGCTGCCATTTACCGTGGCTGGTTGGAGACGCTGGAAAGCGGCGACGAAATCTCGCTGTACCTGCACATTCCTTACTGCGACAAGCTCTGCTGGTTCTGCGCCTGCCACACCAAGCAGACGCACCAATATGAGCCGGTGGCCGCTTATCTGCGCTCGCTGAATGCCGAAATCGTCACGATTGCCGGTCTGGTGAGCGGCAAGGCACATGTCCGTGCAATCCACTTCGGTGGCGGTTCGCCAACTATTCTGAGGCCCGATGATATGGTTGCTCTTGGAGCGGCCTTGCGGGACAGCTTCGACCTTCTCCCGGATGCTACGGTCAGCATCGAAATCGAAACCAACGACATGGACAAGGCGCGCCTTGATGCACTTGCTCAAATCGGCGTAACGCGGGCGAGCCTCGGCGTGCAGGATTTCGATCCGCAAGTGCAAAAAGCAATTAATCGTGAGCAGAGTTTTTTGCAGACCAAGGCAGTCGTCGACGGGGTTCGTTCGCGGGGCGTCGAATCGGTCAATCTGGACCTGCTCTACGGGCTCCCGAATCAGACACGCGAGACGATCTGTTCCACGGTGGCGCAGGCACTGACCTTGGAGCCAGACCGGATGGCCCTGTTCGGCTACGCACATGTGCCCTGGTTCAAGAAGCATCAGACGATGATCGACGAGGCATGGCTGCCGAGTCCCACTGAGCGTTTCGCCCAATCTCAACTCGCGGCGCGGGCAATTGTCGCCAAGGGATATGAGGCAATAGGACTCGATCATTTCGCGAAGCCCGACGATGCGCTGGCCATAGCGGCCCGCGCAGGGGTTTTGCATCGCAATTTTCAGGGCTACACTGAGGATCGCTGCCCGACACTGATCGGACTTGGCCCTTCGTCCATCGGTCGTTTTCGCCAAGGCTACGTGCAGAACATGGCTTCGACTGCCGGGTACGGGCGCATGGTTGCGGATGGCGGGTTGGCTGCCGTCCGCGGCGTTGCCCTTTCCGACGACGATCGCGTCCGTGGCTGGATCATCGAGCGGCTGATGTGTGATTTTGCCTTCTCGGCAGTCGACCTGGTGGAGCGGTTCGGCAAAGCCGGCGAGCAGCTCCTTCATCGCTCGAGGTCCATCGCACTCCACGATCCTGCCCGAGCGCTTGAATTCGATGGTGACAGTTTCCTCGTACGGACTGAAAGTCGCCCCTTCATTCGAACCATCGCGGCCAAGTTCGATACATATTTCAAAGGGGGAACGGCGAGGCACTCGGTGGCGGTCTGAGCAAAGCACAGTGCGCTCGCCGTTTGGTCGATCGGCGAACCAGCTGCGTTCGTTTTGACCGCTCATAGGCGACTACCGCATCAAATCGTCGACCGTGAACAATCCGAGCCCTAAGCGGCGACCGGCTTCGGCCGGATTTGAAGCAGGGCAATCAAGAGCGACAAAAACCCCTTCAGCCACCTGAGCAGGAGGGAGAAGTTGTAGCCGGCGGCGGCCAGGATGGCGTTGAGGGTGTCGCCCTGCTGGCCGGCGAGGTAGTTGCGGCCCATTCTGTGTTCGCTCTTGATGTGGCCGATGACGGGCTCGACCGCCGACCGCCGTCGCATCTGGCGCTTGATGGCTGGGGTGACGCGGCGTTTCTGGCCCGCGGTGAAGACCCTGAGCTTGTGGCTCTGCGGTGCGTTGTGGCCGCGATAGCCGGCGTCGGCGAGGATGCGGCCGATCTCGTTGCCGATGGTCTTTTCCATGTCGGGGATGACGCTTGCCAGCGTGTGGCCGTCATAGGGATTGCCGGGCAGTGCTTTTGCATGCAGGGCGAACTGGCCGCCCCTGGAGCGCTTCAGCGTGGTGGCCACCGACACCTTCACCCCGAACTCGTAGGGCGCATGCGCCTTGCCCTTGCCGATGCATTCCACCTCGTGTGCGTGCAGGCTGTAGATCTTGCGGCCGCGCTGGCGCTGGCGTTGCTCGAGAACGGTGGCGGCCTGGTAGAGCGGCCATTTGAACAGCGCGTCCAGCCCCTGATCGCCGGCGATCTGGCGACCAATGTCGCGAATGGTCCGGCCGAGATAGGTCTTGAGCTTGCGTAGCGCCTTGTTGGCCCGCTTGAACTGCTTGGCGTGGGCATAGCGCTGGTGGCTGATCAGCGCCAGCTTGCCGACCCGCACATAACTCTGGCGCAAATGGAGACCCGTCCTCTTGGCCAGCCGCACCAGCCGTTCGCGTGCCCGATGGATGAGCTTGGCGTCGGTCGGGAACATGACGTTCTTCGGCTGCACGGTGGTGTCGACGATCACCTGGCGCGTGTCGGCCGGTTTCATCGCCCCGGTCTTGACCGCGAGGCTGAGGCTCTCCTGCAACAGCACCATAATCCGCTCCTCGCCCATACGGCTGCGCCAACGCGTCATCGAGGAGCGGTCGAACGGCAGCGTATGGCAAAAGAACGTCTCGCCGGTGAGATACTGGAAATAAGGGTTCTCCACCCAGCGCTCGCACAGCACCTCATCCGACAGGTTGAAGGTGTGCTTGAGGATCGCCAGCCCCGCCATCAGCCGGGTCGGCAGCGGCGGCATGCCGGGGCCGTCCGAATAGACGGCGCCGAAACGCTCCTCCAGCACCGGCCAGTCGATCGCCTGCGCCAGCCGCACCAGCTCGTGCTTCATGTTGATGATTTGGTCGAGCCGGGAGCGGAACAGGTCCTGCTCTCCCGTCTCGCGCTTCTCGCGTGGCCTGGACATTCGCTGTCCCCTCGATTCGCCGCCGCCGAACCGAGTGAATCACGCTCCGCGCCACAAGGGAATCGCAAAACCGAATTGCAGGAAAACAGCGTCCAAATACCGCTAATCCTGCAATTCCAAAGCCGCTATCCGCCTCAATCAACAGGCCAGATCAATGGCTTGCGGATAGTTCACGGCCGACCAAATCGAAAATGCAAACTTAGGCTGTTGCGCGGTATCTCCTTCCACATCATCTCTTGCGCATACCTGCATTCCAAGGTGTTTGATCCTATGCTTCGCGAGGAGCAGGTAGGTCGCGACAGCTAGGCAATGTTCCAGCTGCCCTAGCGGAGGAGTCACGATTTTCCGGCAAGCTCCGTCGGCAGACGTTCCTTTCTGGCCTTGGCAAAGGCTCGGTCGCCTTCCAGAAACGCCGCCAGCATGAAAGGGATGAGTTCTGCCACGGTTTCAGACTGACCATAGGTCTGACGGTAAAGTGCAGCATACTCCTTGAGTGTTTGGCTCAGCTCCGCGCTGACGGTAATGGTGATCTTCGAAGCTGTTCGGTCCGGAAGTTTTCCAAGTTTCAGGTCAGCCATGATAACTCCTGCTCAACTGGCGTATGGCCGCAGCACGATGTCCTTGTGCACGATGACGCGCAGTGGCCAACCTGGGCGGACGACGATGGTGGGCTGGATATTGAGGTTTTTTTCGGTGATGCGCTGGCCGGCTCGACTGGCGTTCTGCTGGGCTGATTCCCGGATCGCCTTGACCAGATCGCTCTCGTTTTCGCCGAGGCTGAATTCTGTGCCGACACCGAGCAATGTGGCAAGCGCCACTCCCTTGATCATCTGCCAAGTGTGGAAATCGACTTCGTCTTCCAGCCCTGCGTAGCCGGCGGTGTCGCTCGCGGGCAGATTGTCGATTTCGGCCGACGAGCCGTCGGGCAGCAGAATGCGCTGCCAGACCAGCAGCGCTCGCTTTTGCCCGAACGCGACGACGCTGTCGTAGACGCCGATAAGACGTGAGCCCTGCGGAATCAGCAATATGTTGCCCGTGACCGTGTCGTGCACATTTTCGGTGACTTGCGCGACGACAAGGCCCGGCAAATCGGAATTGATGCCGGTGATCAGGCTGGCGGCAATCACGCTGCCAGCCATCAGTTGATATGGCGAGATCGGCGTCTGCAGCGCATGCGGATTGTAGATCCCGCCAGTGCTCCGCTGGCTGAGAAAATCAAGCTTTCGCTGCTGATTGTTCTGGTCGCCTTCCGCCGCCGCCACCGAGGCTGACGCGCGTCCTGCTTCGGATTGGGGAAGCGCCTCAAATGGATGCTGAGCAGTTTGCACGCTCTCTCCGACATCTGTCTTTTGAGCTCGATTTTCGACGCGGAAAAGCACCCGCGATTCACGCGCTTCGATCGCCTGCTGCGCTAGACGCTGCTCCTCGGCCGAGATGTCTTGGCCCGGCACGATGCCGAGCTGGCGCTGCCGCTCGAGGATGGGGCGGCCGAGGTCGCCCGGCAAAGGTAGCCCAAGGACGGGAGGCTTCGGCTTCATGCCGGAATAGTCATGGGGAAGCGTATCGAGCCCCTCGGCGGTTGGTTTGCGCTCAGTGTTGTAGAGATCTTCCGCCTGATCCCTGATGCGAAGGGCCGGCCCCTGGAGGGCGATCATGGTAACGCCGAAGACAGCGCCGGATCCGAGCGCTGCGATCGCGATGATCACACCGCGCCTGAACCGCACCACGCGGCGGGGAGAGGCCCGAAGCTGCAGTTCCTCGGGATCCAGTTTCGGCGGGATGCCAGAGCGGGAATTTTCGATCATGAGTCCTCACCTCGCCGGCTGCCGCGAAAGAGCGAGATCCGCCGTTGCGGTTGCCTGCCGTCAATCCTGCTGATGCGGATCACCTGCTGCCGCTTGGTGCCGAGGCGAAGTTCGGCCGCGGCGAAGAGCCGATCGACGATGTAATAGTTGCCGCGCACGCGATAGTTGACGAGCTCGCTGCTCCCATCTGCGCCGACGATGAAGAGTGGTGGCGCCTCGCCCTGATCTATGCGACGAGGGAACTCAATATAGACCTTGCTGCCGTCGTCGAAGGCTCGCGTCGGTCTCCAGGGCGGTGTGTCGCCACTGATTGAGTAGCGAAAGCGAAGGTTTTCGAGCGCGATATTCGACGCGACCGGTGTAACTGCCTCGGCTTGAGCATTGCGCTGGCGAAGCGCGATGATCTGGTCTTGGCTGTAGGTCCAGGAGATTGCCGCCATTGCGGTCTTCTCGGTGCTTTGAAGCTGCAAATGATAGGTCCGCCGGTCCGTCGTAATGACGACATTGGTGGCAAGACCCGGCGCGAAGGGTTTTACCAGAACATGGGTGCGCTGATTGTCACCGGTGCCGCTTGCGGTATCGCCAATGACCCAGCGCACGGTGTCGCCAGCCGACACGGCGGTTAGTTTCTCGCCCGGCTGCAGAGCGATGTCGGTCACGCGCTCCGGCGCGGCATAGAGTTGATAAAGCGCGCCATCGGTGAAGGGGTAGACTTGCACGGCATTAACATACCCGTACTTGGTGGGTTGCTGGGTCGCGGCTTTGTTGGCATCAGCGACGCGTTCTTCAGGGGGGCGCTTGTCCTCGGCCTTGCCGGGCTCGGGCTGCATTTGGCCAGGCAGCGGCAGTGGTTTTGGCACCTCGACAATTCTAATCGGCCTCTCCGGCGCCTTTTCGATCGCGGCCGGTTTGAAGTCGGCAGCGTCATAGGAAATCTCAGGCGGCGGCACCTTCTTCGATGCACAAGCGGAAACGACCGCTGCCGACACCGATAGGATCAGCACGGCACGAATCGGTGACATTTTACCTTTCATTGGTGGACTCCGTCGGAGAAAGGGGGGTTGGGACGGCGCTGTCGAGCTCGCGTGACCAGTCAATGGCATTGATGAAGACGCCGAGCGGATTCTTGCGCAGCTGATCCGTATTGCTTGGCGAGCGAATCACGATCGTGAGGATCGCAGTCCAGCGCATCGTGCTGGCAAGGCTTCCGCGCTCAAACACCTGCTCGGTCCATTTGACCTGGAATGAACTTTCGGAGGCTCTGACCACGCTGGTGACCTGTACCGAAACACTGCGCGTTCCGATCTGACCGAAGGGGTCGTTCGCCTTGGCGTATTCGTTGAGGAAGAGCGCTGCGCGATCGCTAGCAAAGTCGTACGCTGCCAACCAGTTCTGCCGTACCAAAACCGGATCGGTGGAAACGGAACGGACATTCTGGATGAAGCGGCCGAGATGCCAGGCGATCTGAGCATCCGAGGGCTCATAATTCCGGATCGCCGGCGCGACGGCGCGCGTCTCGCCGAAGCCATCGACCTCGACGACATAAGGCACGACACGGCTTTGCATCGACTGCCATACGAGTCCGCCGGAAAGCCCGGTCGCCAAGGCCAGGCAGCCAAGGGCCATGATCCGCCAGTTCCTGGCCTGCAGTCGAGATGAGCCGATGCGCTCGTCCCACAGCTGGGCGGCTTTTTGATACGGCGTGACCGGTTCGGGTGTTTTGCCGTAACGGTGCACGGGTCGCTTGAAGAGCATCTAGTCATCCTTGTCGTTGAGAGAGGGGGTGGCGCTGCCTCCCGGCCGGTCTCCGTCTCGGACAGCTTGCATGGCAGCGTGGCGATTTGCACGGGCGGTCTGTTCAGAACGTAGGCGCCTTGCCCACGTCGGCGCCGAAACAGTGGCCGAACCGGCAGAGCGTTCGGTCATTGGCGCTGTCGGCGTGCCGCCGGTCGCGGTCCACGCGGCATCGCGCCCGGCATCGGCGTTGCGCCCAACACTTGCAGTGGCGGATCGCGCTATGCGTATAGCGGCGCCGCCAGCTGCACTGGTTACACCATGCATTCCAGCAGCCACACCGGAGAGGCCAGCGTCGGGCGAGGTTGCGCGCCCGATCTGCCATGACGTGGAAGCAGCCGATCCCATTGTTGTGCCGGCTCGGATGGCGGCGACACCGCCGCTGGTTGCCATACGCGCGCCAGCAAATGCTGTGCCTCCAGCAACGAGTGATACACCCGCTGCCGCCGCGGTCGTGCCGAGGGCGGCGCCCGCCCCAAGCTGCGGTGCGCCTGAGACAAGACCCGACGCGATCCCCGGCCCAAAAATGCCAAGGCCAAGCAATGCCAGTGCGCCCAGTACCTGGGACATGGCACCGGCAAGATCCGGCTCCTTGCCTTGCAATGCGGAAGCGAACTCCCCGAAGAGCGTGGAGCCGATACCGACAATGACGGCGAGCACCATCACCTTGATGCCTGACGAGATAACATGGCCGAGCACGCGTTCGGCCAGGAACGCTGAACGGTTCCAAAGTGCGAATGGAACCAAAACAAAACCTGCCAGCGTGGTGAGCTTGAACTCAAGGATGGTGATGAAAAGCTGGATGGAAAGGATGAAGAAGGCGATGATGACCAGGAACCAGGCCATCAGCAGCACGAAGATGGTCAGTGCGTTGCCGAAGATTTCCGGGAAGCCCAGGAGCTGACTGGCTTGGTCAAGCATTGGCCAAGCACCTTCGAAACCGGTCGCGGCAATGCGGCCCGGGCGCAAGAGATTGTCTGCCGACAGATTGCCGGCCGACGCCTTAATCCCGAGACCGGCAAAAGAACGATAAACGATATCGGCGAGGTTCTTGAAATTGTTCAGAATGAAGGCGAAGACGCCAACATAGAGCACCTTGCGGACAAGCCGGCCGAGAACGCTGGTTTCGTCGCCGAGCGCCCACGCCAGGCCGGCAAGTGTGATGTCAATGCCGATCAGAATGGTAGTGAGGAAGGCGAGGTCGCCCGATAGCAGACCGAACCCGCTGTCGATGTAGCGGATGAAGGTCTCCATGAAGCGATCGATGACGCCAAGGTCGTTCATGCCGCTGCCTTTCTCGTCGTGATGAACTCGTGATTAATTGCCGGGATAAGCCGAGCCGGTACCCAAGAATCGCTTCGTCATCTCGCGGGCGGCTTCGTCTGACTGGGCCTTGCGGGCGGCATCCTCGGCCTCAGCTCGAAACTGCGTTGCGAGCAGCGTCTGGATCTGCATCTGCTGTTTTGTCGAAAGCGCCATCAGCTGGTTGGTGGCCTGGCTTGCCTGAAGCGCACCGGCCGCCCCTTGGCTGCGGTTGACGAGATCGGCGAGCAGATCGCCGTCGGCGCGGACGTTCTCGACGATTTGCGACTGGACACCCATGGTCTGGCGGAACGCCTGCATGGCGGTTTGCCAACGCTCCCGCGCAGCACTCGCCACATCGCTGACTTTGATCGTGGCGTCGTAGCTTTCCGGATATTGGCTGCGCCACTGGTCTTGAAGCTTGCCCAGATCAAAGCTGAGGCCACTCGCCTGGTCCATCAAGCCGTCGATGCGATGGAGCGAACCGGTGAGTTGGCCAACGGAAGAGAAATCCAGACGCTGAAGATTGCGCGCCATGTTCTGCAGCATGGTCGCCTGATTCTGCAGCGACTGGATCTGGTTGTTGATCTGCTCCAATGCGCGCGCGGCCGTCAGCACGTTCTGCGCATAATTGGACGGATCGAACACGATAAGGGCGTAGGCGGGCTGCACATAGTCGGCCATAGGCTTGGCGATCAGGGAAACGGTGATCAGGCCGGAGAGAAGGCGTCGCCGCATCATGAGAATTGCTCCTTGTCTGGTTGAGGGAATTGCTTGAGAAGTTCGCCGGCCCAATCGAGGCCGCGCGCGATCAGGAACTGCGAGGCAAAGCTGCCTTGCCCGTCTTCGGACATGATCCTGTCGATCAGAGTCTGCGTGGCCGGATCGGAAGCACCGCAAAGCGCAAGAGCGATGGGGCCAAGCTCGAGCTCGAACAGACGGTTGCCGCGGCGCGATTGCAGATAATACTGACGCTTCGGCGTGGCGCGGGCGATCAATTCGATCTGCCGCTCGCTTAAACCGAAGCGCTCGTAGGCTGTGCGCGCCTGGGGTTCCACGGCACGATCATTGGGAAGGAAAATGCGCTGCGGGCAGCTTTCGATGATTGCCGGCGCTATGCCAGAGCCCGCGATATCAGCCAGCGACTGCGTAGCGAAGACAACCGACACGTTCTTCTTTCGCAGCACCTTCAGCCATTCGCGGATGCGGGCGGCGAACAGCGGATTGTCGAGATAGACCCACGCCTCGTCGAGCATGATCAGCGTGGGCCGTCCGTCGAACCGTTCCTCAAGTCGCTGGAACAGATAGGTAAGCACCGGCAGCAAAGCGCTTTGGCTGTGCATTAACTCCTCGGTCTCGAAACACTGCACATCCGACAAGGCCAGCCCATCATGATCGGCATCGAGCAGGCGGCCGAAGGGACCGTCGAGCGTGTAGGGCATCAATGCGGTCTTCAGCGCATTGGATTGAAGCAGGACCGAAAGACCGGTCAGTGTGCGTTCCTGCGCCGGCGCGGTGGCAAGGCTGGCCAGCGCTGACCAAATAGCCTCCTTCACCTCCGGCGTGACGGTGACGTTCTCGTGGGCAACAAGGCTGGCGATCCATTCGGCCGCCCAGCTTCGGCTAGCCTGGTCGTTGATGCTGCGCAGTGGCTGAAAGGCAAGGGAACCGTCCGCTCCTAGCGCGTGGTGTTCTCCACCCATGGCAAGTGTTGCAGCACGGGCCGAATTGCCTTTGTCGAAGACATAAACCTGGGCGCCGGCGTAGCGCCTGAACTGCAGAGCAATCAGAGCAAGCAGAACCGACTTGCCGGCGCCGGTCGGACCAACAACCAGCATGTGGCCGACATCTTCGACGTGGGTGGAAAGCCGAAACGGTGTCGACCCACTGGTCTCGGCAACGAAAAGCGGTGGCGCTTCGGTTTGGGTGACTTTCGCGAGATGCTCGTTTGTCGCAGGACCGGCCCAAACCGACGACAGCGGCATGAGATGGGCAAGGTTCAATGTATGAACGAGCGGTTGGCGAACGTTAGCGTAGACATGGCCAGGCAATGAGCCGAGCCAAGCCTCGACCGCATTGACGCCTTCTCGGATCGTGGTGAAGCCGAGCCCATTGATGATGCGCTCGACCGCGCGAAGCTTCTCTGCAGCGGCTTGGCGATCCTCGCCCCACACCGTCACGGTGGTGGTGAGATAGCCGAAACTCACATGATCACCGCCCAATGCCTGAAGGGCTTCGTCGGCATCGAGCGCCTTGTTGTCGGCATCGCTATCGACAAGCGGGACCGGCTCGTTGGTAATGACCTCGCGTAGGATTGCCACGATCGATTTGCGCTTGGCAAACCACTGCCGGCGCAATCGCGTCAGCGTCTTCGTGGCTTCCGTTTTCTCGAGCGGAATGAAGCGCGTCATCCAGCGATAGGCGAAATCCTGATGATTGAGGGTATCGAGGATTCCGGGCCGGGTGAGGTTCGGAAAGCCGAGGATGGTCAGTGTGCGAAGATGCTGCTCACCCAGCATCGGCTCCAGGCCACCGGTAAGCGGCGCATCGACCAGGATTGCATCCAGATATATCGGCGTTTCCGGGGCCATGATAGGATGGCGACGAGGCGAAATCGTGCCGTGGAGGTAGGTCAACGTCTGAGCATCATCGAGGACGCGTACTTCGGACATGAAACCCGAGAAGAGATCGAGCACGCGGTTGGTCTCGTCACGGAACCTCGCCAGATCCTGGCGCCAGTCTCTTTCTCCTCGGGAATAATGAGAGTCGACGAGCGTGCTTTCTGCGCGCGCCTGGGCGTCCGGCGGTGGCATAAACACCAAGGTCAGATGATAGCGGCTCTCGTAGTGCGCTACCTTCCCCTCGAAAGCAGCGCGGCGTTCTTCGTCGACCAGCCACGACGCGGCGTCAGGAAAATGCGAGTTCGGATAGCCCAGCGCTTCTGTGCGCTCGGCCTCAAAGAACAATGCCCAGCCAGAGCCAAGGCGTCTGAGAGCATTGTTCGCCCGGGCGCAAATGCCGACGAGTTCAGCCTCCGTCGCACTTTCGAGATCCGGGCCGCGGAACCGCAACGTCCGCTGAAAGCTGCCGTCCTTGTTGAGCACGATGCCGGGCGCCACCAAGGCAGCCCAGGGTAGATGGTCGGCAAGCCGGTCGGCTTTGCTTCGATATTCCGAAAGGTTCAGCATGCAAGCCACCCCTTCAGACGTAGGTGGCGCACAAGCACGCTGGCGAAGTCCGGATCGCGTCTTGCGGCAAACACCGCTAACGAGTGGCCTGCGATCCAAAGCACCAGACCAGCAATCCATTGCTGCAAGCCGAAGCCAATGGCCGCGGCCACTGTACCGTTGAGGATCGCCACCGCGCGCGGAGCCCCGCCGAGCAGGATCGGCTCGGTCAGCGCCCGGTGGACCGGTACTGCGAAGCCCTCGATATGCTGCTCCCCGGCGGCCATCAGACGAGCGCCCCACCACCGAAGGAGAAGAAGGAGAGGAAGAAGCTCGATGCCGCGAAGGCGATCGACAGACCGAAGACGATCTGAATCAGGCGCCGAAAACCACCGGCGGTGTCGCCGAAGGCAAGCGTCAGGCCGGTGGTGATAATGATGATCACCGCAACGATCTTGGCGACCGGTCCCTGCACGGACTCCAGGATCTGCTGCAGCGGCTGCTCCCACGGCATGCCGGAGCCGGCGGCATAAACCGGGGCCGTGATAAGAAACGCGAGCGCTGTGGACGAAAGAAAGCGAAGCTTCTTGCGCATGAGGAAGGCCTTTCAAAGCTGCTGGAGTTGCGAAAGCGTGAGCGGGGCAACGGCGTAATCGCCGCTGCCGTCGAGACCGGTGACCTCGGCGATTGCGTCGATGTGGCGCGACGAGCCGCGTCCCGCTATGAAGACGATCAGATCTATCGCCTCAGCGATGAGCCGGCGGGGAACGGTGACCACCGCTTCCTGGGCGAGTTGCTCAATGCGATAGAGAGCCGAGCGCGCGGAATTGGCGTGTACGGTAGCGATGCCGCCTGGGTGCCCGGTGTTCCATGCCTTCAGCATGTCGAGCGCTTCCGCGCCCCTCACCTCGCCCACGATGATGCGGTCCGGCCTGAGCCTCAGCGTCGAGCGCACGAGATCGGCAAGGGTGACCGAGCCCCGCCTTGTTCTCAGGGCAACGCAGTCCCTGGCCGCGCACTGCAGTTCGCGTGTGTCCTCGATCAGGATCACCCGATCGTCGCATTCGGCGACTTCAGCCAGCAGAGCGTTGGCGAGTGTTGTCTTCCCCGAGGAAGTGCCGCCGGCGATCAGCATGTTGCGCCGCTCGCGGACGGCCTTTTTCAGCGCATCGGCCTGCAGCGGCAGCATGATGCGTTCGGCAACATAGTCGGCCAGGGTGTAGACTTTCGCGGCGGGCTTGCGGATGGCAAAACATGGCGCCAACACCACAGGTGGCAGCAGGCCTTCGAAGCGTTCGCCAGACGGCAATTCGGCACTGACGATCGGGTTGTCGGCGTGCGCCTCGGCGCGCACGTGCGAAGCAACCAGGCGGATGATACGTTCTGCCTCGGACGGGTGCATGTGAACGTCGGTATCGACCCGACCTTCGCCTAACCGGTCGAGTCGCAGCGCGCCGTCGGGATTGACCATCACCTCGATGACGGACGGATCGGCCAGGGCTTCGGTGATTGCCGGACCCATGGCGGTGCGCAGCATGACACGCCGCCGGTGGTCGGCCTCGGGATGAGAGCTCATCCTTCCCCTCCCCCACCATTGTCTTTGCTAAGCGACTTTTTGCCGGAAGCGATCTGGCGGCCGACCTTCTCAACGAATTTCTCGAAACGCTCTTGGGCAATAGCCTGCGTTGCCCGATCCGGGACCGGCGTGTGGGCGTGAAGGGTGATCGAAAAGCGGATGAAGAGCGCCAGGCTCTCCAGGATCACCTCGGAATCGCGCCTGACGTGGGCAAGATCGCGGGAGAGCCGGTCAAGCCTTACGCCGTAGCGCCGATCGAACTCGCTCTCGCCACGCCGCTCGATGAACGCCTCGATCGCCTTCCCCACGATCGCTGATTTGGTCGTTGACGGATCGCGACTGAGGTTGTCCAGTTTCTCGCTGAGCTCCGGCTCAAGCAGAAACTGATGGCGAATGCGGTGCGGCTTCATGCGGATCGTTCCGACGGCCCGGCGTTGCGCCGGCGACGGGAGAAGCATCGGCCAGACGCTCAAAATTGCTTATGGCCGTTATCTACGCTGAGGTGCGCTCTGCAACTCAGCGGACTTCAGAAGCCGGGAATGACATCGTCGCCCCTGCCCTCGTTGATACCGTAGACGCGGGCCGCAGTGGAAATCCGATCCATGACACGCTTGTCCGCGAGCGCTTCGCTGTCATCGTCTGCGGGCTTGTACAGATCGGCCTGATCGGGCTCTTGAGAGACAACAACGTCTTCTTCGGGCAGGCTTGGATGGCGTTGCTGCTGAACGCCTCCCTCGTCTTCAACTGGCGCGTCGGCGCTTTCCTCGTCCGCAGCAAGTCGGCTATCGACGCTGCACACTTGTCCAGTCCAGCCGTCCGGGCGTGATGCAGGGCAGTCCGCATAGGGTCCGTCGTGCAGCACCGGCGCAGGCAGCACCCGATCTGTGAAATTCTGATCCTGATAATAGCGCAGCTTCTTGGCGCGGATCGGCGGCAACCCAGAAACCAGGACCAATTCGTCTGACGGCGGCAATTGCATCACCTCGCCTGGCGTCAGGAGCGGGCGCGCGGTTTCCTGGCGGCTCACCATGACATGTGAAAGCCAGGGCGCAAGCCGATGGCCCGCATAGTTGCGCATCGACCTAAGTTCGGTTGCGGTGCCGAGGGCATCCGAGATGCGCTTGGCCGTGCGTTCGTCATTGGAGGAAAAGGCAATTCGCACGTGGCAATTGTCGAGAATAGCATTGTTCTCGCCATAGGCCTTTGAAACCTGGTTCAAAGATTGTGCGATCAGATAGGAGCGAATGCCATAACCTGCCATGAAGGCGAGCGCCGTTTCGAAGAAGTCGAGGCGACCGAGCGCCGGAAACTCGTCCAGCATCATGAGCAGCTGATGCTTACGGCTCTTCTTCGGGTCCCCCTCCAGACGCTCCGTCAACCGCCTGCCGATCTGGTTCAAGATCAGTCGCACAAAAGGCTTGGTGCGCGAGATATCCGAAGGCGGCACGACCAGATAGAGCGACAGCGGTCGCTCTCCATCCACTAGGTCAGCGATGCGCCAGTCGCAGGACGAAGTGGCCGCCGCGACCGTTGGATCACGATAAAGCCCGAGAAAGGACATGGCGGTCGAGAGGACGCCTGAGCGCTCGTTTTCCGACTTGTTCAGGAGTTCGCGAGCCGCCGAGGCCACTACGGGATGGACCTGAGGGTTATGCCCCGTCCCGAGATGGTTTGTCGTCATCATCCGCCGTAGCGTTGCGGCAAACGAGCGTTGCGGGTCCGACAGGAAGGTGGCGACGCGGGCCAGCGTCTTGTCCTCTTCAGCGTAGAGCACGTGCAAAATGGCGCCAACTAGGAGTGAATGGCTGGTCTTCTCCCAGTGGTTCCGTCGCTCCAGCGCGCCCTCGGGATCGACGAGGATGTCGGCGATGTTTTGAACGTCCCGGATCTCATCTGGGCCTTTGCGCACCTCCAGCAGCGGGTTGTAGCGTGCCGATCTCGGGTCGGTCGGATTGAACAGAAGGCAGTACGAGAATTTCGACCGCCAGCCGGAGGTCAACTGCCAATTTTCGCCTTTTATATCATGAATGATGGCAGACCCGGTCCAGGAAAGTAGCGTTGGAACAACCAGCCCCACGCCCTTGCCCGAACGCGTCGGCGCAAATGCCATGACGTGCTCCGGGCCGTCATGGCGCAGATAGCGATCGTTCAGCCTACCGAGGAAAACGCCCGCCGGCCGTAACAACCCTGCCGTCTCGACCTCATGAGTCGTGGCCCACCGTGAAGACCCATAGGTCGTAACCGACCCGCGCTGTCGCGCGCGCAAAAGCGAGCCAGCGATTGCGGCGGCACAACCCAGGAATCCGCTGGCGCCTGCAAGCGTACCGGCTTTGTCGAAGACCTCCGGCGCATAAGCATCGAAGTGGAACCACCATTCAAACAGCTTCCACGGCTTGTAGATTGGCCAGCCGGCGAAGAGAAACCATGGTGCGCCGAGAGGCGTCTGGTAGGTCAGCATTTGAGCGCACCATTGGGTTGCCGTCCATACGCCGATAATGACAATTGCGCACACAACGGCGATCTGCCCGATCAGTAGCTTCGTAGGTGTCATCGGCTTGGCCCGCTGAACAACGCGACCTAGCATCGCGCGGCGCAGCCGGGACAGGAATGTTCCTCACATACGATTTGGGAGCAATGAACGACTTCCTACGTATGCAGGTCGGTCAGCACGCGTGTTGCGCCTTCACGCGACACCATCCGCCACTCCATCCTTTCCATTCACCCTGAGGCCCGGCGCCGCCGACAGTTGCGTGACCGCTCCTCCGCAAAGTTATCTTCTGCGTTCAGGGAGCCACGGCGCCTGGGCTGGCTGATGAACACCGTCCGCTCGCGCATGTGGGGTCGAATTGATTTGTGCCCAAGTGGAGGCAGGCTCGTCTTCCAACAGTTGCCGCAGTTCCCCTGGCTCGAACGCCATCATCGGTGGGGAAGCGGGTTCATCCTCCAACAGTTGCCGCAGTTCCCCTGGCTCGAACGCCATCATCGGTGGGGAAGCGGGTTCATCCTCCAACAGCTGCCGCAGTTCCCCTGGCTCGAACGCCATCATTGGTGGGGAGGCAGGCTCGTCCTCCAACAGTTGCCGCAGTTCCCCTGGCTCGAACGCCATCATTGGTGGGGAGGCAGGTTCGTCCTCCAACAGTTGCCGCAGTTCCCCTGGCTCGAACGCCATCATTGGTGGGGAGGCAGGCTCGTCTTCCAACAGTTGCCGCAGTTCCCCTGGCTCGAATGCCATCATCGGTGGGGAGGCGGGTTCATCCTCCAGCAGCTGCCGCGGCTCTTCCTCGTGCGGCAAGCGCCTCCTTAGCCGGTCTTGCAGCGCCTGCCGATCGGCAACGAGGTTGTCGAGGGGCAGCGGCTCGTGGTCTGGCCGCTGCCCTTTCACCAATCGTTCAACCAGCGCCCACGTGCCCTCCAGGACAAATACGCCGCAATCATAATGGTTCGTCTGTCTGGCCATGGGGGCTGGCGCCAAGGTGGCATTCAGCAGTCCTGCGAGCTGTTTTGCAGGCACGTCGTTATATCCCTCTCGCTGGAGGGAGTCGTAGTGATAGGCGAACCGCCTTTCCGGGTCGCGGCGATCAACGAGCAGCAGCGACCAATGGGTGCCGGGGCTAGTAGCCGTGCCATTATTCACTGGCAAGAACAGGAAGTCGGCTGTGGCGTTGTTTTGATTATAGATGGACTGCAATATGCCTCGAGCGTCTTGCGGCGACGTGTGTCGCAGTAGATGGGATACGGAAGGATCCACCAGCCGAGTCCGGGCAGCGAGCGCCGGATTGATCCCCTGCAGTTGCCCCTCCAGCAAATTGTAATCTCTCTGGATATGGGCGTCGCTCAGCCATTCGGCGGCGCCGAGCACCCGCCCCGTTGCAACGTTGGACGGGGCTGTCGGATCGAGCGCCCCGATCTGAGCCCCAGAGGAACTGGTAGTCAGTGTGGTCACATCAACCAGTGGAAGGCCGCGGTAGGTGCCTGGCAGCCTAGCGGTTGCTGGCGAGGCGGGTTGGGGAGCTCTTGCCGGTGCCGCTGGCCCAGCTTCAGCAGCGGCCCCAACGCGCCTGGTGACTGCGTCTGCCGGATGAGCAGAAAGGACAGTTTCGCGCCCGAGCACAATGCGCGGCAGGATATCCCGGAGGTGAGCCAATGCAGAACTGATACTTAGCCTATTACCATAGGAGACAGCCTTGAAGCTCTCAACATCTTTATCCAGCGATTTGTCGTGAATCCGAGCCGCAATCCCAAGCTTGTTATTTTGACGCAGGTACTGACTAAAATGTCTAAGAAAATTTGTATAGCCGCCCACGGTATCTGGATTCCGTCCGGTCGCAGGCGCTGCCAGGTACTCCTTGGTCGAAGCGGCTCTGTAATTTCTAATGAGCTCGGCATCGTCAGGATAGGGGATCACGACAGGGCGAGCCATAATCGGGGCTCCGCCTGTCGACTTCTTGAGGTAACGCAGTGCGCCAGCCACGGTGGAGGAACCACCCGTACTCTCGTACTCCTTGAGATCCTGATCCAGCGACGAATGGTAAAGCCGAGCAGCAAACCCTGGCTTGTTGTTTTGAAGGAGCCACCGACTAAAGCCGAAAAGAGAATTTACATTGTAAGTGACCGTGTTCGCTTTGGCCTTACCCGCGTGGAATGCTGCCCTCAGCCCTTCGATAGCGGTCGCATCGTTGGAATAGACAGGACGCTTGTCGGCACCGTCGGGGACTACAATTGGACGATCCGGCTGCACTGTCGAGGGCATCGACCCACCACCTCCGGGATGCGGTGCTGGGGTGGATTCGTGCTCATCCCTCTGCCTGACGAGCTGCGCCTCACATTCCGGTGTAGCCACCTCATGAGGATCCTGCATCGGTTCGATCCCCTCCATCTCCTGCTGCAACCAAGCCAAAGCTTGGCGAGCGGCCTGCGCGGCTTCATCAACCGCGGAGGATGTCTCCACACCTCTGGCGGACGCCGGCAGAGCCTGCTCCGCCCGCCGTCGAAAGAGCTCTGGCGAGGCGGATTTCTCCGCCCACAATCTGGGCTGCGTAGCGAGTCCCCGTCCAGATTTATGTGGCACCGCCTCGCTTGGCAGCGGGCTGCTCCTGTCCCGTGCAGCTACCAGCTCCTCCGGGGCGCCCTGGTCGCCGTGGCGCCAGTTCAAGTGAGGGACGGCCTCTCCAAAGTCGGGCGCTTGGTGTTGGTGCGCGGTTGGGGCGAGAGACAATGGTAGATCGGTGCCCTCCTTATAACCTACCGGCAGGAGCTCCTCTGGCCAATCGAATCCCTGCTGTGGTGCGGTATGCTGAGCAGCGTCGCCACGGGGACGAGCCTCCATGCTGACCGCGTTTTCCAGATGATTCCCGAGTATAACGCGCGGCGGGTTCTTGCGGAGATAAACCAGCGCAGATTCGATCGGAGCTCCACCATTAGAGGAGGCGGCCTTGTAGCTCTCAACATCTTTATCCAGCGATTTATCGTAAATGCGACCCGCAATTCCGAGCTTGTCATTTTGACGTAGGTAATGACTGAAATGGTTAAGAGCAGTTGCGTAGCCGCTCGCGGATCTGAAATGTCTGGTGAGCGCGGCGTCGTCAGGATGGGGGTTCAGGACAGCGCGACCCACAATCGGGCCGGCTCCGCCCATCGACTTCATCAATTGACGCAGTGCGCCAGCCACGGTGGAGGAACCACCCCTACTCTCGTACTCCTCGAGATCCTGGCTCAGCGACGGATGGTAAAGCCGAGCAGCAAGCCCTGGCTTGTTGTTTTGAAAGAGCCAACGACTAAAGCCGAAAAGAGAATTTGTGCTGCGAGTGACCGTGTCCGGCCTGGCTTTACCCGCAAGGAGTGCTGACTTCAGCCCTTCGATGGCGGTGGCATCGTTGGAATAAACAGGACGCTTGTCGGCACCGTCGGGGACCACAATTGGACGATCCGGCTGCACTGTCGAGGGCATCGACCCGTCGAGATGCGGTGCTGGGGTGTATTCGTGCTCGTCCCCCTGCATCACAAGTTGCGCCTCCCGTTCCGATGTACCCACCTGATCGGTGGGGAGTTGCATCATCACGCGAGCGCCTGAGTTGCCAACCTCACCTGGTTGCCGCTCAGTGACAGCATGCTGCAGATTGCTTTGGATCCTCTGCCTCTTCGTTGGTCTCAACTCACCTTTACCATGCGAGCCATTGACGAGGACCTCCTCGCCTAGCGCACCCATCAACTCGTCCGCCGCCTGCAGTTCGCCCAAGTGCTGCTCAAAACCGGCTTGGCCGGCCTGTCCGCTTGCTCGTGCGGTACGGCGTGCTGCACCTGCAGCCAAGCTGCCACGATGAATGTCTAGTTTGTACGGGTGCACGCTATCCTCACTTCCACAGATCACATGAGCAACCTACTCAGGCAAGCTTTCGAGAGGCTGACGAGGTCCGCCGCCGCGGAAGGCGAAGGCTGGTTTTCTGCTCAGCGGTTGACGGCCTCGCGTGTTGCGGCCGCGCCGGGTATCACGCCAATCAATCTGAATAGTCGATGCGTCAAACGAACCAGGATGGGATTTTCGTAGCGGGGCTGCTCTACTCACTCTTGTCCTGAGGGCAGAATTCAACCATATCGCCGAGCAACTGGATGCCGATTGGATACCCGATCCGGAAAGCTTCAGCTCATATGTGACGCGAGGATGAGAATCGTGGCAGCTCCAGACCGACGGGCTGCCACCCACAGCGGCGATGACCGACGAGGGTCTTCTATTGCCAAGGCAATCGTCCGTTCGGGGACCTATGTGTTCCAATGCTCGTCGAGCGGATCGGTGGGCCGCACCGCCGTAGCGTTACGGCGAGCGGAAGCGGCGTTGGGTGCGGCTTTTCCCCTGAACGCTTCACACCAGGCTGATAGGGGATCTTGCAATCGCACACACGCGGTCTGCAGGCGTGCCTATCAAGCAGTTTGCTCAGACCAACGTCGCGGCGAGCCGATCCTCAATACGCAGCGCAAGTCCTAGACTCCACGATCGTCCTTCGGTGCAGATTTGCTCGCGCCTCGCCCTGATTACAGCTGATAAGGCGAGCTAACAATTGCAAGAGCCACAAGCTATTCCAGCTCGATCGGTTTGGTGTTCCAGTCGGGCGGGGTCTGACCGAGAATGTTGCGAACGAAGAAGTCTAGGAGTTTGCGCTCGGTGTAGGTGCCTAGAGTATGGTGATTGGCACCAGGAACGTAGACCATGTCAAAATCTTTTCCTGCCTTGATGAGTCGATCGGCAAGCTGGAACGAGCAAAACGGATCGACATTATCATCCATTTCGCCGACCGCGATCATCAGCTTGCCCTGCAGCCTGTGAGCATTGTCAACGGCGGAGGATTGCGAATATTCAATGCCGACCGGCCACCCCATCCAAAGTTCGTTCCACCAGGTCTTGTCTATCCTGTTGTCGAAGCAGCCGTTTTTGGCGACGGCGACCTTGTAGAAATCGGGGTGAAAGAGCAGCGCGCTGACTGCACTCTGGCCGCCGGCGGATGCGCCAAAAATGCCGACGTTGGATATGTCGTACCATGGATATTGCGCGGCCGCCGCCTTGTGCCACAGAATGCGATCGGGAAATCCTGCGTCCTTCAGATTCTTCCAAGCAACATCATGGAAGGCGCGGGAGCGGTTGTTGGTGCCCATGCCGTCGATCTGAGCAACGACGAAGCCCAGCTGCGTGAGCGGCTCTGTCCACCGCGAGAAGGATTTTGGGACGAAGGAGCCGTGGGGTCCAGCATAGATATTCTCCACAACCGGGTATTTCTTCGTCGGGTCGAAGTTGGCTGGCAGGTGGAGCACGCCCCAGATGTCAGTTTTGCCGTCGCGCCCCTTGGAATGGAAACTGAGCGGCGGCTGCCAGCCTGCGGCGACGAGCTCAGAAATGTCGGCCGTCTCGATCTGCTGGAGCTTGGCATTGTCGCTGGCGCGGTAGAGTGCCATGCGCGGGGGCAGATCGATGCGTGACCAGAGATCGACATAATAGCGCCTGTCAGGCGAGAACTCGATATGGTGGTTGGCCGGTTCGGGCGTCAGTGCAGTCAGTCCCTTGCCGTCAAAGCCGATGCGGTAAGCATGGACCCAATAGGGGTCCTCCTGCGAGTTCATCCCGCTCGCCTCGAACCAGATCTGACGCTTGACCGGATCGACATGGTTGACCCTCCGGACGACCCACTCACCTCGCGTGATCTGGTTTTCGAGCGCGCCTGTCCGGCCGTTGAAAAGATACAAATGCTCATACCCGTCGCGCTCTGATGCCCAGATGATCTCCTTCCCGTCATCGACATCGTAACGGAAGATTTTTCCGGCATCCTCCTGGCCATGCCCCAGCGGCAAATAATCAACGAATGTCTCGCTGGTCTCATCGATCAGGGAGCGCCCGCGGCCCGAGGCGGCGTCTACCTCGACCAGGCGATAAAGCTGATGCCCGCGCTGGTTATATTCGAAAGTGAAGCCGCGGCTGTCCGCCCACCACCGGAGAGGGGAAAGTTCGAAGACGTTCGAGAAGAGGGCACCGTCAATCACGATCTGGCGCCGGCCGGCAATGTCGAACAGGACTGGCTGGGGCAGCGGAAGGACATCGCCCGGCCTGGGATAGAATTTTGTTGAATATTCCCGCTCCAACTGGTCCGTCGAAGAATTGAGGTAGCGGACCTCTCGCCTATAGCCGGGGCGAACAAGGTAAGCGGCGAGGTGGCGCGAGTCCGGCGACCAGCTCAGCGTCGAAAAGACGTAGCAATTGCCTTCGGCTCCGTCCCGGCTCAGAGGAACATCCTGCAATCCGTCCTCGCTGCGCAGGAAAACGTTGCAGTTCTTGATATAGGCGATCCATTTGCCGTCGGGCGACGCGTTGCTCTTGTCGGGGTTGTTCTCCGCTGGCGGCGTGTAGCGGTGGCTGAGCTCCCTACGGTCCCCTTTCCTTGCATCGAATGTGGTGCTGGTACAGTCATAGCTTGCAAGGTCGCAGCTCCACCGGGTGTCTTCAATCTGGAAGTCGAGCCTGCGACCATCCTCACTCAGTTCGAAACGGTCGAACGGAAGATTGCCGGCTTGATAGCTCTCATGGCTCACCTTGTTTAGCGCTGCCGCCAGACGCGCCTGATCGAAAGCGGGCCGCTTGAAACCCGTGGCAGCATCGACCTGCATGAACTGCTGCTCGCCGTGGCTAGTCCGGCGGTAGACGAAGGCTTCACCCCCGGTCAGCCAGAAAGGCATTTTGGGGACATTGACAGTGAGCCCGCCATATCGATCGTTGATCGTAAGTGCGCGCTTGAAATCGGCCGGCGCTAGCGTCGGGTGTAAACTTTTCGAACCCTTGGCCAGCGTCTGAGTTGCCGATCGCCATGCGGCGCGCGTCAAAGCGCCGATCCTGGACATACCTGTTCACTTCTTTCGGTTTTCGGAATGCTAATTTTGAAGTTGGGTTCTCGTCGCCGGTCTGCAGCAGCGCCGAAGCGTCGCCTTGGAGGAGAGCCAGCACGCGGGTGCAGCCAGGCACGCGCAACAGGGGCGCTCCTTGGACATCCAGGCACTGGTTCGGGTGCCGATTGAAGAGTTGGCGTCCGCCGCCGAAACAACCAGGAAAGAGCGTCCATGCAGCCCTGACGCGACTATTTCCCCGCGAGTATGGCCGCTTGCTTTTCTGCATCATCTGAAAGGTCCTGCTCTAGTCGGGCCGGATGTCACCCCGGCAGAAATCATTGTGCTATTTCGACAATCTCCGAGCGATTGCCGCCGGCCCATGACGAGGTTTACCGATAGGGCGCAATATGCGTGCCAAAGGAAAAGCGGTTTAAATACACGGCAATCCGCCTATGTCGCATCCCCAACATCGTCGCACACCGGACAATGCCGGACGAAATTGTCCCGGGGCGTCAAATTGGTTTGATGGTGACCCAAGGAGTTCTGGCTTTATCTGAGGCGTTCGGCCTTTTTCGAAAGCCGGACTCTTCGCGCGTTTCCGACGGCCCGAAGCGCCTGATCAAAGCTGACGGCATTCCCGGGTCTTGGCCTTGCCACAGCAGCACCTGCTGCATCAATTCCGACGGACGCTGTAGAACACCTGCAACACACGGCCCGCAGCAATTTCTCCGGCGCAACGCTGGGGCGACCGCCTTTGGCACTGCAGGCGTACATGCCGGAAAGGATGCCGTCTAGCCGCACCAGCGCTCCATTGATCATCAGCCGGTGCGGGCACCAGGATGACCGGCTGGAACGAAATCTTCCAACCGCTTCATCGTGAACAGCTGCTCCATGAACACATCGCTCCCGTCAATCGAGCCGTCTCGCCAGGGGGATCAATAGTCTGTCTTTGGCGTAGGTATTTCAGCAGCCTGCTGTTAGCGTGCGGACGACGCCGACATCAACCGGCGGACAAATGCGACGAGGGCAACAAGCGCGCCTGACGCAACGCCGCCAGATCAGCCGAGCCCGTGCAGAAGCAGGCGACGGCCAACTGGCGGATGACGATCTCGAAATGCGCGACAACGGCCCCGGTGGACACTGTCGCCGCGCCCAGCACGCTGGCCGCCTGCCCGGCGATGTCCGCGCCCAGGCGGATGGCCTTGGCCACGTCGACGCCATCGCGGATCCCGCCCGACGCGATCAGCTTCACCGTTGGCAGCGCCCGACGCACCGCCTGCACGCTGGTCAGGGTGGAATCCCCCAATCGGCGAATGACATCGCCACTGCACGGTCGGCGGCATTGCGGGCGCGCTCGCCCTCCACTGCGGCCCAACTGGTGCCGCCGGCGCCGGCGACATCGATTACCGCCACGCCCGCCTCGACGAGCGCACAGGCACCGAGGCGGACAGGCCCGCCCCCACTTCCTTGGCCACCATCGGCACGCCCACGATGCGCGCGGCGCCAGCGATCAGCGCCAGGACGCCGCGCCAGTTCGCGGTCGCCCTCCGGCTGTACCGCTTCCTGCAGCGGATTGAGATGGACGATGAGCCCATCGGCCTCCAGCGCGTCCACCGCGCGACGCGCCAGGTCCAGGCCGTCGGCCTCCCGCAGTTGCGCGGCGCCGATATTGGCCAGCAAGGGAATGTCTGGCGCCAGGCGGCGCAGCGCGCGCGTTAGCCCCTGGGAGTTGCGGGATTGCAGGCTCACACGCTGCGAACCGCACATGGCGATCCCCAAGGCTTGCGCTGCCTCGCTCAAATGCCGGTTGATGGCCTCGGCCCGTGGCATGCCGCCGGCCATAGAGCTGATCAGCAGCGGCGCGCGCATAGCCTTGCCCAGCAGCGAGGCGCGCAGGTCGATCTGCGTCAGGTCCAACTCGGGCAGTGCGCAGTGTTCGAGATGGATGTACTCCCAGCCAGCGGCCACCGTGGCCGGCGCCGTTCGCCGATCCAGCACGATGTCCAGATGTTCGTCCTTCCCCGGCTCAGGGCGGTGTCGCTCATGCTCGCTCCATCCGTAGCAGCGGGCGACGGCGTTGCGTCGGATCGAACCGACGGCAGCGCGCCCAAGCCGCCGCCTCCGGCGCGTCCAGGCCGACGCACGCTGGCCTCCCCCTGCAGCGTCGCTGCGATAGCGGCTGGTCGAAGTCTGGTAGTACTGCGCGCGGATCGCCGCCATCGCCTCGATCAACGGTCCCCACGGCGCGGGAAAGCATTCTTCCGCCATCACCCGGTGCAGCATGCGCGTATGGCCGGCCAACTCGTCGTTGAGGAACTCAACCACAGGCATAGCCGGATAGCGCTGCAGAAGCAGGATCGCCGCGTTATCGCCGGCCGACCTGTCCTTGTCGCGTCCATGCAGATCGTTCTGCAGGCGCCCTATCACTGAGATGAGCCGCAGGACCTGGCGAAACGCTGGACGCGCGCGCAAGGTCGCCATGTCCAGCCCCCACAGCAGCGACAGGCAACAGAACACGGTCCCGTAAGCGATCGAATCGATGCCGTTGTGCAGGTACTCGGCGTAAGACCAGCGTCGCGCCCCTGCCGCCTGCGCGTGTCCGGCGCGCAGCGCCGCGCAGTAGCACCGGGTATAGTCGAGAAGCCGAGCATAGTCGTGACGATCGTAAGCGAGCGCAGCCAGCGAAGCGCGCAGCTGAGCGCAGCCCTCGAATCCGGAGAGCACGCACGGTACGCCGTGCCCCAGCGCCTGCTCCAGGGCGGCGAGCTGCTCCGGCGCGATCAGGCCAACGTCGTTGCAATCGTCTAGCCAGAACAGCAGCGCCAGTTCGCGATAGAACGCCACGATCAGCGTTTCGTCCTGCGGATCGCGGCCGGTGCGGGCGCTGGTGTCGCGCAGGCTCGGGTGAATGCGTTGCAGGATATACTGGCCGCCCCTTACCGCTTCCTCAGCATGCTCATCCGCGAAACCGGTCAGGGCACGCCCCCACTCAAGCACCTGCTGCAGCGCGCGTTCGGTCTGGATCATGGCGCCGCCCCTGCTCCCTCGGCTACGACGCGCCGCCCACAACGAAGCGCCAGCCACAACCCGGCGAGACCGCATCTCCGCGCCATAACGGCGATCGCGAAGTTATCGATCCGATTGCCAGTTGCTGATGCAAGCTCTTGTGAACGGCCGTTAGGACCGGCCCGCAGCCTCGCCGGCAGTATCGAGCAATCCGCTTGCGCCGGCTCGCCATAGCAGGCGAGGACGGCAAGGTCGCCGGCGGCAAACGCACGCGAGCACATTGCAAGCGACATCCGCGAACGCGGCGCCGACTGGTCAGCCTCCGCCTCGGTGCCCGCATATGTCCGCGAGTCGAGCAGCGCCTTCGCCACGAAATGAGCAGAACGCCTTACGAGCATCGACCGCCGGCTGCTGCGCATGCGCGATGATGAGGCATGGTCTCGCAGCGGACCCGTTCCGACAGATGCTGCACCAGGGACGAGGCGACCTTATCCAACAAGGCACCACTTGCGCTGTTTGTGGAGACGAGCGTCGGCTGCATCCATGCGGCTGCTTGAGTGGTGAAGACTCTGAACGACGGTTCCTACGGCGCTGCCGGCGCAATCGGCTGCTTGGGGGACGCGTGACGCAGTCAAAGCTCCCCTTGCCAAGCACGGAGCAGGCGAGTGAGAGAGCAGATGAATAGGCGTGTCGCCAATATTTTTGCATTGCTCTAATCGATTATAGTTGTGAGGAGCAATTTGAGACCATTTACTTGCGGCTCAAGTCACCCATAAAAGAAGGCAAGCACCGATTCGGTAGCTTATCCCCTGTCTTTCGCGTACTCGCGGCCGTGGCGCCGGGTGAACGATTGAAGACCGCCGGTCTCACTCGCAGGTGGGCGCCAGGGCGTGGGGCGGTTGGCAAGCCACAGGAGTAGGACAATGTCGAAGGATTCGGGTAAGGGCGATAATCACGGCGGCGGACCGGGCAAGATCGAGATCACGGTGGTGGTGAACGGCCAGCCCACGCAGGTCGAAGCCAATCCCAACCAGCCGCTTCACGTCATTCGTACCAAAGCCCTTGAGAACACGCAGAATGTCGCCCAACCAGCCGAGAATTGGGAATTCAAGGATGAGGCCGGCAACTTGCTCGATGTCGACAAGAAGCTTGGCGACTTCGGTTTCCCGAATACTGTGACCCTGTTCCTCAGCCTGAAGGCGGGCGTCGCAGGTGCCTAAACACCAAAGTGTGGATCCGGAGGTCTCCCGAGCGAAGTTTGATCGGGAGATCGGCCGGTTCCGGCCATATGCTGATGTCTATCGGGCTCAGGGCTGCTTCTTGATCGAGGCGACCTTTCCGCGCGCTTTCTTCATTTTCGCCAGCCCCAAGTTAAAGCCACGGGTGGTCAGCGCAGCGAGCGAGGTCGACTTCACCGACTACGACTTAAGACCACCGTCCGTGGTCTTCGTCGATCCGTTTACGCGTCATCCGATTGCCCGGAAAGATCTATACCTGAAAATGCTTAGACGTCCGCCGCTGCCCGGAACGCCGCCGGAGATGATAGGAGCTCTCATCCAGCAGAACGCCGTGCCGCTGACGGACTTCATCCAGGCCAACAGTCCCGAGGACGAACCATTCCTGTGCATGGCGGGCGTCCGGGAATACCACGACAATCCAGCCCATTCAGGTGATCCATGGCTGCTTCATCGGGGTTCTGGCGAAGGCTGTTTGGCCTTCATCCTGGACAAGATCATCAAGTACGGAATCGTTCCTATAGAGCAGTTGCAGATTCAACTCCAACCGACAATCGTAGGAATGGTGGTATCCCCTCAGGCGATACAAGAATGACTGGTTTGAGAGATGTAACGATCGTGACTCTCCCGCGCGGCTGCATCTCGACCACGCATGGGCATCTGCGCTCAGTTGGTCGCGAGGGCAATGAGGGGATGGCGCTCTGGGTCGGCGTTCAGCAAGAGCGGCACTTTGCCGTAACAGAGACGGTTATCCCGGCGCAGCGTCACATTCGGACAAACGATGGCGTTTGCGTGATCGTTGCGGCCGAAGAACTGCACCGGCTCAATGTCTGGCTCTACAAAAGCGGCCTGAAACTCTTGGCCCAGATTCACAGCCATCCGGGCCGCGCCTACCATTCGACGACGGACGACGCTTATGCGGTTGCTACCACGGTTGGGTGTCTGTCGCTGGTAGTGCCGAATTTCGCCCGCGAGCCTTTCGATTTTGCTCGGGTCGCCGCCTATCGGCTTGACGAAAAGGCCAAATGGAATGCGCTCCCTCCCGCGGCACTGTCGCGAATGATCATGATATCGAGTTGAACAATGGCATTCGCTAACTTCATCGATCGCGCCGCCACGGCGGCATCTCAGGTCCTGGCCGATTTTCATCTGGGAGACTTCAAAGCAGCTCTTGAAAAGCAGGTCGTGGCAGTCGCCTTCGACCATCAGGCCGCTTCCTGCGCCGAAGGCCAGGCGACACTAGATCTTGCGGTGAGATTGCTCGCTAGGCTCTACCCGGTTCTGGCGATACTCCCGCTGGACAGCGCGGCGAGCTCTCAAGCCCAAGCGCTGGAGCGCTTGGCAAAGTCGATCAATCCAAAAGTCGGCATCCGGCGTTCCGGCAAGTCTGCCACCGTCTGCGTCGTTGCAGGGGTAACGCGCCCATCACTCCGGTGCCCGATCTTTTTCGTGGGATCGGACGGTTGGGCGGCAAAGCTGTCGCGTACGGACCCGGTGGGCTCTGGCCCAAGTCTGCTGCCTTATGGAGCTGGCGCCGCCAGTTGCTTCGGCGCCGCCAACGTCTTTCGAACTATCTTCGCTGCCCAGTTGACCGGCGCCGAGTTGGACGAAACCATCGACCTCTCGCTATGCAGCTACGACAAGACCAAAGCCGGAGAGCCTGGCCCGATCGACTTCCCAGTCGACCTTGGCGAAACCCACCTCGTTGGGCTCGGTGCGATAGGCCATGGCTCGCTTTGGGCGCTAGCGAGACAACCCGATCTCAAAGGTCGTCTGCATGTAATCGATCACGAAGCGATCGAACTCTCAAACCTGCAGCGCTACGCATTGGCTGGCCAGGCGGAGATTGGTATGTCCAAAGCGGTTCTTGCAGCCACCGCCCTTAGATCGACTGCCCTTGAGGTCGAGGCGCACCCTCTGACGTGGGCAGAATATGTTGCGCGCCGGGGCAATTGGGTCTTCGACCAAGTGGGTGTGGCGCTTGACACCGCCGCCGACCGTCTGGCTGTCCAAGGTGCACTGCCGCGATGGATCGCAAACGCTTGGACGCAGGAGCACGATCTCGGTATCTCCCGGCATGGTTTCGATGACGGCCAGGCTTGCCTTTGTTGCATGTACCTGCCATCCGGAAAATCCAAGGACGAGCACCAGCTGATTGCCGAGGAACTCGGAATACCGGAAGCACACGAGCAGGTGAAAACGCTCCTGCAGACCAATGCCGGAGTTCCCAACGACTTTGTAGTTCGCGTGGCTACAGCGATGGCTGTGCCGTTTGAACCGCTAGCCCCGTTTGTCGGCCAGCCCCTGCGCTCCTTTTATCAGCAGGCTATCTGCGGCGGTCTGGTGTTCCAGCTTAGCGAAGGAAGTCGCCGCGTTCGAACTGTGGTTCCGATGGCCTTTCAGTCGGTGCTTGCCGGGATTATGCTTGCCGCGGATTTGGTCAAACATAGTGCGGGGTTTCCCATGAGCCCGACGACGAGCACTCGGGTGAATCTTCTGCGCCCCCTTGGCTCTCACTTGCACGATCCGAAGGCCAAGGACTCCAGCGGCCGCTGCATCTGTAGCGACGACGATTTCATTGCCGCTTACAGGCGCAAATACGGCGAGCGCGTTGATCAGGTAAGCGATGTCTCGGCCGCCTAAACAGACGCGCACCTCTCCGTAGACGCAGGGGGCGCGGCTTGTGGGCGTGACCATGGGCGCCATTATCACACGCTTGGCCCGCTCCTTTGCCGGCCTATCGTCCTCCGCGCATGATCCCTGTTGCCGACGTGATGATCCAGCACCAGCCGCCATGGCACCAGAGGCTGGTCAAACCTCCGTTGTTGGCCGATTTGGACAGTGCTGCATCAGGTCTCGACCGACGT
Organism: Mesorhizobium sp. WSM4904; assembly: GCF_029674545.1. Lineage (NCBI taxonomy): Bacteria > Pseudomonadati > Pseudomonadota > Alphaproteobacteria > Hyphomicrobiales > Phyllobacteriaceae > Mesorhizobium > Mesorhizobium sp. WSM4904. The sequence continues at coordinate 1,559,777 of NZ_CP121354.1, read as the reverse complement.
CTCGACAGTCAGGGCTGCTTCGACGGGTGTGAAGATGTCAACATCGACCCCAGGCGCCCGCATCGTCACAATCAGGGCGTACCGAGCCAGAGCGTCGACGCGTTCCAGGTAAGGCTTCTCCTTCCACCAGCCCCCGACCGGGAACACGCCGATCGCATCACGCTCGGCGAGATCGGCGGCGCTGCCCGACCAGAAATCGGCGTGCAACGAGCCGCGATCGCGGAAGGTGCCGAGCAGCCACTCTTCTCCGCCTCCAGCAGGCGCCCCTTCCTCCTCGTCCCGAGCGGCCTGATTGATGCGGGCTCGGAATTCGTCGACTGTCTCGGTCGCTGACTTTACTCTGAACCGAAGACCATGGGACGCGTAACGATGCCGGCGGGTCCATCCGCGTTCACCGGGGTTGGGTTCGATGAAATAGGACAGCGTGACGCGGAGCTCGACCTGGGCAGCGCCGAGCGCCGCGAGCTGCTCCTTCGGCCAAGGCAGGCGATGCAGCTTCATGTCACGCGTTTTGGCAGCCGCGCCGCCCTCGCGCTGGAAAGGCTGAAGCTCATCTTCAACGATAAGCGTGAGGTCGTTCACCGTTGACAGAAGCGCGCGCCCAAGATCTGGCACGCCGTAACCATAGCGCCGCACGAGCGCCTGGATCTCGCCCTTCGCTCCGTTGCACGCATCGATGCGTGCGCGCATCGCCGGAGTCCATTCGGCCGAGTGGACGATCAGGGCGCGAACCGTTTCAGGCCACAGCTCGGGGCGCGCTGATAGAATTAGTCCCGCCATCCGTGCGGCATGGGCCGTTGCCGCGCTCGTATCTCCGAGGGTGGTGAAGTGGCGCAGTTCGGGTCGATAGAAAGTGGTCAATATCTGCAGATCGTCGATCGGCTCGCCAGGCAACACACCGTCATGGGCGAGATTGCCGCCTTCGAAGACGACCTCGGGCTTCACCGGCCACTGCCTGTCCCAAACGACCGAAGTGCGACTGCGCGGCGAGAGCTCGCCGACCGGCGCGATCGGAGCGTAGCCCGCAAAGTCGGTGTCAATGATATCGACCTTTTCTGTGAAAGCGCCGACCGTCAGCGCATTCCAGGCCTGAGAAGGATCATCGACTGCTTCCAGATCGTTGCGCGTCAAATGCTCGGCCGGCATGAGGTCATCGCCGATGTTGCCGGCAGAGAGAACGATCAAGCGTCGCTGCTCCTCTTCGAAACAGAGTTGGTCGATAGCGGCAGACCACGATGTGGGCCTTCCACGCGCCGGACTGGCGCTTGTCACAGCCATTGCGATCGCGCGGCGGCGCTCCGGCGCCTGCACCTCGGCGCGGGCGATCGCTTCCGCGGTGATCGAGCCATAGAGTTCTGGATCGTTTGCCTCGTCTTCTGGCGGAAGGATACGGACACTCTCCAGCCGAAAGGGCAATGGAACTGGATCGCCTCCGACCAGGAGCGGGACCAGATCACCGTACAGGCCGACACCTGCCATTCGCGTCCCGTGGCCGCTCCACGCAGGTGTGTCGTCGCTGCCCCATGCCGGTTTGACGGTGTGCCAGTCTTCAACGGCAAGTGCGGGTTCGATCAACGGGTGGGTGCGACGTACGCCGCTGTCGAGAATGCAGACCGCAATATCGGATTGAGGCGGTCTGACGCGCCCGAGAAGCTCGTCGCTCCAGTCCCTTTGCTCCGCGCCGCCAAGGCCCATGAAGAAGGACGGCGTATCCTTCGCGCGCCGCAGCTCGGCGACGACATCGCTGTGCGCAATCATGCGGTCGAGCATTGCCGTGCTGGCGAGTGCCAGCATGACCACCCGCTCCGGAAACCTGACCGCATGCGTGCGCAAAGTGATGTTCAGGGCTTCGGCAATGTGCTCGAAGTTCTCGCGGCGACCGTCGCGCAGCCAGACTTCCCACCACACCTGCTCGTCAGCGGCCTGGGGGAAGAGGTCGTCGTGGTCGGTAAACAACGATCGTGCAGTCGCCAGCCTGACTGTCTCCATGCGGGAGACGAGCGGCTCGTTGCGCGGTCTGCCGCGGTCAGTGTCAACGTCTCGATACGCCTCGACTTTCCGCAAATAATAGGCTTGCGCGCTTTGCGGCAGGAACACCGACGCTGTGATGGGAGCACCGGGTTGAGTTGGCTCATGGACGGCGACCAGCTCCATGTGCTGGCGACGATCGGCCAACTGGTCGAGGGCCGCCCGTCCGGACATGGGCAGATCGATCTCGAGGTAAAAGCCAGGCGTGCCGACCGACAGCTGGGGGTCACGCGCCGCAATCTGCTGGCGTGCACTTTCGACCGCTTGTTCGATGGATTGCGTCAAGGCCGCAGCATGCGACGCCCGATCACGCGCCGGCAGCGGCGGTGCATGTATAAGTTGGTTGGGCCGCCGATAGGCTTCCCGAATGCCGTTGTTGCGAAGGTGGATATGGGCGCGGTCGCGCGGAAAATCGTCTGCCATTATGATCTGTGCTGTCGCTACTCAGACAGCGAAGCCTGCCGGCGTTCCTTCAGAGCGTCGATGAGCGCTTCCGAGGTGATCCGCTTCCCCCCCCGCAATATGATGGTTTTTGCAGCGTCGTCGGCCGCGCGGGTGATCTCGGCCTGCGACAGTCTCTCTGCCTGAGAGATCGCCTCGTTCCAGGCAAGCCCTCTGGTGTCGAAGCGGTCGAGTCGAGCCCGAAGCAGCGCCTCGATAATCGGCCGATCGGGCACGGCGTATTCGATGACATCGTCGAAACGGCGGAACAAAGCTCTGTCGAGCAGCTCGGGATGATTTGTTGCCGCAATAATCAGGCTGTGGCTGTCGTCTTGCTCGAGAAACTGCAGAAACGAATTCAGCACGCGCCGAATCTCGCCAACATCCTGGCGTTCGCCTCGACGCGCGCCGATGGCATCGAATTCGTCAAAGAAGTAGACGCCCCGCGTCGCCTGCATTGCATCAAAAACAAGCCGCAGCTTTCCGGCAGTCTCTCCCATGAACTTGGTGATCAAACCATCGAGGACGATCATGAAAAGGGGCAGATGAAGCTCCCCGGCCAATGCCGATGCGGTCATCGTCTTGCCTGATCCTGGCGGGCCGACCAGAAGCAGTTTGCGACGGGGAACAAGCCCGTGCTCGCGCAAGCTTGCTTGTTGGCGCTGCTCTCCCAGCACGCGGTGCAGGCGCGAGCGCAGACTGTCCGGCAAAATCATGTCCGTCAGTCGCAGGTCCGGATAGCGCACATGCAGGAGGCCTGCGAGTTCGCCCTTTGGCTGAAAAAGGGGAACCGGCCGACTGCTCTTGGCAATCCGGGCGTCCCTGCTCTTGGCTGCGTCGACCAGATCCTTGAGCTCCTGAGCAAGCTTGCCATGGCCTTGACGTGCCTCATGCGCAGCAAGCTGCATCGCGATAGAGAGGAAACGATCCTCGTCGCCGGCAATGTGGCTTTTAAGCAGCGTCACGATATGGCGGGCCGTGGTCATGGCTCTCTTCTGGGGTATCCGTTTACTTGGCGAAGCGCATGCAACCTAAACGCTTTCAACGGCGATTTGTAACGCGCAATGGTGTTTTTTCTCTTGTCGATGTTCGCCCGTGGCAACTTCAGCGGTGAACTGTTGCGCCGCGGTCATAGGCCAGCCGGAATAACGCCGGCCAGCAGACAACAGTCCGCATCTTCGAGCGCTCGAAGTCTGGCCACTCACGCAGCGTGTCGGGTCCGAACGCTCCAAAGCCGCCCCGCCTGGCAGGTCCATGCGACCGATTGCGGGCGTGCGGCCATAAGGTCTACGCGGGCTCGCATGGCTGCCCGCGCCGCTGGCTAAAAAGCTGTACACCATCTCACGAAACACCAGGTCCGCTCCTTTGCCGGCCGACGGTCCATGAAATCCCCTCCCCACTCACGACACCGGAGACCTCCTTGCCCACATGGCGCTCAAGCACCGGCCGCCATGGCACCAGCGTGAACTCGCGCGACTTTTCAACGACGGCATATTTTCCGCTGGCAAGCTCGACGGAGCGGCGGAGCGTACCCTCTACTCGTCCTCCGAATCGCGCTTCGGCATAGGGCAGGCCAAGTTCCTCCGACAGTTGGCCAGCAACACGGTTCAGTTCTCGCTGGCGCAGGATCGAAAGCATGTTGGCTCGATAGACGATCCCATCCTGTTCTTTATGCGCGAGGCCTTGCGCGATCAGCCACTGCCGCCGGCGAGCTTGCGCCTCTCTCACGTCGCGGCCGAAGCCGGATCCGTGCAAAGGCTCGGGTCTATCGGCAACCAGCTCCCGGTCGAGCCAGGTGGCGCCGTTGAAGCTGACCTGTCGCTCCAGCGCCATTGAGGAGAGCTTGTCGGCAACGACAGGCTCGGCCCTGGCCCGCTGGCCCTCATAATTCGCGACGCGATCGAGATGGTCCGGCGCGATGAGCCAGGTGCCGTTCGGCTCTCGCTCAACGCCGCCGGTCGCGCGGCGGATCGCCTCCAGCCGCCGCACATGCGTTCGCGCAAAGCTCTCGGTGGCGGATGGGTCATGCTTCAGGTGCATATCGACGTCGTAACGGCCGCCATGCGCGGCGGCGATTTCGGCGATGGTACGATCGACCTGCCTCGGCTCGGTGTTCCTTGGCGCGACACGCACGATGCAGCCATTAGGCATCGTTTCCATCGCCTCGCCTCTACCGATGTTGATCCAATGGCTCTTACCGTCGACGGCGTCGACGATCATGTAATGGCGGTCATTGATCTCGTCGGCCAGTCCACGCGCGACAACGCGACCGACGAGAGACTGGACGGGCTCGCCGGATCGATCGTGGATCACCCAGTCGGCGGCCCTGCGGGCAAGCCCCTTGCCGGTCAGTTCGCGGTGCATGGTCTTGATGATGTCGCCGCGTTCGCCGGTGCGGCGCAGCGTGGCTTCGAGCTCATCGTCGAGGCGCCAGGAGCCAGCGCCGACCTCCGCGGCCAGACCCATCCGCTCGAGCTTGCGCAGCCGTCCCTGGTGCAGCGTCTGGCGAATGGCGTCGGGACCGCCCGGCGAGACCAGGCCGTCATCATCACGCATGCTGAGCAGCCGACGGTCGATGCTGGTGAAGCGTTCCTGCTCCATTTCCCGGCGCAGGCGAAGCTCAATCTCGCGGTCGGTTCGCGGACCGAGATCGAGGCTGACCAGCTCGGCCGCCCGCTCGCGGATGCCAGATGAGATATATTCGCGCGCGATGACCAGGTTCTCGCCACGGTCGTCCCTGCCACGGACGATGATGTGGCTGTGCGGGTGGCCGGTGTTGAAATGATCGACCGCGACCCAGTCGAGCTTCGTGCCGAGGTCTTCCTGCATCTGCGCCATGAGCCGCCGCGTCAGCGCCTTGAGGTCGTCGTACTCGATGCCGTCTTCGGCAGCGACGATGAAGCGGAACTGATGGCGGTCGCCGTCCGCGCGATCGATGAACGCCTTGCCGTCGACGCGGCCGCTGTCGGCGCCGTAGAGCTCGCCAGGTTCACCTTCGCGGGTGACCCCGTCGCGCTGAAGATAGCGTAGATGGGCACGCGCCCCGTCCGCGCCCTTGCCGGCGAGCTTGACGACCCGCGCCTTGACGATCACCCGGCGCTGGCGGAAGGCGGCATACCGGTCGCGCGATTTCAGCAGTGCGGCGGCCGCCCCGCCGCGCCCTGTCCGGCTTCCTGTGAAGCGACCACCGCGTTGCGGCCGGCCGCCAGCCCGGTTGATCGCCGCACGAACCTGGCCGGCATAGCGTTTGCCGGCCTTCGAGCCGCGCGACCCGATTTTGCCGAGCTTCGGCCTGAACTCGTCATCCTTAATGCGAGCCTCCCAGACATATCAAGCAAAATCAGACACTTACACGTCAAACCCTCTTGGCACCGGCGGCAGCCTCCCGGAAAAACGATGTGCAGACAAAGATTTAACCGCCTCCTGGAGGCGGTACCTTTATCTTGCCTTCCGCGCCCAGCCCCGCCAGACGCGCCCCCGTCCGCCATGGCTAACGCACCGGCTCCTTCGGCTGCGCGCCGTCCTTGCCGAGCGGCACGAAGAGATCGCCGTTTCGCACGCCTGAGTGAACACCGTCATGAATGAAGAACAGCGACCGTCCGAGAGGAGCGATTTGCGCCTTTGGAGCGACAGATTGGCTTTCGAACGCCTCGATGTCGGCCGCCGAAACTCCGGCCGCCTTGAGTTGGTCGAGGTACTCGACGGTCTCTTCTGGCAGCGGTTTGCCACGCTTCAAATGCTCGTCGTAGCGCTCGGGACCGGCATTGTAGGCGCCAAACAGGCCAGGAAATCCGAAGCGGTCATACATGGCACTGAGATAGGCCGTGCCGGCCAGGATATTGTCGCGCGGATCGTGGGGGTTAGGCCCAAGGCCGTGTTCGACCCGCATCTCTTCATAGGTGCCGGGCATCACCTGCATGAGGCCCATGGCGCCAGCGGGGGAGGTGATGGGGCGGCCGCCGCGCATTGTCTTGCCGCCGCTTTCGGCAGCCATGACGGCATAGATCCAGGCTTGGGGAATATGGAAGCGCCGGCTTGCTTCCGATACCAACGTCTGCCACTTTCGCAGCTGCGGACTTTGGGAGATGGCGACCGGCTCAGCGCCGGTCGAGGCGGAACAGGCGCATGGCGCAATGGCGATCATGCCCAACAAGAGGAGGGTCACTCGGTCCATAGTGGTACGAGCCTCCCGATGACATTTTGAGTGGGAACAGGCCCGAAATAGCGGCTGTCGAAGGAGCGGTTTTTGTCGCTGCCGAGCAGGAAAACCTCGTTATCCCCGAGCGCTCGGCAGCCGTTCCACCATGGCAAAGGTCGGCCTTCGGCGTCGATTTTGAGCCGGCGCGCGACGATGTCGCCGCCGATGATGATGGCGTCATTGAAGGCGCAGACATTATCGTCCGGCAGCGCTGCAAGACGTTTTGCCAGCGGCACATTGCGAGGCAGATAGCTGCGCTCGGCGGCGAGATACGCCGCGTATTCAGGCGGGCGCACGAGCACGAGATCGCCACGCGCCAGCGCTCCCGCAGCGATGCGGTAAAGGCCGATCGGCGCGCTGGCCGAGGCGTTCCAGACCAGCCAAGGGGCGGGCTTTCCCAGCGCCGTGAAGCCCAAAAGACCGAGACCGGCCGCGGCCAAGGCGACCGTCTTACGGGCTCGAACACGCCTCAGGCGGCTGCCGATCAGATGGATGGAAGGGCGCCGCCTCATGAACGGCCTCCCGTGCCGCCCTGGCCGGAACCGGCCTTGCCATCGCCGGCGATGGAGTGCTGCGGGTGTCCTTTCGACCAATGGTCGAGTTCGTCGATGTGATAGCGGACATAGCGGCCGTGCTTGCGGAATTTCGGGCCGCCGCCCTTGAGCCGCATCTTTTCGAGCGTGCGCTGGGAGAGCCCGATATAGAAGGCGGCTTGGGCTGTGCTGAGAAACGGGCTGCCCTTTTTCGCGCGGGCCGCGCGTTCGTTTTCGTCGTCCATGATGATCCTCGTTTCGCTTCGGACAAGCGAGGGCGAGGATGGGCGAGGGAGATCGTCTCGGGGACGGGCGAAGAGTCGGGGGAGAGTTTTCGCCGCCCTTTAGGGCGGACGGGGTTTGGGTGGAACTCCTGGGAATGAGCCCCGCGCCGGGGCTGCGGCGCGAGGCTCTTATCTCGGCCGGTCAGTCGGCCGGGTTCCAGATGATGGCGTAGGTGTCGTGATCGTCCTGGCCGGCGGCTCGGCCGAGATTGGCGTAGAGCTTGCGCGGTCCGAACTCCGGCGCTGCAATCGACAGGCTCACATAATCCTTGCCGGAAGTCTCGCCGGTGCGGATCCAGCCAGCGCCGACTTCGACCCCTTGCGTAAGCACCCGGAAGTCGGGATGGTTATCGGCGCTCTTGGCCTGGTTGGGGACGATATCGATGTCGGCGCGGACGCTGAGCGTCTTGAACTGGCCCTTGTAGGCGCCGTTTTCCTGCTTGTTGACGTAACCGATCGCGGTCATTTCGAAGTCTCCTTTTGTGGTTTCGCCGGGGACCATCCCCTGCGATGGCGCACCGTAATGGGCGCGTCAGGACCGCCTGAATCCGACAGGGCCGCAGCGACAGTGAAGGACCCGAGCGGGCAGCTTTTTTGTGAGCGAAGCGGCGCGAGGAAGCCGCCGCAGGCGGCGGGGAAAAAAGCTGATGGCGCGAGGGTTTCGGGCGGCCGGACCCGCCCATAGGTCGACAAGCCAGCCGCAGGGATGGTCCTTGGAGAGAGCATGGAGACCGCTCGCCAAGTGCGGTCTGTCAGCCAAGCAGGACGCCGGGATGAAACGGCCTGCAAAGATGCTGCGCCCTTATGCCGGATCGAGATCGTGCCAGCGGGTCGGGCGCCAGAGCAGACATCCGGCATGGTGCGATCTATGAAAGCAGGGCTCGCCAGCGGGAATTTGATACGCGAGGGGGCCAAAGTAAGGCTGGATGAGAAGCCGGTGCTACCTGCAGGTCCAGTGTCATGTGGCGGCGCTCGGGAAACCGCTACGCAATGTAACGCGCTCTTATGAGGCGAACAGACCGGCCCCAAAACCGATCGACCGGTGGTCGGCGCGAAACGCGTCATGCCTGTCCGAAAGCTGACAGTGGCAGAAGACGCATGTCGGGTTCCGCACAATTGACCATGCTGGATTTGTGAGGTTTTCAGGGAGAGCCATGCGTTCACTTCCCAGTGAGCTTTGGCACGGCATTTGCTCTTGATGTGGCAACACGGATCGAAGGTTGACTGCATGCACAAGCGCGAGATGAGCAATGCTCTCCTTTCCTGGAGGCTTGGCAGCAGATTCGATTTGACGTTGCGAGGAGCTTCAGCCGCTCGCGGCGGAAGTGATCTCAAATCTGAAGGCACCGTTGGGGCCGCAGCCATCAAACACATCTTTCTCTTTTTCGCAGCTCGTCTTCAACGCGATGCGGACTTCTTCGCGTCGACGGCGGCCGAAGGTGGAGAAGGGGCTCGACTTGCAAAAAGGAGTTGTCAATGACGTCTTACGTTCGCACCAACAGCCCGGCGCAGGTGCGCTCACTGTCCACCTTTGGCAAGCATCTGCAAAGGAGCGTGCTGACGGCGACGCTGCTTGCCGCGGCTTCGACGGGAAGTGAAGCGCAGCCCTATGTTCGTGCTGACGGCAGCACGACTGACGACTTGGAAGCGGCGCGAGCAAGTTGGCGTCATGACGCCGAATTCAATGGAAATGTGGGGCTCGCAGCCATCAACGCGGATGCCGCGTATGCGTTGGGTTCCACCGGGGAGGGGGCCAGAGCTCCTCGCCTGCCCTCGTCCGTCTTGACGAGTGCCCGCTTACAGCCTACCTCACTATCGCGTTAGCACTCGTCCATCGCGAGTGCTAACAAAAACCCCTCAACAGCGCACCAGGGAAAAATCCGAAAATGGCAAAGTCGAAGTTCCGCCCGCTGCATGACCGCGTGGTCGTTCGCCGGGTCGAATCCGAATCCAAGACCGCTGGCGGGATCATCATCCCCGACACGGCAAAGGAAAAGCCGCAGGAAGGCGAGATCATCGCTGTCGGCTTCGGCGCTCGTGACGAAGCTGGCAAGCTGGTCCCGCTGGACGTCAAGGCCGGCGACCGCATCCTGTTCAGCAAGTGGTCGGGCACGGAAGTCAAGCTCAATGGCGAAGACCTTCTGATCATGAAGGAATCCGACATCATGGGCATCATCGGCTCATATCAGGCCCTTTCGTCAACTGAATTCCCGGGCTCGATTGAAGCCCCTGCCAGGAGCTAAAAATGGCTGCCAAAGACGTAAAATTCTCCCGCGATGCCCGCGAGCGCATGCTGCGCGGTGTCAACATCCTCGCTGACGCGGTGAAGGTCACGCTCGGCCCCAAGGGCCGCAACGTGGTCATCGACAAGTCGTTCGGCGCCCCGCGCATCACCAAGGACGGCGTCACCGTCGCCAAGGAAATCGAGCTTGAGGACAAGTTCGAAAACATGGGCGCGCAGATGGTCCGCGAAGTTGCTTCGAAGACCAACGACATCGCTGGCGACGGCACCACGACCGCGACCGTTCTGGCGCAGTCGATCGTCCAGGAAGGCCACAAGGCCGTTGCCGCCGGCATGAACCCGATGGACCTGAAGCGCGGCATCGACCTCGCGGTAACCGACGTCGTTGCGACCCTGATCAAGAACGCCAAGAAGATCAAGACCTCCGAAGAGGTTGCCCAGGTCGGCACCATCGCCGGCAACGGCGATGCTTCGGTCGGCAAGATGATCGCCGAAGCGATGCAGAAGGTCGGCAACGAAGGCGTCATCACGGTTGAGGAAGCCAAGACCGCCGAGACCGAACTCGAAGTCGTCGAAGGCATGCAGTTCGACCGCGGCTACCTCTCGCCCTACTTCGTCACCAACGCCGACAAGATGGTTGCCGAACTCGAGGACGTCTACATCCTCCTGCACGAGAAGAAGCTGTCCAACCTCCAGGCCATGCTGCCGGTTCTCGAAGCCGTCGTGCAGACCTCGAAGCCGCTGCTCATCATCTCGGAAGACGTCGAAGGCGAGGCTCTGGCCACGCTGGTCGTCAACAAGCTGCGTGGCGGCCTGAAGATCGCCGCCGTCAAGGCGCCGGGCTTCGGTGATCGCCGCAAGGCCATGCTGGAAGACATCGCCATCCTCACCGGTGGCCAGGTCATCTCGGAAGACCTCGGCATCAAGCTCGAGAACGTCGGCCTCAACATGCTCGGCCGCGCCAAGAAGGTGTCGATCTCCAAGGAGAACACCACCATCGTCGACGGCGCCGGCAAGAAGGCCGAGATCCAGGGCCGCGTTGCCCAGATCAAGCAGCAGATCGAAAAGACCACTTCGGACTACGACAAGGAGAAGCTGCAGGAACGTCTGGCGAAGCTCGCCGGCGGCGTTGCGGTGATCCGCGTCGGCGGTGCGACGGAAGTCGAAGTCAAGGAAAAGAAGGACCGCGTCGATGACGCCCTCAACGCGACCCGCGCGGCCGTCGAAGAAGGCATCGTTGCTGGTGGTGGCGTCGCGCTGCTGCGCGCTTCGGCCAACATCAAGGCCACCGGCGTCAATGCCGACCAGGCCGCCGGCATCAACATCGTGCGTCGTGCGCTGCAGGCTCCGGCCCGCCAGATCGCGGCCAACGCCGGTGCGGAAGCATCGATCGTTGCCGGCAAGATCCTTGAGAACAAGGGCGCGACCTTCGGCTACAACGCCCAGACCGGCGAGTATGGCGACATGATCGCCATGGGTATCGTCGATCCGGTCAAGGTTGTCCGTACGGCTCTTCAGGACGCGGCCTCGGTCGCCGGCCTGCTGGTCACCACCGAAGCCATGATCGCGGAGGCTCCGAAGAAGGAGTCGGCTGGCGGCGGCATGCCTGGCGGCATGGGCGGCGGCGGCATGGGCGGCATGGGCGGCATGGATTTCTAATCCAGCTCTGGCAGCTTTCGCAACGAGAGGGCGGCATCAATGCCGCCCTCTTTTTTTGCGAACCTCGGTCCGATGAACGATCGACGCCAACGCCGGCCATCGGCGTTAGGGCAACCTCAAAAGAACTGTCGAGTTGGTTGCGCGCGGCTTTGCGTCATCAGAGGCGCAAGGCGGTCGCGTGTGAGGATTGCGCGCTCCCATAGGCGGTTTCGGCATGTGCCTCGCCTTCGACATCGACATTGCGGCCAAGCAGGAAATCGGCGGCTTTCGAGGCATGGCTTGCGGCGCGGAAGATGGCGCGGTTGTCCTCGCGCAAAACCGTCAGCCATGAGCCGATGTAGTCGGCATGGCGCACGGTCGGCTCGATGCCGAGACTGCTGCAGATGAAGGCTGATGCGATTTCGGCGACCAGTTCCTCGCGCGCATAGGTGTTGGACCCGAAGGAGCCGGACAGGTCGCGCGCGAGTCGCCTCGGGTGGCCGGTCCAGTGGCCAAGCTCGTGAAAGCAGGTCCGGTAATAGTCGATCTGGTGGAAGAAAGCCGGCTGCGGCGGCACCTGTATGGTGTCGCTGCCGGGCATGTAGAAGGCGCGCTCGCCGCCGACGCGAAAATCAGCGCCGGTTGCATGAATGAGCGCCTCGGCCTGCGGGACCATCTCGCGCTCAGGCAGAGGCTCGCCGGCGGCGTAAAGATGTTCGGGCAGATTATCGCACTGCGCGACATTGAAGACGGTGAAGCGCTTCAGGAAGGGCACCGCCTGCGGTTCGTCGCCATCGGTGTCGGCGCGTTGCTTTTCGTTCTTGGGAACAAAGCGGTCAGCGTGAACGATGGTGGTGCCGTGCTCGCCCTTCCTGACATTGCCGCCAAGCGAAAGCGCCTGCCGGAAGGTGAGCCAGTTCTGGCTGGGGAAACCGCGCTCGATGACCGCGCCCCACAGGATCAGGATATTGATGCCGGAATATCGGCGCTGGGTGGCCGCATTCCGCGGCAGGCCGAGGCCTGTCCTTGCCCTGCCCCACGGCTTGACCCATGGCACGGTGCCGCGCTCCAGTTCGGCAATGATGCGGTCGGTGATTTCCTGATAAAGGCTGGCGCCGGTGCGCCCGCCGCTGTCTGCGCCAGCCTGTCGGCTGCCGCAACGTTTGTTGTTTGCACGCATCGTGATGTCCTCCGCTCTACAATCGCGCGCCCTCCCCGGAAGCGGGGTGGGCGGCAAAAGCGACCGGAAAGGCCCGCCGTCGGAGGCGGACTGCATCAGCAGGACCGGAACGGAGTGGAGGACCCGAAAGCGACAAGCGAAGGGTTGCGGGACGCCGCGGCGGGCCTAGAAGGGAGTGCTGCCCACCCTGCGCCAGGGGGAAGGCCACAATAGAAAGACGCCGGCCGACAGGCCGGCGACCGTCAGCAGCCGAAGGCTGCCCCGCGCCAGGGGGCGATGCCGCAGGGCCAAGACCGCCTGAGCTTGCCGAAGAAAAGCGGGCTCGGTTCACGAGCACCCGGCCAGCGACTTCAGGCGCGGGCGCTCAGGATTGTTGTTGGCGCCCACGGCAGCTGGATGACCGCAACAAGATTACGAGGAGCGACAGCAAAGCCAGCTGCCACAAACGGCACGCTCCGGCAACAACAGCGTGGCCGGTCTACAGATGCTGCCCCGCACGAGAGCCAGCACGCTTTGAGCGCGCATCGGCGATGCAAGCGTTGCAAGCTGGCCATGTCCACAAGGTCGGCGACCACTATATCGCCGACCACCAACGCGGGCGTACCGTCTAAGTGCAGACCTTTCGCGAGTGCGCGGACGCGCGCATTTCATCTGCGATGGCCGGATCTTGCATTCCCGCTTGAGCTGCTCAACGTCAAGGCCTACACGCGCTGCGATCTTGAGAGTGACCCTTCAACTGGGGGAAATCATAAGGGCGCGGTGGAATTCGTCGAACTTTCCCTGTTTTCTCGAGGCGAGTGCGGCGAAGGCTGGGAATTGGGAATCCGGTCCCAGGACCGGGAACTGTTTGATCACAAGCTTCAGATTGGGCTCATGCTTGAAGGCTTTTTGGTAGTTGATATCAGCCAGTCTGCAATGCGGACAGTTGTGGTAGTCATTGAATATGACCAGAACGGCATCGCCTTGCGGGTTGCCGGCGATTGGCGAAGGAGATCGTTGTCGAATGCGCCGCTCCACTTTTGCCTGTCGGTCGACCACGCCTGCCGGTGCAGGTTCGCGCTATATTGGCTCGCCAGCAAGGCGAGGAGTAAAAGAAGAGCTGCGACAGTGATGGCAGTCGGCTTAGACATGAGTCTCCAATCCATGGACGGCGTGGCAGCAACGGCCGCCTTTTTGGTGTAAAATGGGTCAGTTTTGATCGTGCCCCGCAGTTGCTACAGGCGCACAGGTGCCGGTGCGATCTGGCGGTTTCTCAAATACGGCTTTGCGCCATCGGGTCCACCCCAATAGCTGAGCGTCGTTCGCACGGGGAATTGTGTTCACCACGCCGGGCGACTTGACCGTCCACCGCCAGAGCGCTGAACGGTCCGCTAGTGAGGCGCTCCCCGAATCGTCGTTTATCCCGCTCGCCCCGGACCGGGTGACAGCCAGCGTTGCCGCTACGCTGCGGAGAAAAACCGTCAGCGCGTGGCATTCGGACATAAGCTGATCGACGCCAAGAATAAGCCCCACGGAGGTGACCGGTGCGGCCGGAACAAGAAAGAGCGTTGCAGCCATTGTGACGAGGCCTGCACCGGTAATGCGGGTTGTTCCGTTCGAAGGGAACAATGCGACAAACAGCATGAGGATCCGGCAGCCGATCGGGAGATCAGTTTTCGTCGCTTGGGCGATGAAAAGGGCGGCGAGCATCATATTCGTGCCGTCCAGATTGAATGGAATGAGACCCACGACCGAATGCGTGGCGCCGGCCTTTTCCATCTTCTCCATGAGCGAGGCCAGCGCGGCCTCTGAGGAGGACATTGCGAGCAGCAGCTCGTCCTTGATGTATCGGACGAGAGAGAAGAGCGAGCGGCCGTTGTAGCGGCAGACCGCGCCGAACAGGATCGAGAGGAACAGGACCGAGAGGAACAAGACTTGCAGGATGTCGCCTTCCGCGAAGGCACTGGCAATCGTTGACGGGATGATGTTCATCAGGAAGCTGGTCACGGACTGCTCGTGAGCCGTGGCCACATAGCCCTTAACGGCTTCGACATCGAGCGAGGCCGGATCGATGTTGAGGCCGGCGCCAGGCTGAACGATATTCGCGACAATCAGCCCGACAAGGAGTGCTAGCGTCGAGAAGGTAAGGAAATAAACCATCGCCTTGGCGGCAACTCGGCCGACCTTCTGCAGATCGCTCATGCCGGCAATGCCGGTCGCCATTGTCAGGAAGATGACAGGTACGGTGATTATCTTGACGACATCGACGAAGGCATCGCAGAGCGGCTTCAGGCTGTGGCCGGTCTCCAAATGGAAATAGCCGATTGCGGCACCCAGGATTATGGCGGCAAGTACCTGCACGTAGGTCCGGGCAAAATGGCGCTTGCGGGGCGCTAAGATCGCGCGGGGAACTCTTGGAACCAACACCGTCTCTCTCCTTGACCGGATCGGGGTGGGGCTCCTCCCTCTCCCATGCAGTGCTCCGGTCGAACGCTGCGCCCACTTCGGCGCAAACGATGTGCCAAATAGCAAGAGGGGAAAACGCGCAGGACCTCACGCAATGCTTGCGATTCGCTCTCCCACACTCGTGCAGTGGTTGCCTGTCGCAACTATGGAAGGGTCGATTCTGGGAACTCCAAAGGCCGCTCTTTGCGTCGACGCAGCTTGGCTGCCTGGAAGGTTCCCTCTTTGCCTTGCGGTCTGCGAGCTGGGTCCAGATGGTCATCATTTGGCTGCGCGCTGCACGGGGCTCGAAAGATTCAATCGAGGACGGGTCCTCTTGGAAAACGGGGGCAGCGTTGGTCAAGCCCTTCCACCCTGCTGTCCCAATGGTGTTCAGAAGCTCAGTTCACGATCAAGCGATGGATCAGCGTCATCTGGCGTTTGCGCCATCGCGGCGGCGTTGCAACGGGTCTGCCAAAGATGAGCAGGCCGCGAGGCAGGGTCCGAGACCTAGACTCCAACCTCATAGCGCGCTCGGCTCGCGTTCGGAAGGTTCGAACCGCAGCACGATCAGGTGGCGACACCGTTGGTCGGAACCGGAACCCGACGAATGATCGTTCGTGACCGACATCTGTGAACAAGCAGTATGTGTCATTGCAATCACCACCCGTTGCGCGGAAATGCCCATATGGCCGTGAATGAACTGGATTTGGTGATTTTCCAGATGGCGGTGGAAAGCGTCCGCTTGCTCTCTTCAAGCTTTGATGAGAAGGCGGCTGAGATAGCCACGAGGAGCCGTGGTAGCCTTCTTTTTGACGTGCGGGTGGACGGTGACCTGGAGGTCCAGCGAGTCGCAGCCATTGGATATCCAGGCGACAAGATCGGTGTGGTGGCATTGGACCGAGAGGGCCTTGTTAGCTGTTGTTGCCTTGTCAATGGCACCTTCTCACCTTTCATTGCACCGTTGGAGAACTGGACCAGCATGCCCCTTTCGATGCAGGCCCAGATCGATGTCACAGGCTATGCGAGGCTCCTTCTGGCCGCCTTGCGAAATGCTGGACATATGCTGGACAGGTAGCATCGCGATGATGTCTGTGATGAGATGGTGCAAACGGCTGGATGAGGCGATCGCTTGCTGGCAGCTTTGGCAACAAAGCGATCGGTGAGTTCGCAATGCTGGAACACGTCCTTTAGACTCTGCAGTTAAGTTAGCGGACTACCATCTGACGAATGCCCTCTGACAGTCTGCATGGCGCGGCATGCCCTCTTAGGAATGCAGCCGTGGTTCTACACCATCGGCTGTTTTTGTGTCGAAGGCGACGGGCACGCCATGAACGAAGGAAGCGGCCGCCAACAGTTCCTCCAACTCGCGGTCGGTGGCCTTGCATGCCGGCATTAGTGTTCGGATGGCGCGGATCGCCTGCGCCATGGAGAGAAAGCGGACCCTTCCCCTGGAAAGGACATAGGCTTCTGCGGCTTTTTCGACGGTGACGGTGTGAAACGAATTGGTCATGACGAATTCCTCCCTGAACCCTGACCAACCCGACTTATGGCACGAATTCGACCGCCTTCAAGCCTATGTCCGATTGCGGACAATCGCTGCGATTCGTTCAAAACCGCTGATGCTTTTGGGCGACCTGGTGAGGGGCAAGGAGACGTCGGCTGAACCCGTTTCAACCGACATGCTTCAGGCAGCGGCCAGGCCGAAATAACGCTGCTCCTCCTTGTCATAAGCGCCATGTGTGAGCTTTATCAATCCGGCACGGTCGATGATCGTGATCTCGCCGCGCTTGGCGTGCACCAGTCCTCGATACTCAAGCATTTGCAGGGCCGTGGTGACCCCGGGCGGTGGGCGCGAGCATGGTCGCCAGAAATTCATGCGTCGGGAGGATCTTATCTCCTTCCGCACGGTCGTGGACCATCAGCTGCCAGCGGGCCAGCCGTTCTTCGACCTTGGAGTGGCCATTGACCAGTGCCGTCCGGCATGATTGGACGAGGAACGCGTGGGCATAGTCCAGCACTGAGGTGCGAAGCGACGGGCTAATCGCAGGGCGAAGGTTTTCAACCGGCAGGCGCCAGGTAGTGCTTTCCTTTCCGAGAATGACGGCAATTCCTTTCATCCCGTCATAGCCGACAATGCCGACTTCACCTTGCCGCCCGCCGGTCATGGTGGCGACCACCGACGCGATGCCCCTCTCGGGAAAATATACGTTCTTGATCGGCTGATGCGCGACCTCCAACTTGTCCTTGATGCCCGGTTCGACGTGATGCAGCGATGGTCGCAAAAGCGCGAAGTCCTGCGGGGTGAGGGCTTCAGCACCTGGTCGCGAAAGAGGGATCGGGCAAGGCTCTCTTCCAACGGGGCAAGAGCGCGTACGTCTTACTGTCGGCTGCACCGAAGTAAATGCCGGCCGATGCCAAAGCATAGGCTTCGAAACGCGCGATTGCAAAGCCCTGTCGGGGCAGTGCAGTCATGCTAGAAGTCGCGCCGCCTACGATAGGCAGCGGATGACATGATTCCCTTCTGCGGCGGCCACCAAGAACGGCTCGGGCACGCTTTAATCGTTCATACACAAGCTCGCAGGAATGTAAGCAGCGGAACAGTCGGGTGATTCGTACCGCCCTGCCCTTTCAGAGATCAAGTCATTGGACGTCAATTCGGCTGGAACGCCTCGTCGAACGGCCCAGGAAAATGCAGCCGGATGAGCAATGGTGGTTCACCTTATGTGCGGTCCCGGATATGCGGTCCGGCGGCTCATCTCCCAATGGCTTGTCGATGGGGAAGTGGAACTCGTCATGTCGCCGCGAACCGTCACCGCGCTAGCGGGGCTCTTTTGAAGACGCCGGTGTTTTTCTTTGTGGAACTGAATCTGTGAGGTGATTGATGCATGAATCAAACATTTGCGTATTTCCGCTGCATCGGCGACGTATATTGGTCGAAAGTATCGCCCAGGCCCTCGAGACCAAGAACGGCGAGGCGGCGAGCGCGTTCTGGCGCTGTGCCGCCAAGAAAATGCTCATTCAATTGTCCGATGTAGGAATTGCGCCAGAGCTCGCTGCGCAGGAGGTTGGAAGCCTTCTTCATGCGGTCTTGGACGACATGGCCAACCGAACGGTAATGCACAAAGCATAGGCTCGGGCGCTGTTGGACCGCGCGTCAGCTCGGGTCCTTATCGGGGGACTGCTCCGACTGGCCGACGGTCCGGCCAAACCGGCATACCGGCAAAGCTTTGAGGTTGCGATCGCTCACGGCGGCCGGTCCAATATTCTAAGACGACCTCAGAAGCCACGTTGGCTTCTTTGGACGAAGCGGAGGGGCGCCATTTTGGCGTGCTCACGCTGGACTGCGGGTTGCGCCTACGGAAATCCAAAGTCCGGCCGCGCGAGCCAATCGACCGGAACAGTCGAAAGCTCGTGGGGCGGGTCCGCTCACCCTCACGGCGGCGGTGGCGGCCGTGAGCAGACTTAACTCAAGTCACGGCTGAGCATCCGCAGGCGCTATGCCGATTGGATGAGAACTGGTTGCCACAACACCGGCCCGTTGAGGCGTCCCCTCCAGCGGATGCGCAAGAGACTGGCGTAGGAAATATCGAGGAAGCCGGCGACTGCCTCGGTGTTGCCGACCTGCTTGGGCTGTCCGATACGTGACAACGGCCAGGTCGCGAGACGAAGGATCCTTTCGATGCGCGTATCTGTCACCGTTACGATCCCGGAGAGATTGTTGGCCAAGCCGAATTCGATGATCCCCGCGAAGAGCTCGTAGGTTGCTTGGGCCAGGCCGCCAGCTGCCTTCGGCGCTGTCGCAGGGAGATCGAGCGCGAAACGACTACTCTCCCAGATATCGGCACTCGCAGGGACCACCATCTCATCCAGCAGCGTCGGAAACGTATCGCGCAACATTGTCGGTCCGGTGGTCGGCAAAAGGCGGACGCAGCCGCAAGTTCGCCAATCGGACCCCTTGAGAAGCAGGTAGACGGGGTTCAGGCTGTCAAACGAGTCCGTTTCCATTTCGCCTTCGGTCTGCACTTCCCAATCGAGCCGCTTCTTGAAAACCCGATACCTAAGTCCGTGCATTTCCTTGAGTTCGCTCGCAAACTCGGCGTAGCAGTCGGGTGTTATCAGCTGCATCATTGTCGTCTCCGTGCGGGATGTGTCCACGCAATCGAAGGGCAAAGCCGTCATGAATGCAGCCTGTAGACCTTTACAGCTAGACTTGGAGAGGATCAGGATCTCGCCCGAGCAGCCATCCGCACTACGGCCTGGTTGATGGTTCGCACGCCAAGCTTCGCCTTGGCGTTTTCCTGATGGAAGGTCACGGTGCGTTTCGAGACACCGAGAATCTGGCTGATATCCCAGGCCGACTTGCCGCACGCCGCCCATTTCAGGCACTCGAACTCCCGCCGGGTGAGCATTATGCCATCTACCACGCAATCTTCGGCGAGCCTGCGCCGGGCATGGATATGAACGTTGATCGCAACCAGTTGCATTGCTTTTTCGTAGCGCGTCAGCGACCTCAGAAATGGCGGATGCGCCTCGTTGGAGGCGAAGGTCAGTGCGGCGAACCGGCCGCGATGATCATGCATCGACATGGTCAGTCCGCCGCGAATGCCGAACTCAGCTGCTTTTTCCAGGACTTCCTGCTGAGAGGTCGGCAAATAACGGTGATCGCGGTCCACACCCCAGTCGAAGGTATCCCAGCCCCGCAGTCCCCGCAGGATCACGGGATCCACGCTGTGGTAGCGCTGTTGCAGGTAATGTGATGTCCATGATGATGGATAATTCGAGATCAATCGCGGCCTGTCGCCGGAAGCGGATGGGTAGGTGAAATAAGCGAAGAGCGGAAAGTCGAACCCGGCTGCGGCGGACGCCATTGCCTCATGGAGATCGACGGCATCGACGCTTGCAGAGAGTTGCTCGACCAAGGTTTCAAATACGCGATGCATCTGCGCTTAGCGTACCTCGCGGAGGTTGCTGGAAGCCGACGGAGACGTGGTTCTAAATGATGGCCTGTCCCTGCAGGGCATACGACGCGCCGCCGTCATCACCGCAATTGCTGTGCTGCTTCCGATTGGAGAGAGCTCCGCCCACCTGACCAACTACCGATGGGTGATATTGCGACGTTATCGATGAGCCGCGTGTCGCCAAGCCAAGCCGCAGCAAGCAAGCGTGCCGGTCGGTCAAGGCTTGCTAACGATTGCAGGTCTGTTTCTCCGCGAAGCTCCAGGTATTCGAGCTCGCGATAGCCGGCAGCCAGAATTGCTGCACGCGCTTCATCAAGCGTAGGCAGGATGGGGGAGCCGCGTGCAAGCCGCTCGGCCGTATCGAGCAGGACCGATGCTAGTTTTGGGGCAATGGCGCGTTGGGCTGGGGAGAGCCGCACGTTACGCGACGATAGCGCAAGACCATCGGCTTCGCGGACTGTCGGACAGGGCACAATAGTGATCGGAATGTCGAGATCCCGGACCAAGCGCCTGACAAGCTGAAGTTGCTGAAAATCCTTTTCGCCAAAAAAGGCGAAGTCAGCGCCGGCCTGCAGGAAGAGCTTGGCCACGACCGTCGCCACGCCATTGAAATGGCCGAGCCGGAATGCGCCGCAAAGGCATTCGCTGATGCCGGACACTGAAACGGCCGTGGCGAAGCCCACCTGGTACATTTCCTCTGTGTCCGGCACATAGAGCAGATGCGTGCCCAGCAGAGCGAGCTTGGCAGCATCGTCGCTTTCCGTCCGAGGGTAGGCAATCAGGTCGGCGGGGCTGTTGAACTGCTTGGGGTTTACGAACAGCGTCACGATCACCCGCTCGGCCCTTTCGAGCGCCTTCCGCACGAGGCTCAGATGCCCGTCGTGCAAGGCTCCCATGGTCGGCACAATACCGATCGTGGCACCCGAGCGACGCCATTGCGCAACGACGCCGCGCAGCTCGCTCACGGTTCGAGCGATCGGCACGCTCATGTGAAGTCACCGGCCTTCAAGGCGTTGACATAGAGATGTTCGACCGCCGGAAAGTGCCGGTTCCGCATATCGGTGGCGTAAGCGGCGATTGCCGCCTCAGCCTGCTCACCGAGCTCGGCATAGCGTTTGACGAACTTCGGCCGAAATGAGGTGAAGAGCCCGAGCATATCGTGGCTCACCAGAATCTGGCCGTCGCAAGCTGGCGAGGCACCGATGCCGATGGTGGGTATGTCGATATCGGCGGTTATCTGCCGTGCAAGCTGCTCCGGTATCTTTTCCAGCACCAAGGAGAAGGCGCCAGCTTCAGTTACCGCCCTGGCGTCGCGCCTGATCCGCTCTGCATCGGCTCCCCGGCCCTGCACACGATAGCCTCCAAACGTGTTTACCGCCTGCGGCGTCAGGCCCACATGGGCCATGACAGGTACGCCGCGCGCGGTAAGGAAGCGGATGGTTTCCGCGATGGTCTCGCCGCCCTCGATCTTTACCGCTGAACAACCGGTCTCACCCATCACGCGCGCAGCGTTGCCGAAAGCGTGCTCTGGGCTTTCCTCGTAGGAACCGAAGGGCAGGTCGACGACCATCAGCGCGTGTTCAAGGCCGCGGCGAACGGCCTGTCCGTGCATGATCATCATGTCGAGCGTGACCCCCAGCGTCGACGACAGGCCGTGCAGCACCATGCCGACGCTGTCGCCGACAAGAACGATGTCGCAGTGGCGATCGAGCAGCCTCGCGACCGGCGTGGTGTAGGCCGTCAAGCATACAAGTGGCGTCTGGCCTTTTCGCGATCGAATATCTGGAGGAGTCATCCCTTTTATCTCACCAGCCGCGCTCAACCGAGGCCCCTTCCCTTACGTTACCAACAGCGGGTGTCGCGTTTGGCATATTTTTGTGCGACTGCGAAGAGCTAAAAACAGCGCTTGAGTACTCCGGTGTTGACGTGCTGGCTTCCAAGGTTACATTCAATCGATTAAGGCGCTCCGTTGGGCCAACCCGCTTTCGCAAACATGGATCCTCAGACAAGAAGAACCAAGAAAGGCAAAGCCGCCGTCAAAGCTGACGAAGCCAAAGTGGACCTGACTGCCGTCGTGGTCGCCGTAAACGACAGTGAGCCCTGTGTCCTCACAGTCGGTCATGCGGACACCCTCCCTTCTGGACCTTTTGCCCTTGAGCATCGATCACTGCAGTCGGGTTTGAGGGGGTGGGTGGAGCAGCAGACCGGCCATGCACTTGGATACATCGAGCAACTCTACACCTTCGCCGATCGCGATCGCATCGGCACTGAGCGCCACCAGCGCGTCATCTCAATCAGCTATCTCGCATTGACCAGGAAGGAACAGGCAACGAACTCGGCCGCGTGCGGCTGGCAAAGTTGGTACGAATATTTTCCCTGGGAGGACCACCGCTTCGGCACGCCGCCTGTGCTGCTCGATAGATTGCGGCCCCGCCTGATTGAGTGGGCCGGCGGCGCCAGCGAGCCGACCACTCAACGCGAGCGCCGGCAGCGCGCTGCGATAGCCTTCGGCTTCGACGACCGCCATTGGAACGAGGAACTCACGCTCCAACGCTACGAGTTGCTCTATGAAGCTGCTCTGATTGAGGAGGCCGGTGGCGGCAGGGACGCGATTGCGGCCGCGGCTGGCAAACCAATGGTCGCTGACCACCGTCGTATTCTGGCAACCGGGATCGCGCGGCTGCGTTCGAAGATCAAATACCGGCCGGTCGTGTTCGAGCTTATGCGGCCTTCCTTCACGCTGCTGCAACTGCAGCGAACCGTGGAAGCTTTGGCTGGCAGGCTGATCAACAAGCCGAACTTCCGGAGATTGGTCGAGCAGCAGGAACTTGTTGAGGAGACCGGGGAGACCTCCCTCGACACGGGCGGCCGACCGGCGAAGCTTTATCGCTTCCGGCATGCCGTCCTCGACGACAGGGCTATCGCCGGGACAAAATTACCGCTGGCGCGGGCTTGACATACTTATAGTCAAGGTAGATATATTCCCTTATTGTCAAACCGAATATAATCGAGGCGCCAATGACTGGGGCGTTACCTATGGCTGCGTCCTTGTATGAGCGTGTCCGGCGGGTGATCCCACCCGTTGAATGGCCCGCGTTCGCCGGCGATATTGAAGCCATCTTAGCGCTGAAGCGTGAGCGCAATGCGGTGGTGCTGGCGCACAATTACCAGACGCCCGAAATTTTTCATTGCGTGGCAGACATCGTCGGCGACAGCCTGGCGTTGGCCCACAAGGCGGTGACGGTCGACGCCGACATCATCGTGGTTGCCGGCGTTCATTTCATGGCCGAGACGGCAAAACTGCTCAATCCGAACAAGACCGTGCTCATCCCGGATCTCCGCGCCGGCTGCTCGCTGGCCGAATCGATCACGGCAAACGACGTGCGGCTAATGCGGCTGCGGTATCCGGGGGTCCCCGTTGTTACTTACGTCAACACTTCCGCCGCCGTAAAAGCGGAGTCCGACATCTGCTGCACGTCCGGCAACGCCAAGGCGGTGGTGGAATCGCTTGGCGTGGCGCGTGTGCTGATGCTCCCGGACGAATATCTGGCGAGGAACGTGGCAGCCGATACAGACGTCGAGATCATCGCCTGGAAAGGCCATTGCGAGGTGCATGAGCGCTTCACCGCAGCAGACATCCGGGAACTGCGCGATGCCCATCCAGGCGTCATCGTGCTGGCCCATCCAGAATGCCCACCAGACGTTGTCGCGGAGGCGGAGTTCTCCGGCTCGACCGCGGCGATGTCGGATTATGTCGAGCGTGAGAAACCGAAGCGTGTCGTCCTTCTGACCGAATGTTCGATGAGCGACAACGTCGCGGTCGCGCATCCCGACGTCGAGTTCGTTCGCCCATGCAATCTGTGCCCGCACATGAAGCGCATCAACCTGGCCAACATTCGCGCCGCACTCGAGCAGAACCGGCATGAGGTCCGGATTGATCCCGAAATTGCCGGCCCCGCCCGCCGCGCGGTCGAGCGCATGCTTTCCCTATGAGTCTGGAGGTTCGCGAAATCGCGGGGGCGCCGGTCGTCATCGGCGGCGGCATTGCCGGCCTGATGACGGCGCTTCATCTGGCGCCGGAACCGGTCGTGCTTTTGACCAACGCGCCGCTTGGAACCGGAGCCTGCAGTGAACTTGCCCAGGGCGGTCTTGCGGCAAGTCTCGGGGGCGACGACGGCCCAGATTTTCACCTTTGCGACACGATAGCTGCCGGCGACGGACTCTGCGATGAGGCCACGGTGCGGCGAGTGGTACGAGCTGCACCCGAAGCGATTAGGACGATCCAAAGGTTCGGCGTCGACTTCGACCAGCACCCTGACCGCGCGTTGCGACTTGGGCTCGAGGCGGCACACTCGCGACGGCGGATTGTGCATGCAGCCGGCGACGCCACCGGTCGCGAGTTGGTGCGCGCGCTCGTCGCCGCGGTTCGGCGTACAGCCTCGATCACCATTATCGAAAATGTGGAGGTCCGCCGGCTGGTCGTGCAGGACGGGTCGGTCATCGCCGTGGTCGCAGCAGGACGAGCCGGCGCGCTCGCTCTGCCCACGCGTCGCGCGGTGCTGGCGACCGGCGGCGTCGGCGGGCTGTTTTGCGACACGACAAACCCCGCTGGCTCATGGGGTCACGGGCTGGCGCTCGCCGCATGGGCGGGGGCGGAACTCGCCGACTTGGAATTCATACAGTTCCATCCAACTGCGCTCGACGGTCCGCGCCGGCCGATGCCGCTGGTGAGCGAAGCCGTGCGTGGCGAAGGCGCGGTGCTCATCGATGAGCGAGGAGAGCGCTTCCTCGCCGACACACCTGGCGGTGAACTTGCGCCTCGCGACGTCGTAGCGCGCGCCATTTGGCACCAGCTTGCCGTTGGACGCCGCGTATTCCTGGACGCACGGCAAAGTCTCGGCCCGAGATTTGGCAAGCGTTTTCCAGGCATCGCCGAATTGTGCCGGAGCGCAGGAATCGACCCAGCGACCGACCTGATCCCGGTGCGCCCGGCGGCACATTATCACATGGGCGGCGTCGCCGTAGACAGCGCCGGCCGCAGCTCCATCGAGGGATTGTGGGCCTGCGGTGAGGTGGCCTGTACCGGCCTGCACGGCGCCAACCGCCTGGCCAGCAACTCGCTCACCGAAGCGGCGGTCACCGCGAGCTGGGTTGCCGAAAGCGTTGCCGGCACGTCGTATACCCGGCGACCGCGCAGATGCTCCACATTCGTCCCTCCACGACCAGACGCTTCCGTGGTCCGCCCGATTGTCTCCGCCGCCCTGGGTATCATCCGCGACGGCGAGGCAATGCGCGAAGCGGTGGCGACCCTGCTGCCGATCGCAGCCAATAGTGTCGCTGCCTCTGGTCCGGCTTTGGTCTCACTGATGATCGCCGCGGCGGCCCTGAGGCGGGAAGAGAGTCGAGGCGCGCACTGTCGGTCCGATTTCCCGCTCCACGATGCCAACGTGCGCCCATCACGGCTGACACTGCACAGCGCAATGCGGGCCGCGGCCGCACTCGATTGCCGGGCTACCATACGGAGCACTTGATATGACTTCATTCTCCCCCCTCCCCGCGACCCTGATCGAACCGATTGTGCGCGTTGCGCTCCTCGAAGACCTGGGCAGATCCGGCGACCTGACCACCGATGCGGTTATCCCGTATGATTGCACTGCCACGTTGGTGCTCAAAGCGAGGCAGGCGGGCGTCGTTGCCGGGCTCGATCTGGTCTCGTATGCCTTCCTTCTCGTGGAACCGGCGATCAACATCCAGATCTGGCGCCCTGATGGCAGCGAGGTTGGGGCCGGGGAAACCATTGCAAGATTGTCCGGACCCGCACGAGGCCTGCTCACGGCCGAACGCACGGCCCTCAATTTCTTATGCCGGCTGAGCGGCATTGCCACTGCCACAGCGGCCATGGTTGAGGCCGTGCGCGGTCACAAGGCGAGGATTGTATCGACGCGAAAGACGACGCCCGGGCTGCGGGCATTGGAGAAATACGCCGTGCGCGTCGGCGGCGGTGCCAATCACCGGTTCGGCCTCGATGACGGCGTGCTCATAAAGGACAACCACATCGCGATCGCCGGCGATATGCGCACAGCAATAGAGCGGGCGCGCGCCGCAGCAGGGCATATGGTGAAGGTCGAGGTCGAGGTCGACACGCTGAAGCAGCTCGATGCAGCGCTCGCGATTGGTGTTGACGCGGTGCTGCTCGACAATATGTCGGTCGAGGATCTTGCCCGCGCGGTTTCTATAGTGGATGGCCGTACGATCACCGAGGCGTCCGGTCGGGTGATGCCGAAAACGGCGGCGGCGATTGCGGCGACCGGTGTCGATCTCATCTCCATGGGTTGGCTGACGCACAGCGCCCCGATCCTCGACATCGGCCTGGACATGCCGGACCACCAGAACATCTGCAAGCACTTGAACTGAGGATTACGGCGTGAGGAGCAACATCAGCTCGGCAGGCGTAGGAGGTGCTGGAAAGACGTGCCGCAGCTCGCCTTTAGCGAGTGCGCCCCAAAGCCAAGAAGGCGTACCGGACTAGCAAACAAAGGTTTGACGATGACGATTGGAATGAACTCGGAGTTCGACGTGAACCAGACCATGCAATCGGTCGACGGAACGCCTCCGCGATGGAACCGCAAAGAGGCCGAGGCCATCTACGGCATGCCATTCAACGATCTGCTGTTCCTGGCTCAGACGATCCACCGCCAGAACTTCGATCGAAACCGAGTGCAGCTGTCGCGGCTCCTTAGCATCAAGACCGGCGGGTGCCCCGAAGATTGCGGCTATTGCAGCCAGTCTGCGCATTACGAAACCGGTGTGAAGGCGTCGAAGCTGGTGGACGTCAAGCATGTCATCGACGAAGCGGCCAAGGCGCGTGATGGCGGCGCAACGCGCTATTGCATGGGCGCGGCGTGGCGAAGTCCCAAGGAGCGCGACATGGACGTTGTGGTCGCCATGATTGAGGGCGTCAAGGCCCTCGGCATGGAGACCTGCATGACGCTCGGCATGCTCGATCTTGAGCAAGCTGCTCGCCTGAAGCAGGCCGGTCTCGACTACTATAACCACAACATCGATACCTCTGAGCGCTACTATGGCGAGGTTATTTCAACCAGGACTTTTGCCGACCGGCTGAAAACGCTTGGGCACGTGCGCGCGGTTGGGATGAAAGTCTGCTGCGGCGGCATTGTCGGGATGGGAGAAGAAAAGACCGATCGCATCGACATGCTGGTCACGCTCGCGAACCTGCCCGAGCCGCCGGAAAGCGTGCCGATCAACATGCTTATTCCCATCGAAGGCACGCCGCTTGCCGCGGCCGACGCCATCGATCCGATCGATTTCGTCCGCATCGTTGCGCTCGCGCGGGTGATGATGCCGAAATCCTATGTAAGGCTGTCCGCCGGCAGGACGGCGATGAGCGACGAAACGCAGGCGCTGTGCTTCTTTGCCGGCGCCAATTCGATCTTTGTCGGCGACACGCTGCTGACGGCGGGAAATCCCGGCGAGGACAAGGATACCCTTCTGTTCCGGCGCCTCGGCATTGAGCCTATGGAACTCGCCACGCAATGAAGGAGGCAATTCTTGCCCGCTATGACGCAACCTTGCGGGGACTGGGGCGCAAGGACCGGTTGCGGACGCTCGCACCGCGCGCCGGGCTCGACTTCTCGTCGAACGACTATATCGGACTTGCCGCCTCCAAAAGACTGGGCGATGCGGTTTCGACGGCGATTGCGCGGGGCACGCCAGTGGGCGCCACCGGATCGCGGCTGTTGCGCGGCAATGCACCGGAACATGAGCAACTGGAGGCGGACGCAGCGGCATTTTTCGGAGCCGAGCGTGCACTGTTCTTCGGCAGCGGCTATATCGCCAACTTCGCTCTGCTGACGGCCCTGCCGCAGAAAGGCGACCTGCTGGTCCTCGACGAGCTCGCTCATGCCAGCATGCATGAGGGTGCCCAGGCCGGGCGCGCTGAGTTCAAGCTGGCCGCGCACAACGACGTCGACGCTGTCGAGGACGCAATCACCCGCTGGCGCGCCGAAGGCGGCATGGGGCGGGTGTGGATCGCCTTCGAAAGCCTTTACAGCATGGATGGCGACCGTGCGCCGATGGAGAGCCTGGTCGCGCTGGCTGATCGGTACCAGGCATTCATCGTCGTCGATGAAGCGCATGCCACCGGCGTCTGGGGACCGGACGGCCGGGGACTGGCCGCCGCGTATGAAGGCCGCGACAACATCGTCACGCTCCACACATGCGGCAAGGCGCTTGGCGCATCCGGCGCGCTCGTTACCGGACCGCGAACACTGTGCGACTATCTTATCAACCGGTGCCGGCCATTCATCTATGCGACCGCACCATCGCCGCTGATGGCAGTCGCGGCACGTGAGGCGCTGACTATTCTGTCTGACGAGCCTATGCGTCGTGCTCAGTTGCACGAGCGTGTCGCTTTCGCGAGCCGGCAATTGGCCGAACGCTGCGGCGTGATGCCCAGCGGCTCGCAGATCCAGCCGCTTGTGATCGGCGATAACAGCCGCACCATGGCGGTGGCGGCAGGACTGCAGGCACGCGGCTTCGACATACGCGGCATTCGCCCGCCGACAGTGCCTGAGGGTACGTCGCGCCTGCGCATTTCGCTGACTCTCAACGTCGACGAAGCCGACATTTCCGCCATGGTCGAGGCTCTCGTCGGAGTGTTGGCCACAGCATGACCAAACGCATCGTCGTCACCGGAACAGACACTGGAATTGGCAAGACAGTGTTTTCGGCCGGACTTGCCGGGCTGCTCGACGGCTTCTACTGGAAGCCGGTGCAATCGGGCCTCAACGAGGAGACCGACAGCGAGGTCGTCGCCCGGCTTTCCGGCTTGCCCGACGGACGCGTGCTGCCCGAAGTCTATCGACTGACGATGCCGCTGTCGCCGCATCGATCAGCCGAAATCGACGGCGTCGCGATCGAGGCCGACGATCTTTCATTTCCGGTCCTGCCGACACCGCTCGTCATCGAAGGCGCCGGCGGGCTGATGGTGCCGCTCAATCGACAGACAAGGTTCATTGACATATTCGAACAATGGCGGCTGCCGGTCATACTGTGCGCCCGCACCGCGCTTGGCACCATCAATCATACGCTGTTGTCGATCGAGGCCCTGAGAGCCCGCTCCATCCCGCTCATCGGCATTGCCTTCATTGGCGAAGAGGTGGCCGATACACAAAGGACAATCGTGGAATTCGGCGGCGTGCCGCAGCTGGGCAGGCTGCCGCACCTCGGTCCGCTGACGGGTGAAACGTTGAGAGATGCAATGATTTCCGGCTTCGACCTGGCCATGATTGCCGGAGGCGACTGATGGCGGAGTCTCGAGTCTGGCATCCGTTCACGCAGCACGCGCTAGAGCCCTCGCTCCCTGAAATCGTGCTGACTGAAGGCGCCTATCTCCACAAGGCCGACGGCTTCCGCATCCTCGATGCGATTTCTTCCTGGTGGGTCGTCACCCATGGCCATCGCCACCCCCGCATCATGAAGGCCATCGAGACGACCGCCTCGAGCCTCGACCAGATCATCTTCGCGGGCTTCACCCACGAGCCGGCCGAACGGCTGGCCGAGGCGCTTGTAGGCATCGCACCCGCCGGCCTCCACCGGGTGTTCTATTCCGACAGTGGCTCGACCTCAGTCGAAGTCGCGCTGAAGATGGCGCTCGGCTATTTCCGTAACATCGGCGCGTCGCGTTCGCGCATCGCCGTCATGGAGCACAGCTATCATGGCGACACCATCGGCACGATGAGCGTCGGCGCCCGTGGCGTCTTCAACGCCGCCTATGAGCCTTTGCTGTTCGAGGTCGACACCATCCCCTTCCCGGCCGCCGGGCGCGAGCAGGAAACGCTGGATCGGTTCGAGGCCGTTAGCCGCGACCGGCGCGCAGCCGCGCTGATCGTCGAGCCGCTGGTGCTTGGCGCCGGCGGCATGCTGATGTATCCGGCCTGGGTTCTTGCCGAATTGAAGAGGATCGCCGAAGCCTCCGGCACGCTCGTGATCGCCGATGAAGTGATGACCGGCTGGGGGCGCACCGGAACCATGTTTGCCTGCGAACAGGCGTCCGTCTCGCCCGACATCTTGTGCACCTCGAAAGGTCTGACCGGTGGTACCATCCCGCTGGCCGCCACGATCGCCACCGATGCCATCTTCCACGCTCACTTTTCGGAGGATCGCAAGAAGACGTTTTTCCATTCGAGCTCCTACACCGCCAATCCGATCGCCTGCGCGGCAGCACTTGCCAATGTCGAGATCTGGCGTGACGAGCCGGTGGCCGAGCGGATCGCGGTCTTGAGCGCGAGGCAGGCCGCGGGGCTGCAACGCTTCCGGGACAATCCATATTTCACCGACTGCCGGACAACCGGCACCATCGCGGCACTCGACCTACGCACCGGCTCAGCCGGTTATCTGGCCGAGATCGGGCCAAAACTGCGCGCTTTTTTCCTTGAGCGCGGCCTGTTGGTGCGCCCGCTCGGCAATGTCCTCTATCTTCTGCCGCCCTATTGCATCACCAGCGACGAATTGGACGGGCTCTATGACGCGATAGAGGAGGCCGGCGAACGCTTCGGCTCGCGGCCATGAACCTATCGTCGCGCGTTCTCGGCTTCGGCCATCATGCGCCGACGCGCAAGGTCGAGAACCCGGAAATCGAAGACCGGCTCGGGCTTGAGCCCGGCTGGATCGAGCGGCGCACCGGAATTCGCTCGCGCTTCTGGGCAACAGACGAAGACACGCTGTCGGGCCTTGCCGCCTCTGCCGGCGACATGGCGCTGACCAATGCCGGTATCGACCGCGGCGACGTCGGTCTACTCTTGCTCGCCACGTCGACGCCCGATCACCTTCTGCCGCCAAGCGCGCCGCTGGTCGCACATCGGCTGGGGCTAGGCCGCGCCGGAGCGATCGACCTGACCGGCGCCTGCGCCGGCTTCATCTATGCGCTGATGTTCGCCGACGGGTTCACCCGCCTGCACGGCAAAGCGAGCCTTGTCATCGCCGCCAACATCCTCAGCCACCGCATCAATTTGGCCGAGCGCGCCAGCGCCGTGCTGTTTGCCGATGCCGCCGGCGCCATGGTGATCAGTCCTTGCGATGACCCGGATCGAGGCATTCTCGGCGCTTCGGTGGATTCCGACGGCTCGCGCTACGGGCTAATCCAGATTCCCGCCGGGGGAAGCAACACTCCGTTCCATGCCGACCTCGACCTCGCGCAGACACGGATGACGATCACTGACGGCCGTGAAGTATTCAGCAAGGCCGTGGAGATGATGACCGCCTGCTCGAGAGATGCGCTCACTGCTGCCCGACTGAGGCCGCAAGACCTCGATCGTTTCGTGCCGCATCAGGCCAATGCGCGCATTTTCGACGCGGTCGGCAGGAACCTCGGCATCGCTGATCACTCGATCGTCAAGACGATCGCCGAATATGGCAACTCTTCCGCCGCGACGATCCCGCTCTCATTGTCGCTGGCCCATCGGGCGCAGCCGTTTCGGCCTGGCGAGAAAGTCCTCTTGGCGGCAGCGGGTGCGGGTCTCAGCGGCGGCGCGCTTGTGGTGGGAATTTAGCAAAGCAATGCTTGCGCACAGGACTGCTCATGAATGAGACTATGAGAATGGCTCAATACGCAAATAGTCGCCGGCAAGCTCCATAGAGCTGGGGTCCGTGCGGTGCTCCGCGATGTCTAAGTATCGACCCGCTTGCTCAAATCGCAGCGCTCATCGAAGGCCAGCAATACCTCATGCAGAGCGAAAATCCCCAACCGCCCGTTTCAAAGACGCTCGCCCCATTTCGAAACAAGGTGTTTCGCTCAATTTGGGCGGCCACCCAGATTTCCAGCCTCGGTTGGCTAGTGCAAACGGTCGCCATCAGTTGGCTTATGGCAACGATTTCAGCGTCCGACCTCATGGTGGCACTCGTCCAGGCCGCATCCACATTGCCGGTGTTCTTCCTCTCAGTTTTCGCCGGAGCCATTGCCGACAACTTCAGCCGCCGGTGGGTGATGTTTGCGGGACACTGCCTGATAGCATCGGCGTCGACGACGCTGATGATTTCTGTGGGTCTGGGATTTGTCAGTCCTTGGCTGATTCTCGGGTTAGGTTTCCTGGCCGGCTGCGGCTTTGCCTTGAATGATCCGGCTTGGCACGCTTCGGTCGGCGATATCCTTCACAAACGCGACATTCCGGCCGCAGTGACGCTTATGTCCGTCGGATACAACATTGTGCGCAGCGTTGGTCCAGCCTTGGGGGGCGTGATCCTGGCCGTCTTTGGGCCGCTGGCCGCTTTCGCCTTGGCTGCGGTGAGTGATCTGGCGCCCATAAGCGCGATATGGCGCACCAAATGGGAGGTCCGCTCTTCGCCTCTCCCTCGTGAGAGAATGACGACGGCAATTCATGACGGAGTGCGCTTTACGGCGATGTCTTTGGAGATCAGGGCAGCGACCGCCCGAGCCGCTCTTTTCGGGTTGGCAAGCATCTCCATTCTGGCGTTGCTCCCCCTCGTCGTCCGGGATCAGTTGAAGAGTGGGCCAATTGTCTACGGTATCTTATTGGCCGGCTTCGGCATGGGTGCTTTCATCGCGGGTATGGGCAACGGCTTCTTGAGGAAGGTCACGTCTCAAAACAGGCTGGTGGCCTTCGCCTCTGTGGCTTGTGCAGTCTGTTGCCTCTCCCTTGCCCTTACATCGTCGCTTCCTGTGGCGGCCATTTCGCTGGCGCTCGGCGGAGCGGGTTGGCTTATCACCTGGACGGGCATTGACGTGTCGGTGCAGTTGGCAAGCCCAAGGTGGGTTGTAGGCCGCACGCTCTCCATTTACTACGCCTTGAGCGCAGGCGGTATGGCTGCTGGCAGCTGGATCTGGGGTTCTGTCGCGCAAAACTATTCCTTGACCTCAGCATTGGAGGGCGCCGCAGGCGCTCTGTTGCTGGTTGCAGCAGCGGGGATCGTGTTGCCGGTCCGTCCCTGGGAAGAAACCGATCAAGAAAGTTCAGTTTTTCATCCGCCGGACGTGGCTCTCGATCTGAAACCCAGAAGTGGCCCTATCGTGGCCAAGGTCGAGTATTTGATATCGGAGGAAAATATCGAGGCCTTTCTGGGCTCCATGCGCACGCGGCGACACGTCCAGAGCCGTGCCGGTGCACGAAACTGGACGCTCCAGCGAAATCTGCAAACACCGTCACTTTGGACGGAGACATTCCGCACCCCCACCTGGATGGACTTTCTCCGCCTAAATCATCGACTCACCGCAGCAGATAAGGAAGTCGCCCAGCATCTCCTGTCACTGCATGAAGGAGAGGTGCCTCCGCAGACAGTGCTTTCGATTGAACGGACGACCGAGGCAATTCGTACCCGTACCTCGACAATCTTTTCTCGTCCTCCAAGATGACGCCATCAAGCTGCTGTCCAGGGACAGGGTGGATCACCGGTGCTTTGCAGAGCACAGCCTCACACCGAGAGCAGCGTGCTCCGGGTTGTGCGCTTTCGCGCGCACCCAGGCGAGATGATGGTGAACGCGGCGTCAAGTGGAAGTCCCCTGCATACGCTTGCGGAGTCTTCTGCGAGAGCCCATGCCGACGAGCGCCAAACAAGGTCTGAT
Organism: Mesorhizobium sp. WSM4904; assembly: GCF_029674545.1. Taxonomy (NCBI): domain Bacteria; kingdom Pseudomonadati; phylum Pseudomonadota; class Alphaproteobacteria; order Hyphomicrobiales; family Phyllobacteriaceae; genus Mesorhizobium; species Mesorhizobium sp. WSM4904. The sequence continues at coordinate 1,526,254 of NZ_CP121354.1, read as the reverse complement.
GCCTTTCGGCGTCGTGGCCTCAACTCATCGATTCGCGAGAAAAGCATCGAATGCAGCAGCAACGGCGCGAACAACAAAGCGGTGCTCCGGCCGCACGCGGATGAAGCCGTTTTCGACGTCCAGGATCCCCTCCTCAGCCAGCGTCACCAAACTCTCAACTGAATCGAGAAAACGAGCTGGTTCGATTTCGTGGGCGGCACAGATGGTCGGCACGTCGGCCTCCAAATCGCACATCAGTCGCTCGATGATCGCTGCGCGCACCCGGTCATCGTCGGTCAGACGGTGACCCTTTGATGTCGCCAGACGTCCACTTGCGATGTGCCGGGCGTAAGAATCCCGTGTTACTTCGTTCTGAACATACCCCTCGCGGACTCGGCCAATAGCCGACGCGCCGAAGCCGATCACGTTTTGCAAGTATCGGCCGAGTATCCCAGCGAATTACGCCGTAGGCGCCCGGTCTTCTGGCGCTAGCGCAAGTTCGTCGTCCGGCGGAGCGAAATGATCGAGCCCGATCTCCCGGTAGCCAGCGCCAACCAGTGTCTCGGCGACAGTTGCAGCCTGTTCGGCGCGAAGATCGCCGTCCGGTAGACCTGCCTGCTCGATTAGGCGCTGATTCTTTATCACGGAAGGAATATGCGCGTATCCGAACACCGCAAGCCGGTTGGGGCGCATGGCGACCGCAGCCATCGCGGTCTGGATGCAGGACTGCACAGTCTGTTTCGGTAGACCGAAGATGAGGTCGAAGTTGATATGGCCAACGCCATGCCGGCGGAGATTTTGGACTGCAGCGGCCGTCTGCACCTTACTCTGGATCCGATTGATCGCCTTTGCACATCGGGATCAAAGCTCTGCATCCGATGCTCGCGCGGTTGACACCGTTAGCTGCCAGGGCTTCGGCCATTTCCGGTGTGAACGTTCGGGGATCGATCTCCACGGCGATCGCAGCAGTTTTGCTGAAAGCGAAGTGGCGGCGTAGAAATTCCATCAGCGCCAAGTGCTCGGCTGGCCCGATAAGGTGAGGCGTTCCGCCGCCGAAATGCACATCGCTCACCGGCAGCCCTTGCCGCACTTGCTCCGACACCAAACTGATCTCCTGACGCAGCACCGCTAAATAATTAAGGATCGGGCCGTTGCGACGGATGACCGCGGTAGGGAAGCCGCAATACCAGCACATGGATCGGCAAAACGGAATGTGGAAATAGAGCGACACCGATTCGTCGGCCGGGAGGCCCCCCAGCCATTCCTCATAATCGTCAGCACCAACTGCCGCAGAGAAGTCTGGCACAGTCGGATAGATGGTATACCAAGGCGGCCGGGGGTCCCGGTACTTTGTCAGGATTGAGGTGTGCAAGGAGCTGTCATCCCACGTCGCTCATCCATCATTCTTTCGTTGCGCGCTCGTCCTGGTCTCTGACCTAAGTCAGTGCGTCCCGCTTATGTCGCAGTCTCGTTTGGACAGGATGGGGTCAACCACGCCGGGGAGCGCGCGTGCCATGGTTGCGCCTGAGGTGATGGTGCGGTGCCGCATTCAACGTCTGAGTACGTGACGCCAGTGCAGTGTGCTTGAGGCGTCTGCGGAAGAACTTTGCAATGCGAAATTCATGTCCGACGCAACGGACCTGTCAAGCCTCGTTCAGACGCCATCCAGGTCCAGCCAGCGGCCTTCCCTGCCGGCCGAAAAACCATACCGGCTTTAGCCACCGAGACGCTCTAAAGCTGACGTCGGCTCATTTGATGAAAGGAGGACGCCGCTAGGGGGTGCACAAGGTTCCCCGGCTTGACGTCGCTTCGAGCGAAGAGCGGTGTGGCTTGTCGTCAAGCGCCGGGCAGCGTGCCCCCTACCGATATCCCGAAAAGATCGACCAAGATGGCCATGCCGACGCCACACGCGGTCTGGATGAGGCCGACCATGAAAATGCGATTGGCGCGTTCGTAGATGGGGCGCCGCAAGGAACTCATGTCGAGCAGCATGGACAGCGCTCTCATCTGCAGTGCGATGCCGAGCAGGATCGGCACTACGGCGAACAGATCGTAGAGTTGCCATGGCAAGGGGTTCGCGGCCCAATGAGTGAGGAAGCCGAGGGAAAAGGCAAGCAGGATACCCACGGCAGTGATTGTGCCGTTGCGGAAAATGGTCTCGATCGGTTCTTCCTTCGGATCGTGCTCGTCCAAGCGGCTTCCTTTCGTTGCTCTTTCCGTCGAGACTAAGTTCTCGAGAATACTGTTCATCGCCAATTACTCGAGGCGAGCCGTAGGCAGCCGTTTCAGGGTGCGCTCCCTCTCGCTTCCGGCCGCGCAATGTACCTGCACGGCGAACTTACAGCGGCGAAAAGGTGCTGCGGCCACCATGCGACGCCTCGGACGTGCACGCCCTCTGTTCCTGGCGCAGCCCTTGCGGAGCGTACGCGCAGTGATCCTTCTCGGTAGCGGATGGCGCGGCCTCCGTTGCGGTCAGACGGGAAGCCGTCGCTGTTAAACGAGACTGTCACATATCGAACATGGCGAACCGTGTCGCACATTTCTTTTCGCAGTGACCCTCAAAAAAAGTGATTCCAGCGAGACGAAGGCGCGTCGGCCCGATTTTGGTGTCGGCCGCATCTACGCTTCAGGTTGGCATGTCGCTTGCTGCTCTATTCGGAGAGCTGCAGCGGTCCGACCGGAGTGTTTCACATGTAAACGATAATGAATCTCCTAGCAGAAAACACTATTATAAGTACATGTGGCTTTTACGCTGGCTCACCTCTCGTGTCAAGCGCTTTGGCGTCCACATATTGGAGACAACACGCACAAAATTTAGAGGAAAAGCTTGCTCTTTCGCCTCTATCCTTTTTATTCCTTCATGGAGATCTAGACATGTACATCAAGAGTCCTCTTCTCGGCTTAACTGCTCTGATGACCATTTCCGTCGGTCGAGCAGCTGGCGCCGAGCGGGAACCGGCCGAGTACATCAAGATCTGCGACGTCCTCGGCTCGGGATATTCCTATATTCCCAACACCGAGACCTGCCTGCGCATCGGCGGCTATGTCCGTTACGATATCGGCCTGGGTGACGTCCGATCGTATGACAGCGCAAGAACCTCGGACGTGAGAACTGGCGAGGACCAAGGCACTTGGCGAAACAGCACACGCTTCACGTTCAAAACTTGGACCGGCCAGCAGACCGAGCTCGGCGCGTTGACGACCTATACCGAAACCCAGGTGAATTTTGGCAACAGCGCTAACTCGCATGACAGTCCTCAGAACTATGATTTCAACAGCGGCCTCGCACTGGCTTCTGCCTGGGTCGAGCTGGGAGGCCTGCGAGTTGGCAAGGAGGGGTCGGCCTTCGATACGTTTGCAAGCTACGCTGGCAACGTTCTCGATAGTATGCTCGTTCCGTCGGCCGGCTTCGACACCAACGTGGCTCAGTACCACTTCGACGCCGGCAACGGCATTTCGACTGTGATTTCGCTCGAACAAGGATCGGGCTCAGCCGGTACTATCGACAGCTATATTCCGCACGTTGTCGCCGGCTTGAAATACACGCAAGGCTGGGGCTCGATCATCGGCGTCGCGGCTTATGACAGCAATTACGAAGCTTTTGCCGGCAAGATCCGCGTCGACGTCGCTGTCACAAACCAGCTGTCGCTGTTTGGACTCTTCGGCTACGGTTCCAATGCCAGTCTCAACGAGGACTCAAACGGCGCAATTGCCAATCATGGGCGCGGCTCGTACAAAATCTGGAACGGCCAGTGGGCTTTCTGGGCGGGCGCCACCTACGAGTTTGACGAGAAAACTTCGTTCAACCTTCAGGTCTCGGGTGATCAGCTCAAGGATGCTGGTGTGGCTGCAAACGTCGCCTACATGGTCGTTCCCGGCTTCACGGTCACAGCCGAGGTCGATTACGACCACTACGGCAACTCTGGCCTCGGCCCTGCCGAGCCTACCGCCGTCAAGGGCACGAGCAAGCCGAACAGCGTCGGCGGCATTCTCCGCTTACAAGGCTCATTTTGAAATCTCTCCAGTCGCGAGCATGGCAAAGGCACTTGCCTCGACAACGCACGCATGGAGAGCTTCGTTCGCCATCTTGAAGTCTGCATCGACCGTCCACGGCCCATCGTACCAACTAGAAACTGAAAGTTATGAGCCCTGTGTACTACACCTAGCCCTTGACCTGCCCGATGAACCGGCCAGGGGCCGTCAGTTCAAATTCGGGGCCGTTTAGAGGGCAGTGTGAGGCCGTGTTAGGTAAGCGCCACTGCAATGTCGAGGCCGCGACACGCCTGTCGCTTTGGACGGCTGGAATTGCCCTTCGCGGCGCCATTCATTCTCTCAACATTTACGTGATAATGCACGCTGAGTCCGAGCCGCGTGGCAGCACCCATCCTAGGTGTGAGCTTTCGAGAGGTTGTCCATTCGGACCGGACCGAGGAGACTGGAGTTACCACGCTTCAGCATCCATCGGAGGGTCCGAATGAACATCCACAAGAATGCCCGTCTCACACCGCTGCGTCGAGAGGAGATGGCGTTATCGGTGATAGAAGGCGCTTTTTCCAAAGCCCATGCGGCGCGCGTCTATGGCGTGTCGGCCAAGATCGTGGCGCGCTGGGTCGAGCGCTATAAGACCAAAGGGCGGGCCGGCATGGTCGACCGCTCGTCGCGGCCCACCGTCATGCCGAGCCTGACCGAACAGTCCGTGGCCGAGCGCATCGCAGCCTTGCGTCGCCAGCGGCTGACCGGCAAGCACATCGCCCATGAGGTCGGCGTCTCGCCCGCCACCGTCAGCCGGGTTCTCAAGCGTGCCGGGCTGTCGCGGCTCAGGGATATCGAGCCGGCCGAACCGGTCCGGCGCTACGAGCGGGAGCATCCCGGCGAGATGATCCATATCGACATCAAGAAGCTCGGCCGCTTCAGCCAAGTCGGCCATCGTATCACCGGCGATCCGCAAAGGGCAAGTCGCGCGGCGCCGGCTGGGAGTTCGTCCATGTCTGCATCGACGACGCGTCCCGCATCGCCTTCTCGCAAATCCTGCCCGACGAGAAAAAGGAGTGCGCCATCGCCTTCCTCAAGGCCGCGGTCGCCTATTACGCCAGCCTCGGCGTCACGATAGCCCGCGTCATGACCGACAACGGCTCCTGCTACAGATCAAAGGCCTTCGCCAAGGCCTGCCGCGATCTCGGCCTCAAGCACGTCACGACAAGACCCTATACGCCCAAGACCAATGGCAAGGCCGAGCGCTTCATCCAGACAGCACTGCGCGAATGGGCCTACGCCATTGCCTATCCGACATCCGATCATCGTGCCGCCGAACTGCCTGTCTGGCTGCACAGATACAATTGGCATCGTCCACATGGCAGCCTAAAGTCAAAAACGCCTATCAGTCGCCTCGCCCTGATCGAGGACAACCTGTTGAAGCTCCACACCTAGGTCACTATCGGGGGGCCTTAAACCTGAACAGCTCCATCGTCGCGGCTGCTGCGGAAGCAGGAGCTATCACTGGGACCCGTACTGGTGCTTGTCAGCCGCTGAGCCGCTACTTCGTCTTAGGAAGAGCATTGTCCTTGCCAAAAGCCGGCCAGTATTTCGAGATTGCCAGTGTGGCGCCGGCTGAAGAGAAATGACCATAGTCGAAATATAAAAACTCTCCTCTATCGAAATAGGCGCAGCGTCCTGCGCTGCACAGGAATTTCAGCGGATCGATGAATGTGGCGCCTTTGGTAAATGAGCGCACACGTTCGTTGACGTCGGGGTCCATCGCGATCGGCCAGGACGTATCGTCCAGATTTTGGCGCTTGGCGAAGAACGCAATTTTCCGGACGTCAGTTGGGAACTGCGGAGACTGGCCGATGACAAACACGCGCACGCCCAGGGCACGAAGCGTAGCGATTGTTTGCTGAAGACCGTCGAAACCTCTGACCTCATAGTCACTCCATCTACCGCTGAGGATAACCGTCTTGATGTCCGCTTCCAAGATGACGTCCAAGGCCTTGCGATTGAACCGGACACAATCAAGACGATCGTACGGGTAGTAATAGAGTATCGGCGCGCAGCTGGCGTACGTATATTCAACGATGTTCGCCTGCAATCGATTTATGTTAGCACCCAAGCCGGAAACATAGTGCGCGGCGAAGGAGTCGCCCCACAAAAAAACCGTTGTTGGAAAACCGCTGGTGCGCGTGCAATCCTCCATATTCCAGCTTTCGATCCGGCTGGTGCCCTCGTTGAAACAGATGCCATTCCTCCAGTCCCCGACGGAAATGCGCCGCTGGACATAGTCCGGAAACCGTTGCGGAAAGCCGTTGCCGAGCGCCCCCGCCGCTCCGCCGGCACAAAGGACAACGATCGCGAGCGCTGAAAAGGCGAAGATAGGCCCCGGGGAGGTGAAGGCCCTCTTCTGTCGAAACGGCTGCTCTACAAACTTCCAGGAGAATGCAGCCAATGCGAGGCTTGCCACCAACATCGCACCGGTCATCAACGGATCGAGTTTTTGGAACGAAAGATAGTGCGCGAACGCATTGAGAGGCCAGTGAACAAGATACAACGAATACGAGATGAGCCCAATCCAGACCAGCGGCCTGACTTCGAGCATGCGGGTGGCGACCGTCGAGGGGGTATTTTGGCCAACATAGATCAGAAGGGCCGTTCCGATGCATGGATACAAGGCGTTGTAGCCTGGGAACGGATCACTCGCCGAAATCGCGAAGAACCCGATGGCGAGAAGGCCAAATCCGGCCACCCCCACCGACTCCATCAGGAGTCGGTTGCCCAGCGGCGAGGGGCATTTGAGCATGAGCAGGGCGCCCAACATGAGTTCCCAGATTCGGGTCGGCAGCAGATAGAATCCGGCGGTGGGTGCCAGCGATGTCGCCATCACCGCCACTACGAAGCTGCAGAGAATTATCGGAAGAAGTGTCGTCAGCCAGCGCTTCCCGATGTAGCGATAGATTAGGAACATCAGGATTGGTGCGAAGATGTAGTACTGCTCCGCTACGGAAAGCGGCCAAGTGTGCAACAGTGGTAGAAGCGCGGCATCGATAGAGAAGTAACTTGACGTTTTCCAGAAGAAAACGTTCGACCAGAAGGTCGAGGTAGCTATGATGCTAAGACTGAATCCGCGCAGATCCGGTGGCAGAAGAATGAACAATGCCGCAATGCAGGTGAGAAGCATCACAAAGACGAGCGCCGGCAGAATGCGCCGGGCACGGCGCCAGTAGAAGTTGACGATGGAAAATTGGCCGCGTTCAAGGTCATCCAGGAGGCTTCCGCTGGTTAGGTAGCCGGAGATGACGAAGAAGATATCGACCCCGCTAAAGCCACCCGGGATCGCCGAAATTCCGAAATGAAAGAGTACGACCGGAAGTACAGCAACGGCCCTAAGGCCCTCGATATAGCGCCTATATTGCATCCAGCGGTTCCTTTTATTTTAGATCAGGACGCGATTGGAAGCTTTCAATCTCCGGTAGGAGTGCTGCCGAGATAAGGGCGGTATCAGCCACCTTTATCCGTCCCGAATGTTCTGTAAGTTGCAACTGGTACAGAAGCACGATCGCCATCGCCGGCCTTGACGGCCTGATTGTCGAGCAGATCGCGCGGATCGTTGACCATCACGGCCAGGTTATGTCCTGTCGAACAACCAAGCGGCTGTTTGAAGGATTCTTCATTGGGTAAGGCACCATATGAGGGACAGACCGGCGGACGGGCGTGATAGACAATCGCCTCAATTCGCACTGAGCCGGCGTCGTGTTGATCGCGCAATTGAATGTTGTCTTCTTCGATTGCCAACTGCCTGGCCTGATGGGCTACCCCTGCGCTGAGCTGGGGCGAACCGCTGATGAGGAGGTGGATGGCATCGAACCGGCCGCGACTGGCCTTGTCTAGGAAAACACGCAAACGCTGCCGTTCGGAAGCGCGCAGGCTTTGCAACGTCAGGACGGTGGTCTCCTCTCGGACAAGCATTGGTGCCGATGGTTCGACATCAACTGGCGTAGTGCTTGTGCAGCCACTTACGCTTGGTGCCAGAGCGACAAAGAGGATTATAAAACGCAACATCTTTGGATGACACTATTCGATGATGAAGCCGAGACCGCCCTGGGCGCTTGGCGCGCCCGCACGGATAGCAGCGCGGTCTCGCGGGGGACTTGTCACGGAATTCGTCGGAGCGCCCCCTCCGTTCAAAGCCGGTGCCGCCCGCTCGGTCGGTGCGCTCATCTGGTTTGGGTTGGAGCCTGGTCTTACAATGTAAGGCGTAACTAGAATGACCAGTTCTGACTCCTCTTTTTGAAACGAGGTCGAGCGAAAAAGCGGTCCCAGGATCGCCAGTTCTCCGAGCCAGGGAAAGGCCCTGACATCATTGTTGACGTTCCGCCTGATTAGACCGCCGATTGCGAAGCTCTGGCCGCTGGCGAGTTCGACGACCGTATCGGCTCGGCGCGTGGAAACTGCCGGCACGGAAATTCCGTTGATTTGCACGGCACCTTGCGTCGACAGTTCACTGACTTCGGGCGTTACGTGAATGTTGATTTGATTGTTGCTGAGAACTGTCGGCACAAATTCCAGACTGACGCCGAAGTGACGGAATTCAACCGATACCTGCCTGTTTTCCTGCAGGACAGGAATGGGAAATTCGCCGCCCGCGAGAAAGCTGGCCTTTTCACCCGACATAGCGGTGAGGTTCGGCTCAGCCAGGACGGAAGCTATATGCTCCTTGGCGAGCGCGTCGAGAACCGCGCTGACGTTGACGGCACCGTTGTCGAATCCGATTTCTGCTGTACCGCCACCCTGGGTTGAACCAGACCCAGCGCTTGCAGCGCTTCCGCTTAGAACGCCCACTTTGAAATTGCCGATTTGACCGAAGGCGGACAAGTTGACGCCGAGTGACTTCATGGCGCTGCGTGAGACTTCGGCTACGCGCACGCTGAGGTTAACTTGCAGGGATCCAGCGACCTTGATGTTGTTGACGACTTGCGCTCCGTCGCCCAGATATTGCTCAGTGACTCTTTTTGCGGTGTCGGCGACCTCTGCGTCGGGCGCCGTCCCGCTAAGGATTGCGCCGCGCGGCGTATAGTTGACGCGGATGGGATAGTCGCCGACCTGCTCCCGCAACATGGCGCGTAAATCCCCGATCGGTTGCGTGACAACGATACGCAATTCGGCGAGAGGCTCGCCATTGCCATCCAAGGCGAATAGGCTGGTCCGCCCCGATTTCTTGCCAAAGACGAAGATTGTTTTGCTCGATGGCGCCTGAAAATCCGCGATCGTGGGGTCAGCAACAAAGATGGTCGTGGCTGGCCCGGGCAGATGAACGGTCTCCCCGAGCGAAGAGGAAAGGGTCAGCGTGGCGTTGATGCTATTCGAAGCCGCATGCGGCGGGCCTTTGTCCTGCTTGTTTTGCGCCGCGACACCAAGTGGGAAAGTCACAATAAGCGCGCAGAGGAGATGGCCCAGGTAACGGGGCACTGCAGGTCTTGTAACCTTGTTGGCGATCGCCCGCCAATTGAGCGCAGCGCAAGGATGTTGAAGGATCAGCAAAATAGATCTTCTTTCGATTCGACAAACTATGCGGACGAGGCGTCAGTCAATTCTAGGATGTAACCAATGCCTCGGATGGTCTTGATCCGTGGCGTTGCACCTGATCTGGTCAGATGTCCCCGTAAACGATAAATTCCGACTTCAAGCGCGTTGGCAGACACGTCGTCGTTGAATGAATAGAGGTGATCTTCCAATTGCGCACGGGGCACGATGCGGCCTGCCCGGTTAAGCAGGTGCTCTAGAACACAGAGTTCGCGACGTGCGATCATCATTGGGTGCCCATCAACGAAAACCTGGCGGGCGACCGGATCAAAGTCGAGATTGCCAAATACGAGCCTCAGGTCGGTCATCTGTGTCGCCCGGCGCAGAATGGCTCTCATTCTGGCAATAAGCTCATCGGTAGAGATGGGTTTGAGCAGAAAGTCGTCCGCACCACCGTTGAAGATCGCAATTCGCTTATCGAGATCGTTAAGGCTGCTCATAATGACGGCAGGAACTGAATGCCCGTGGGTCCTCAACTGCCTCAGCCAACCCAAGCCATCGCCATCTGGCAGAGCCAATTCCAGCAGGAGAATTTCATAGCTGGCGCAAGAAAATGCACTCGAAGCCAGTTCCAGAGTACCAACGACATCAACGACGAAGCCGCCATCCCCGAGCGCAAGTCGCATGGCGCGCGCAAGATCCGCATGATGATCCACGAGCAGCGTTCGCATTTCATCTCCTCTCGAAGAGGGACGGCCCATCGAACGCGTCACCGGCGGCCATCTGATCGGAGCACACGGCGCGCAACTCGTCGCAGCTCTCGGAACTGGTCCGAGTCGGAGGGACATGCAAGTCGCTCGGTGGCAATAGGCGCGGGTGAGGACCAACTGACGGGCTCAAATACGCCGGTCGGCGAACCCACGAGGCCAGCAACCCGCGTGCGATTTCTCGTTGCATCATCTCTCCTACGTGCAGCCCCTGCGCTCGCAAGGCAGCGTCGCGGCTCAGAGCCCGATTCCCACAGAGGGTAGGGTTAGCTTTCGAGAAACTGATTGAACAAATCGATTATTTGGATCGAATGCATCCACGGTATGGATGCAGCGCACCATCTTCAACGACTGCGGCGTCCTGATGCACTGTTGTGTCTGTCGTGCTCTGCTTTTTTCGCTGTCCTTCAAGGCTGGCGAGCCTGGTGGAACCTGCGCGTCATTGGCTTGGTAGCTTGAATGCTCAACAACGGAGCGCCCTGCGCAAAGCCGCTCTCATTTCCAAAAAGCCTTGCAATCTGGTTGGAGCACTTCGCGCTCGACACCAAAATAGGCGAGGAAAACTGACGTCTGACAGGGATGTACATGCAACAGCCGATTTGCGGCACCAGCAAACGACCGCGTTCAGGCTGAAGATCGACGACCAACGGCTCCTCGATTTCCGCACTTTTACAAGCTCTTCCTGTGCGGGCGGATGCCGGCAAACAGCAGCACAGGGTCAGCGAAACCGGGAGCGGGCCTGCTTGATCGCCATGATCACATTGCCGCTGTCGCGCGTGCGGAGCGGAATGCAATCGGTCCAGCCGGCGGCAATCCGGTCAGCACCATCGTCTGCACGAAGCTCCCTGACGAAGACGTGCCCGAATGCGCTCAACAAAGCCGGGCGGCGGATCTTTCCAATCGCCGAAGGTGCGGGCTGGCACCGAGCGGCGAACTGCGAACTCATTCCTGCCCGGCGGCGCTGGCCGCCGCGAGCGTCGATGCGGACCCAGCCGCTCCGAATCCTCCCACAACACGATGAGCGCGTCGCGGACATCGCTGCCGTAACAGCGGCTGCGGCTCTTGCCCGCAGACGGCCTCTGCTCACGACGGTTCATAAGACGGATCGCGCGCTTGCGAATAATAGCCGGTTACCGCCTCGAACTCATCCAGAATGCGCCGCTTGTCAACGCCGCAATAAAGCTCCACGATCGCCGCTTCACCGTGTCGCCATGCTGAGCCGCGCCATCCTTCCCCCGAACCGGAATGGCACGACCTGTCCATCCCCTTTGGAACAGGACACTATTGGTAACATTTTGCTTGAGGCAATGCGGCTCGTTGCCTTCCTTTTCGCTGACCGGAAGGGTACCGGAAGTCGTCTATCGCATCTTACCCGCTGAAAGCGGCAACACCTCGACCTCAATCGCAGATCATAGGAAATAGACGATCGCGTCGGGGCCTCAGCATCGGTTCACCGGGTTTCCGTCATCGACTGAAGCGAATTGCCCCATCGACCGTCACCGGGTGGGCCGCGATACGTCGCCGTATATGATTAGCGAGCGCACGTAGCGGAGCCATAGCTCTCCACCCAGCCATGTTCCCCTAGTTGGAAAATGTCCGGCGGACCAGAGGTGCTGTCGTCAGCTTTTCCTGAATAGCGGCCAAGGCAATCCCTACCAGTCCATCACCACCTTGCCGGAACTGCCGCTCTTCATCGCATCGAAACCGATCTGAAAATCGTCGATGCCGATGCGGTGGGTGATCAGGCCGGAGACATCCAGCGGACCCTGCACAAGCGCGATCATCTTGTACCAGGTTTCGAACATCTCGCGGCCGTAGATGCCTTTGAGATGCAGCATCTTGAAGATGACCTTGTTCCAGTCGATCTCGAAGCCGGTCGGCGCGATGCCCAGAATGGCGATCTTGCCGCCATTGTTCATGGTGTCGATCATGTCGCGGAAAGCGGGGGCGGCGCCTGACATTTCGAGGCCGACGTCGAACCCCTCGGTCATGCCGAGCACCGGCATGACGTCGCGCAGCTTCTCCTTCGAGGCGTCGACGACATGCTGGACGCCGAGTTTCTTGGCTAGCGCCAGCCGCACCGGGTTGATGTCAGTGATGACCACTTTGCGCGCGCCGACGCATTGGGCGACGAGCGCGCCCATGATGCCGATCGGCCCGGCGCCAGTCACCAGCACGTCCTCGCCGACCAGATCGAAGGACAATGCGGTGTGGACGGCATTGCCCAAGGGATCGAAGATCGCGGCAATCTCATCGGGCACATCGTCGGGGATCGGCACGACATTGTGCTGCGGGATCGCCAGATACTCGCCGAAGGCGCCTGGACGGTTGACGCCGACGCCGAGCGTGTTGCGGCACAGATGCCCTCGCCCGGCGCGACAGTTGCGGCAATGGCCGCAGACGATGTGGCCTTCGCCCGATACACGCTGGCCGACCTTGTATTCGGTGACCGCTGCGCCGAAATCGGCAACGGTGCCGACGAATTCATGGCCCGTCACCATCGGCACCGGCACCGTCTTCTGCGCCCACTGGTCCCAATTGTAGATGTGCACGTCGGTGCCGCAGATCGCCGTCTTCTTGATCTTGATCAGCACGTCGTTGGGGCCGATTTCCGGCACCGGCACCTCTTCCATCCAGATGCCCGGTTCGGCCTTGGCCTTCACAAGCGCCTTCATCATGTTCGACATCAGGATTTCCCTATTCCGTGATTGCGCTTCTGGCGAGATAGCCTGCACAACGGGAAGGTAGGCCACTAACTCGTTTGAACGTCCGGAATGGTCAGCCCCGCCTGCTCAGCCTCGCGGCGCAAATTCTGACGGGGCCTGGGGCCGATCTGCTGGATCACCAATCCGGCTGCCAGTGAGCCAAGGTCGCCGCAAGTCTGCAGGTCGCGGCCTTGCGTGTAGCCATGCAGGAAGCCGGCGGCATAGAGATCGCCGGCGCCCGTCGTGTCGACCAGTTCCTTGATGGCGGTCGCCTTGATCACCACGGTCTCGTCGCCGCGCACGATCACCGAGCCTTTTTCCGAGCGGGTGACGGCGGCGATCCGGCAATCCTTGCGGATCTGGGCCAGCGCCTCGTCGAACGACGATGTCTGGTAGAGCGACTTGATCTCGTGGCTGTTGGCAAAGACGATGTCGACCGTGCCCGAGCGCACCAGGTCGAGGAATTCGTCGCGGTAGCGGTCGACGCAGAACGAATCCGACAGCGTCATCGACACTTCTCGGCCTGCCGCGTGCGCCAGCTTCGCCGTCTGGCGGATTGCCTCCTTGGCGCGCGGCGGGTCCCACAGATAGCCTTCGAAATAGGTGACCTTGGCGCCGGACGCCTTGTCGGCTTCGACATCCTCAGGGCCAAGCTCGACGCAGGCGCCGAGATAGGTGTTCATCGAGCGCTCGCCGTCGGGCGTGACGAAGATCATCGAGCGCGCCGTCGGCGGCTCACCCTTGAGCGGCGTGGTGCCGAAGGCGACGCCCTGCGCATGGATGTCGTGGGCGTAGATTTCGCCCAGCGCATCGTTGGAGACCTTGCCGAAGAAGGCCGCGCGGCCGCCAAAGCTGGCGACGCCGGCCGCCGTGTTGCCGGCGCTGCCGCCGGACGCTTCGATCGCCGGGCCCATGCGGCTGTAGAGCAGTTCGGCGCGTTGTGTGTCGATGAGGTTCATCGCGCCCTTGATGATGCCGTTGGTCTCGAGGAATTCCTCGTCGCACTGGGCGATGATGTCGACAATGGCATTGCCGATGCAAAGCACGTCATAATCCGGCATCAAAATCTCCGCCAAAACCCGAGCCGGCTTCTTGCCACGCCGGCCGGGCGTGGTCTCGCGAGTTGAAATGGGTTGCCGCATGCGCTTGATCCAGCCGCCCTCACGCAGCTGCCGGTCCGGCTTCACGCAGCAAATCGTCAGCTTTGTCCGTCTTCTCCCAAGTGAACTCAGGCTCTTCACGCCCGAAGTGTCCGTATGTCGCCGTCTTGCGGTATATCGGCCGTAAGAGATCAAGCATCTTGATGATGCCTTTCGGTCGGAGATTGAAAACCTCGAGAACAAGGCGCTCGATCCTTTTTTCCTCGATCCTTGCGGTTCCGAAGGTATTGACCATGACAGAAACCGGACTGGCCACGCCGATCGCGTAGGCAAGCTGAACCTCGCAGACCTCCGCAAGGCCGCTGGCAACGATGTTCTTCGCGACATACCGGGCGGCATAGGCCGCCGAGCGGTCAACCTTGGATGGGTCCTTGCCCGAAAAGGCACCGCCGCCGTGACGCCCGGTCCCACCGTAGGAATCGACGATGATCTTCCGTCCTGTGAGGCCGCAGTCGCCGGCAGGCCCACCGACCACGAACCGCCCTGTTGGGTTGACCAGAAATCTGATCCCCGAAGTATCCAGGTGGGCCGGCAGGACCGGTTTTATGATCTCCTCAATGACGCCTTCGCGGACCGTGGCTTGTGAGACCGCTTCGTCATGCTGCGTTGACAGGACTATGGTATCCAGCGCCACCGGGCGGAGCCCTTCGTAGCGTACCGACACTTGAGATTTCACGTCCGGACGCAGCCAGCCAAGCTGTCCCGCTTTCCGGACCTCGGCCTGTCTTTTCGTCAAATGGTGAGCGAGTTGGATCGGCAGGGGCATCAATGTATCCGTCTCGTTGCATGCGAATCCAAACATGATGCCCTGATCCCCTGCCCCTTGCCCGAGATCCTGCCCTCGTCCTTCATCAACGCCCTGGCTTATGTCGGGCGACTGCTCGGTGAGGGCCAGAACGACGGCGCAACGTCGACCATCAAAGCCAATCGCATCATCGTCGTAGCCAATATCGAGTATCGTATCGCGGGCGACTTGGCTGTAATCGATGTGGGCATGGCTGGTGATCTCGCCAGCCACAACGACCATCCCCGTCTTCACCAACACTTCACAGGCGACGCGCGCCTTCGGATCGGTGCGCAGGACCGCATCGAGAATGGCATCGGAGATGTTGTCTGCCATCTTATCGGGGTGTCCCGCGCCGACGGATTCGGAAGAGAACACGAACTGCCTGGTCATAAAAATGCCCTCGCTTCAAGTGCTGGAGTTAGTGAGGAGTTTCTGGATTGGGGTGGCTTATCGGTCGGGGATGCCGGGAACATCGAACGCAGTGCAGAAGTCGGCAACGTCTCTTCGTACGCTCGCATGAACTTCCTGGTCATCGGGCTGGCGGCAGACCGAGTCGATGAAAGCGGCGATCTGCACCATCTCCGTTTCGCGCATGCCCATGGACGTCACCGCTGGTGTCCCTAAGCGGATGCCGCTTGTCAGCGCCGGATGCCGCCGGTCGCCCGGGACCATATTGAAATTCGCAATGATGCCTGCACGCGATAAGCGCTCCGCATAGGCTTTGCCTGACAGCGACCGGTCCCGAAGATCAAGGATCAGCATGTGATTGTCAGTGCCCCCGGTGACGAGTTCATAACCTCGCTCCAGAAGTGCCTGGGCCAGAGCCTTGGCGTTGTGGACGATCTGCTGACCGTAGACACGAAAGGACGAGTTCGCTGCTTCCTGCAAAGCGACGGCAAGCGCGGCGATAGTATTCATATGCGGTCCGCCTTGCAGAAGAGGGAACACGGCGCGGTCTATACGTTTGGCCAGATTGTGTTTGCTCTTCGGATGATGGAGGGGCTGATAACGGTCTTCATTCCTTGATAAAATGAAGCCACCCCGGGGACCGCGGATCGACTTGTGAGAGGTGCTGGTGACCACATCGCAATGGGACACGGGGTTCGGATGCACTCCTGCGACAACCAGGCCGCAGATGTGGGCGATGTCAGCCACCAGATACGAGTTCACCTCCGAAGCAATTTCGGCCATTGCCGCGTAGTCAAAAATACGCGGATAAGCAGTTCCGCCGACCCAAATTAGCTTCGGGCGTTCCCGCTTGGCGGTCTCGCGCAAGTGGTCATAGTCAATTTGCTGTGTCTTTTCGTGCAGCCTGTACGGGACGCGCTGATAATCGCTGCCGGAAAAATTGACGGACCAACCGTGAGTCAGATGGCCGCCTTCGGGTAAAGGCAAGCCCATGACTTTGTCACGGGGGCTCAAAAGCGCGCGATAGACAGCCTGGTTGGCTGGCGAGCCTGAATAAGGCTGGACGTTGGCATGTTCACTGCCAAATAGCGCTTTCAGGCGCTCGATCGCGAGGGTCTCAAGCTCATCGACGATCTCGTTTCCGGCGTAGTAGCGCGCACCGGGGTATCCCTCGGCATACTTGTTGGTGAAAATCGACCCGGTCGCTTCCAACACCGCCGAGGAGGCAAAGTTCTCGGAGGCGATCAGTTTGAGAGTTGTCCGCTCCTGACGCTCCTGTCTTAGAAGCAGTTCGTGAACGCGGGAGTCGACGGCGGCTAAGTGAGGCCGCCCGTAAGTGTCGGGCTGCGCGATGGCGCCGCCGGCGGAGTTATCCATGGTAGTCGCGCTCCATTTGGACTGATCTATTTCACGATCAAGCAGGCGGTCCCTTCAACCGCGCGTCTTGTATTGCTTCCAGGCGTTGTAGGTCTCTTTTATGATGGCCATCATCGTGGGGCAGGAGATCGACCACCAATTGAGCCAGCTCGCCATCCTTGCCTCCTGCTTGCATATGGTACGAAGACTGCGGACGTTGTTCGTTGCAGCAAAGAAAGTTGGCTCTGACCAGCCGCCGAACGTGGCGTCGAACCTGCTCGCGAGGCAGACCGGTAATATCGGCCAGCTCGCCGACGGTTAGATCCGCATGCGCGCAAAGGCCCAGGATTCGAAGGCGATCAAGATGCGCTGCCGTCCTTAGGCGATTTACCAGTGTCAACATTGGTTAGCATCAACCCGGACGGGATGCAGCAAGCCGCTAGCCCTTCTATCCCCATCAATCCGCATGAGACCTCTCTCGTCATTTGCTGTAAATCCGCTGGTATGGATGCTAATGGAAGATAGATCACAGTCCTTTCTACGACTAAGACGCCAGATATTGGGGCTAATGTACCACCTGACAGGAGACTACACTCACGAACATTATGTGAATTTTTTTTAACGTTGCTGAGAATCAAGGGGGAGGTTTGGCGAATGTCTCGCCGTCGACTGTCGAATCCTGCCCGACGGGATTATAGGGTGCGTAGCCTGCTTGTCCTTTCCACATGACCAGCGACGATGGGGCGAAGGCGGCAGACATAGCTCTGGAGCATGCTGCGGTATCTTTGGCCTGAAGCCGAGGAAGGCGGACCGTGGCTTCCGCGCCGCTGCCGGGAGCCCGCGAACAGGCCAAGTGGATCAGCCGGGTGTTGCCGTCATAGAGCGTGAGACCCAAAGCTGGCCAGCCGCGCCCTGAGGCTGACGCACCGCTCAGCGTCCACCTTGCTCTCGAAGCCCATCGGCATAGCGCCGATAACGACTTGACCGCGTGCGTGTCGACGAGCGATCGGTGAGCGCAAGGATCGAGGGTGCAGTGCAGGATAATGCTGTTTTAAATCAGCGCTGTTTTCAGCCGACTGCCTTGAGCGTGGCACGAGGATATAGGCCCAAGGCAGGAGATCATCGTCTGCTGTTCGGGAGGCCGCCCTGGGCGCGCGACAGCCGTTCCTTCGGCTGCGCCGCTCCGCCACCATCCGCGCCGTGCCTTCCGGAGACCATTCCCGCTACCGGCCGGCGCCCGTGAAAACCTCGACCCGGCGCACCGGCTCGAGATGGCTGGGCTCAGCGTAACTCTGAAGTCGTCATATACCGAAGTCTTCACAGACTTCGGACATCCCCCTCACAGTCCGATCCAGATGGCGTCAGGAACACCGCTTGCGTTGATGCGGATGAACCCCTGCTTGTGCCACAATGACCCTTATGTCAGCGCGCGAGCCAAAGCTTCCGCGCAAGGCGACGGCTAGGATAAGGCAATGCCGACGAAGGGCACATTGCTTGCCACACTCTGGAATGATGGCATGCTCGGAAGGCCTAGGCTTTGCTCAGGGCCGCCTGCAAGGCGCGCTTTGAGGTTATTCACATAGCCTTCTGCGTAGTCCTGCGCCGTCGAGACCGAAAGATCAATGCCTGCCGCCAAGGCCTCTTCCATCAGGTGCTTTACGAGCCCATTTCGAATGGCCAGCTTGACCTCGGGGCCTGCGATAAGGCCGATCGCCTGCGCGGCCATATTGAGGCCAGCTTCCTCCAGCGCTCGCTTCATATCGCCTCCGTTAATGGCCGTACGCAGGAGATTGGCTGCTTGCGACTCAGCCTCGAGAACCATCGAGGCAAGATCGGCTACTTGTCCGAGGCCCGGAATGAAGCTGAGCAGTCCCACCGCCGTTGCCGCCAAGTCGAGCACTTTCGTCTCGATTTTGAGCACGGAGTCGACGACGTGCATGACGGCCCCGCCGTTCTTTTTGGCTGACTTAATGTCAGGCTGGTCCATCAGGCCCATCTTCATGTCCGCGACGGCATTCTGCTCTTCTGCGGTTTGGGCGCCGTGGGTGATTGGCTGCTGAACGTTGCGGTTCGCAGACGACATGTTTGTGCAAAAATGGGCAAAGTCTTTTTTGCTGATATTGCCGGAATCAACCGTATGCCCGCCGCCAAAGTCGAAGAATTTATGATGGGTCTTATAGCCCGTGATCGAATTGTTCAGGAGGCCAAACAAAAGAGGATCTGAAAGGAGCTGAGAGGCTGCTTCCCGCACTTTCGGATCAAGGCTCTTGTCGTCTTTCATTTTCGCCAGTTTGTCGCGAGTCAGAACACCGCTTCCAAAGAACGTGTCCTGATGGTCCTTGATCATCTCGACCGTATTCAGCTCAGTTTGCGTGAGGCTCATCGACGATGAGGCGACTTGCAGGAAATCCTCTTTGTGCATCTTCCCTTTCGAGCCACCGCACAACTGGTTCCAAGCATCGGGGTGATCGAGGAAATATTGCGCCGCCGCAATGACCTGGGGCGGAAATTTGCCGTTTTTCGATTCGCCGCCGACCATTTTCTTGAACTCATCCAGACTCAGGTCCTTGGACAGATTTTCGGAGTACCGGTAAAACTCCCGCAAGGCATCGCTCAAGGTCATGACCGAAGGCTGCAAACCTCCGCTGCCGTCGGATGGTATGTAGTTCTGCTCGTAGCTTCGCGCTTGGGCTTCCTGAAATGCAGCAACTTGTGGGTGGTGGTTTGAAAATCCGGCCAAGTCCTTGGCGTTGATCTTGCCTCCACAGCGGCCGTCGCCCTGCGAGCCAATCGCATAAAAAAGTCCCGAATCCTGCTGCAGTCCCTGGATCGCCGCTTTCAGATCCGGTGGCGTAGAGGGATCATTGGCTTTGTCGGTCAACGACTTCCAAGTAAGCGGGCATTGGTCCTTGTGACGGTTGAGTACCGCAACAATCTGCAACTCAGCCGTGGTCAGCGACCCACCGTTCCACGTGATTCCGGGGCTCGGCCTGGGAGCCGGCTCGATCTTCGGAGTGACGCCGAGCAGATGTTGGGCTTCAGTCGCCTTGGAGCGTTGCGATTGGTCCTCCTTGAGAGCCGCCCTCATATTTGGCGGCAGCAGATCCAGTGGGTGTTGCTCCAAGCCATTCAATGTCAAGACATCCGGTGCCAGATGGCCCAAAGGGTCCTGCCGCAATTTATCCATTGTCGAATCAAGATTCGACGCTGGCAGATCCCCTTGCGCGAAAGAGCCGGGCTTGTCTGCCAGCACACAAGTGGACAGCATCGCTTCGAAGCACGATGCACTTTGCTGATGCTGGGTCGCAAAATGGGAAACTTTCAGGCCCGGCCAACCCCTTGCGGACTGTAGCGAATTTGAGCGGTAGAAAGTTGAAAGATTACTGGCCGACATTATGCATCCTCAGACGTGACGTTGAAATCCCCACAAGAGACCCCGACAGAAGATCCCTTGCGTTTCACAAAATTCGACAATTCCAAGCGTCGGCAGGTCACGAATGCGCCTGCCCTGCCTTCAATTGCTGTGTTCCGGGCCGGCTCCAAGGTTCGGTCCAACACAATGGCCGGAGTCACCGCGAGAGCTGCCGGGACTCATCATGAGCGGATTAGCTTTCGAGAAACTGACGAGTTTGCGAAGAGTTCACAAAGGGGTAGCCGCAGTCATGTTCTTCAGAGCTGCGGGAAATCCTCAATGTTCATTTCTTGCCCAGCTCAGGCTTCCCGCCAACGCTATCCTGTTGTGGGATGTCAGAAGAATAAGAAGCATCCGGTCGTCCGTCGCGAACGACCGTAGTGGAGGAGCCGCGAAACAAGATCAGCACTGATTCCTTTGGCGTTGCCGCTATGTGAGTCTGCGCCTGCGCCTGCGCCACCAAGCCGTTAAAGGTCTGCTCCACGAGTGCGACGAAGCGCGGTGGACCGGAAACGAAGACGAGGCCATTGCCTGGCACGGGTTTGACCACATAGCGCTCGTCGGAGATATCAAGCTTGTCGAGAGCCCCCTTGAACGCATCGAAGCGAATCGACGTCATCAAAAGCATTCGAGTTTGCGATTCTTGTGCAGCAGACACATAGAGCACAAGGCCGTCATAGTACCATTGTAGACCGTAAAGGTTCGTCAAGCGGTCGAGGAACGCGCGCGGTGGCAAATCAGGCATACGTCCGCGAATTCGCCCCTTCACCGCAGGACTGATGTTGACCCTGATATTCAGGTTGTTGCCGAATTCCTGCAACGCTGCAGCGAGCTCCTGATCCAGAACCGTGTATCTATAGGGTGTCGCCGGAAGGGACAGCGGGACTGCATGCGCCGGGTGAATCCCGGTGGACAGAAAAAACCCGGCACAAAGAAGTCTCAAAACATGCAGGGTGACGGGTTGGATAAGCGTTCTCGGCATGTCGCACTGATAAACCAAACGCTGAAATCATCACAAGTGACTAAATTGCCGAAGAGATTTTAGATTGTCGAAATGACGCCGCCGTTAGTCAGCTTGTTGTCAGCTTGCCCCCCTAGGAGTGTTGCGCCGACACCGGGTGATGAATGGGCGGGGCTCGCCCGGTCAGAGAGAGCAACCGAGTCCTTACATGATGATGCCTGTCACGTCGATCTCTGCCACTCTAACGGCTGGCCTCCCCAGGGTCGGATCACCGTCGATTGTCGAGCAGGCCCAGTTTGAGCGCGCCTTAGGGCATGCAGCCGACTCGCTGAAAAACGATGCCGCCGCGGGGCCAGCGAGTGCGGCGCCAGTTGCTGCGGCGATGGATGTTCAGCGCGCGGCTGCGCCGACGAGCGGCATGGGCGATCGCGTGTTGCAGACGATTTCCTCCCTATATCCACACAACACTGTTTCCTTCCCCGCGCTCGACCATGACATAGCCCTTTCGAAGGGCGCTCTACCGGGACCGGCGCAGAAGCTTCCCGTTCCAGGTGAGGCGGGAACCGGAATCTCGGGCATTCCCCAACAAGGGCAAGACTTCGAAACGATGATGGCTGGTCTTCGGGATGTTTACAACGGCGTCACCCAGGTGGCGCTTATCTCCAAAGGCGTCAGCGGCGTCACATCATCCGTGAATAAACTTTTGAAGGAAGGCTGAACCGCGCGCATGATTGGCTTGGCCGAGGGCGAAATCATGCGTGGCCTGTCAGGGTGGCGGTCGGTTAGACTTGTCATGCTGCCAGTTCTCGTCGCCCTCACTGCTTGCAAAGCCGACCTCTACACGCAATTGCAAGAGCGTGAGGCAAATGAAATGCTCGCACTTCTTGAAGACAACGGGGTCGCCGCGATCCGGGTGGTCGCCAAGGATGGAACCAGCACGATCCAGGTTGACGAAAAGCTGCTCGCCTTCTCAATCAACCTTCTGAACGCCAAGGGGCTGCCGCGCCAATCCTTCAAGAACCTCGGTGAGATATTCCAAGGATCAGGCCTGATTGCCTCGCCGACCGAAGAGCGTGCCCGTTACGTGTATGCCCTGAGCGAAGAGTTGTCGCGGACGATCAGCGATATCGATGGCGTTTTTTCTGTACGTGTTCACGTCGTGCTGCCGCATAACGACCTTGTGCGAGCCGGTGCCACGCCATCCTCGGCCTCGGTGTTTATCAGGCACGACGCAAAAACAAATGTCGCGGCTCTGCTGCCAAAGATAAAGATGCTTGTAGCCGACAGCATCGAAGGCCTGTCCTACGATAAGGTGGAAGTGGTTTTGGTGCCGGTAGAACGTTCCGCACACGAGCAACGGCCCGATCCGACTGCTGTTTTGCCACAAGCATCACTACCTCTTCCTGCGCCACTTCTGGCGACCGTAACAGGTTTTGCCGCAGCCGTATTCGCCGTGGCCTGTTATCTCTTGATCGGCGTTGTTACGCGTCGGCGCAAGCAATCAACCGGCGTTTCCAAGGTCGAGGGGCGCCGGGATGCTTCTGCTGTCGAGGCCATTCGCAAAAGAATGCCTGCAATTGGACGTGGGTGACATCTCATTGCCAATGCCTATACAGACCGCCCGACCTGATGGTCCGCACTTTCCGGGCGCGAGCGAGCTTGCGGCTTCGGCCCATCCAACCCGTCTTGCGGCGCGTCTTGATCCAGCGTTATCGGCCGAAACGTTAGTGAAGTTGCAGAAGTGTTCCAGACTGCATCCAAGGCTGGCAGAATTGCTGGGCAACGATGACGTGGATCTGAACCACATCGGCTGCAGGCCGGACCTTCTACGCGGGCATGATCCATATCGAGCGACCCTTCTTGCTGGTAGTATCTGGCATGCCCGTTCGCTGGTCGCGTTTGTCTCTCAGCCTGAGCTTGCCATCCTTGTTAAACGCATCGGCGTGGATGCACACGCATTCGGAATCCGACACCTGCTGCATGCTGTTGACAAAAGACTGATCTCGGACCCAGAAAAACTCGCTCAGCAAATCGAATACGATGGACACGCATGTCTTGGAGCTTGGCTCCAGGACAGTTCAGCGACCGAGCGTAACCGCGTGCTTCTTCGATTGCCCGAGGGGACTGCCGCGGAGACTCCAGCACATGAGCATTGGACCGCCGCCGGCCAATTGCTTTCACTTGTAGTAGCTCATTTTGAGACAGAGACCCCGGTGAAATGACAGTCGAACTTTCCGAGGGGCCAATAGCGCCGCAGATGCGTCCAGTCGGACCACTGATACCCGCGAGCGAGCTCGAAACCTGGCACAGCGCCGCGCAAGCCCTTGCCGCGGCAGAACGGCATCGGCAGCGCGTTCGAAACTGGGCACGCGCGGTTTACCAGCGGGCGTGGGCGCGCGGCCACATGGAGGGCTCGAATGCAGGCACCGAGGAGATGGCAGGGTTGATTGCGGAGACAATCTCCGAAATCGCGCGACGAAAGGCGGCTCTGGAGCAGGAATTGCCGCAGCTCGTGATGGAAATATTGAGCGATCTTATCGGCGCTTTCGATCCGGGCGAGCTATTGGTGAGGGCTGTTCGTCACGCCATAGAGTGTCAATACAGCGGCGCCGACGTTTGCCTTCATGTTTCTCCCATGCAAGTCGACATGCTTGCACGAGAGTTTGCTCGATGCGACGGCCAGGATGGTCGACCAAGGGTGCGGATCGAGCCCGACCCGACATTGTCGCCGCAACGCTGCGTGCTGTGGAGCGAGTACGGCAATGTTGACCTTGGACTTGACGCCCAGATGCGCGCGCTGCGCCTTGGTTTCGGGACGCTCTGTGAGAAAGGCGAGCTATGAGAAAGCCCGTCCCAGAACATAACGCTGACGCCCACACTCGAGCTCTCGTTCCAGCAATCTCGTCTTTGAGGGCTGCGGCCAAGCGAATTGACACGCGTGCGGTGCGCGGTCGGATCACGCGGGCTATCGGCACACTGGTTCATGCCGTCTTGCCAGACACTCGTATTGGGGAACTTTGCCTCCTAGAGGACCCGCGAACCGGGCTGTCGCTCGAGGCCGAGGTGATCGGCCTGTCGGGTGATGGTGTATTGCTGACACCGATCGGGGACTTGGTGGGCCTATCCAGCCGCGCAGAGGTCGTGGCCACTGGCCGAATGCGTGAGGTGCCCGTCGGCGGCGATTTGCTCGGTCGCGTGATCGACAGTCGTTGCCGCCCATTGGACGGCAAAGGCGAAATCAAGACCGTCGAAACTCGGCCCCTGCATGGCAGAGCCCCCAATCCGATGACGAGGCGCATGATTGAGCGGCCATTCCCGCTTGGGGTCCGTGTCCTCGATGGTCTGCTGACGTGCGGCGAGGGCCAGCGGATCGGGATTTATGGCGAGCCAGGTGGTGGCAAGTCGACGCTGTTGTCACAGATCGTAAAGGGTGCCGCCGCTGACGTCGTCATAGTGGCGCTCATAGGCGAACGTGGACGGGAAGTTCGTGAATTCATCGAAAGGAATCTTGGTGAAGAGGGCCTTCTCCGTACGGTCGTCGTGGTTGAAACATCCGACCGCTCGGCGGTAGAGCGTGCGCAATGCGCTCCAATGGCGACTGCGCTCGCGGAATATTTCCGCGATCAAGGCCTACGCGTTGCTCTCATGCTGGATTCGCTGACGCGCTTCTGCCGCGCTATGCGCGAAATAGGCCTTGCTGCGGGTGAGCCGCCGACGCGACGGGGCTTTCCTCCTTCCGTTTTTGGCATGCTGCCAGGCCTGCTCGAGCGCGCCGGCATGGGTGAGCGGGGCTCAATCACGGCCTTCTATACGGTGCTTGTAGAGGGTGATGGCACGGGTGATCCAATCGCCGAGGAATCGCGTGGTATTCTCGATGGCCATGTCATCCTCTCACGCGCTATTGCGGCGCGATCGCATTTCCCCGCTATTGATGTGCTGCAGAGTCGCAGCCGCGTCATGGATGCAGTCGTTTCGGGGACACATCGCAAGGCAGCATCCATTTTCCGCGAGCTCCTGTCGCGCTATGCCGAGACCGAGTTCTTGATCAATGTTGGCGAATACAAGCCAGGTGGAGATCCCCTGACTGACCGGGCTGTCGCGTCAATCGACGAACTGAGGGAGTTTCTGCGCCAGAGCGAAGATGACGCGTCAGATTTCGAGGAGACGGTCGCATGGATGTCGCGTCTGACCGCGTAAACTGGATTCAGTCTTCGAGTATACGGCTTCTGAAGGAAATGCAAGAGCGTCGTGCCCTTGGCGAGCTGTCCAAGAAGGAAGCCCAGCGCGATGTGGCCGCCTCAGCCGT
Source organism: Mesorhizobium sp. WSM4904 (assembly GCF_029674545.1). Taxonomy (NCBI): domain Bacteria; kingdom Pseudomonadati; phylum Pseudomonadota; class Alphaproteobacteria; order Hyphomicrobiales; family Phyllobacteriaceae; genus Mesorhizobium; species Mesorhizobium sp. WSM4904. Next base: position 1,500,903 of record NZ_CP121354.1, on the reverse strand, counting down.
ACAAAATGCCTCTAGGGAGCTTGCAATGATACAGCAACATTGTTCAAGAAAAGAAGCAGCGCTCTATCAGCATCTGATGTCACTCGACAACTTGTCTAGCGCAGCGCTCGACCGTCACCGCCTTCACACTGAACAACTTGCCGCTGAGATCAATTCCAGACGGCAGATGCTTGATGATACCCAAATCGCTCAAGAGGAGGCTGAGATGGCGGCGTCCAGGACGAGGGAGCTATGGGTCATATGTTCGGCGGCAAGGGACAAATGGCAACAAATCGAGGACGACGTGCGGCGCGCCGTCGAGACTCATTCGGAGGCCGCAGCCGAGATCGAGGCCGACGATGAGATACTGCTGAAATATGCGAGGGGGTCGCTTGCCTAAATGCCGCGCAACCGGATCCGACGGTCGCAAGAGGTCGTCCGAATGACACGACCGTGCAGTCTTTGATAGGCGCTGCGGTCACACCCGCCATGTTCGAACCAGTTCTGAAACTGTCCCACACGGTTGTCTCGTGGCTCAATGATACAGCAGCGCCGCGCACGCCGTTTCAAAGCCGGATCAACGAGGTGCCGCTATCGGTGCGAACGGCAGGGCTTGTCTGGCAGCAGGAACCTGCTGCCATTCCGATGCTTGACTGCGTCTGGAGAGTGGGAGCCGAAACGGTCATCTTGTCACTGTCGCGCCCGCTCGTAGAGGAGTTCATCACGACAGTGCAGAACGGCTTGGCCTTCCCTTCCGAGCCAACTGCTTCGCTAATTCTCGAACTCGCTCTGGAGCCGCTTGTCACTCGACTGGAGGAGACGACGCGTCTGAACGTGCAACTCGTGCGGGTATGCGAAGCCACGATGCTGGCTCCTCATCTTGAACTCGACATCATTTTCGGCGCGGTCAAGGGCAAGGGCCGTCTATTCCTGTTCACGCCACTTGACGGCTTAGTACCGCCTGCGTTTCGCGCGCTAGGCGAACTGCTTGCCCAGTTGCCGCGGCAGCTGGGCGGGCTGCCTCCAGAGCTCCCGCTCATTGTTGCAGGAGAGGTCGGCACGCTTCGCCTTCCTGCGGCGCTTCTTCGAAGCGCATGTGTCGGTGATGCATTGTTGCCCGATATTGCGCCGTTCGGCCGCGGCCAGATCACCCTAGCTGTCGGCCAGTTGTGCGCCGAGGCGGATCTTGACGGCGATGAATTAATCTTGCGGGGGCCTTTCCGCCCGCGACCGTGTCCTTTGGAGAGTGCGCATATGACACAACCCGGATCGCAACTGGAGCTTACTAAGGATCTCGACGATGTCGAGATCGTGCTTGTCTTTGAATGCGGCCGCTGGCCTATTTCTCTTGGGGAATTAAGAAGTGCCGGCGAAGGGCATATTTTTGAACTTGGATGGCCGATCGACGGCCCGGTCGACATAGTGGCCAATGGTCAGCGTATCGGGCGTGGCGACATTGTCCGCATCGGAGAAGAGCTGGGCATCAGGCTCCGTGGCGGGTTTGCATGCAATGAGTGAAGCTCAGCCGACAATCCTGGCGCTTCTTGCGGTTACCGCCGGACTCGGTCTGCTGGTTTTAGCAGTTGCCACGACAACGGCCTTTGTAAAGGTATCAATTGTTCTTTTCCTCGTCCGCAATGCGCTCGGGACCCAGACCATACCACCCAATGTGGTGCTGTACGCCGCGGCGATGATCCTCACTATGTTCGTTAGTGCGCCCGTTGCTGAGCAGACCTATGACCGCATGTCGGATCCCAAGCTCCACTATCAGACATTCGACGACTGGGTAAGCGCCGCTAAAGCCGGAAGTGAGCCCTTGCGCGAGCATCTCAAGAAATTCACAAATGAAGAGCAGCGGCGATTTTTCCTATCTTCGACAGAAAAGGTCTGGCCAGAGGAAATGCACGCTGCAGCCACGCCTGATGACTTTGCAATACTTGTACCATCTTTCTTGCTATCAGAATTGAAGCGCGGATTTGAGATAGGATTTCTACTTTATCTGCCTTTTATTGTTATAGATCTGATAGTGACAACTATCTTGATGGCAATGGGTATGTCGATGGTCTCACCAACTGTTATATCTGTTCCGTTCAAGATCTTCTTGTTTGTTGCCATTGATGGTTGGTCAAAATTGATGCATGGGCTTGTGCTGAGTTATACGTTACCGGGAGGCTGATCATCACTGAATCCAGCATCATTACTCTTATGAGCCAATCACTGGTGGTTTTCATGATCTGGATTCTACCGCCGCTCATTGCATCAGTGGTTGTCGGCCTCGTCATCGGCATCCTCCAGGCGGCGACGCAGATCCAGGATGAAAGCTTGCCGCTCACCGTGAAGCTTCTGGTCGTTGTCGCGGTGATTGGGCTGTTTGCTCCTGTGCTAAGCGCCCCGCTCATAGAGCTAGCCGATCAGATCTTCACCGAGTTTCCCGCAATGACACTTAGCTACTAGTCCGCCCCATGGACGCGCCATCGGCCGATATTCAAATTCTGATCCAGACGGCTTTCGAACTCGTCGTTGCGGCAGGTCTTGGGGCAGCCCGCGCGATGGGCATCATGCTGATCTTTCCCGTATTCACACGCTCGCAGATCAGTGGGCTGATCCGGGGCTGTTTGGCTGTTGGCTTCGCACTACCATGCCTGGCACACGTCAGCGGCGGATTGCCGGCGCTGGATCCTGATACGCGCCTGATCCAGCTAACCCTGCTCGGATTCAAGGAAGTTTTTGTCGGTGTACTCCTTGGCACTTTTCTTGGCATTCCGCTTTGGGGCCTTCAGGCTGCCGGGGAGCTTATCGACAACCAACGCGGCATCAGCAGCCCGACCGCTTCGGCCGATCCCGCGACGAACAGTCAGGCTTCCGCGATGGGCGTTTTTCTGGGGATCACTGCGATTGCCATATTCGTCGGATCAGGAGGCCTGGAAACTTTGATCAGTGTCCTGTACCGCAGCTACTTGATCTGGCCGGTGTATCAGTTTCACCCGACACTGAGCGGGCCAGGAGCAATGGAGTTGTTGGGGCTTCTCGACAGCATAATGCGCACGGCATTATTGGTTTCGGGGCCTGTCGTGTTCTTCCTGATACTGATTGATATATCGATGATGCTGCTGCGTCGCTTTGCCCCGCAATTTAAGGCGAGCCAACTGTCTCCGGCAATCAAGAACATTGTCTTTCCAGTTCTCATGGTCACCTACGCTGCCTATCTGGTGGAGAGCATGAAACTGGAGGTCACACGTGCCAACGGCGTGCTGGAGTGGTTCGACAAATTGCTGCCATGAGCGACACAAGTGAAGAGAAGACACACGCCGCCAGCCCGAAGAAGTTAAGTGAAGCGCGCAAAAAAGGACAGCTGCCACGTAGCTCCGATTTCGTCCGCGCGGTCGGGACTTGCGCTGGGCTCGGCTACCTTTGGCTAAGAGGCAGCGTGATCGAGGACAAATGCCGGGAAGCGCTCCTATTAGCCACCAAGTTGCAGAGCCTACCTTTCGATACCGCGGTGCCGCAGGCATTGGTTGTGCTCGTCCAACTCACAGTCGCGGCTGTTGGCCCGCTGCTTGGAACCCTTGTCGCCGCGGTGATTTTGGCCAGCCTGCTAGCCAATGGTGGATTTGTCTTCTCTCTGGAGCCGATGAAGCTCAGCTTTAAGAAAATTGACCCCTTTGAAGGGCTGAAGCGCTTGGGGTCTGCTCGTTCCATGGTCGAAGTCTGCAAGACCATGTTCAAGGTATTGGTTCTCAGCGCAACCTTTTCCATTGTCCTTCTCGGGATGTGGAAGACAATGGTCCCTCTGCCGATCTGCGGCATGGGCTGTGTTGGCCTCATCTTTATGGAGACAAAATTGCTGATGGGAATTGGCGCCGGCGCACTGCTGGTCGGCGGACTGATCGATCTTCTGCTCCAGCGCGCGTTGTATCTGCGCGAAATGCGCATGACCAATACCGAAGTGACGCGCGAGTCGAAGGATCAGCAAGGAGCGCCAGAGTTGAAAGGTGAACAGCGTCGCATCCGCGAGGAGGCGGCCGACGAGCCTGCGCTTGGCGTGCATCGCGCCACGCTGGTCTTAACAGGAAGGGCGGTCCTGATCGGTCTGCGTTACGTTCGCGGTGAAACCGGGGTGCCGTTCTTAGTTTGCCGTGCCGAAGGTGAGCGCGTTTCACATGTGTTGAGCGAGGCGCGGGCACTACGCCTGACGATCGTCCATGACCATGTCTTAGCGCGTCAGCTGATAGGCACTACAAAACTCGGCCACGCGGTTCCTATGCAATATTTCCAGCCTGTCGCGAAAGCATTCTTTGCCGCAGGCTTGGCCTAGTCATGGAAGTCCACGACTGCCCAGTTCAAAACTGACCTGGCTCCATGCTAGTGGCAAATGTCGGCTGGCCATCCGTGCCCCAGTGTCTCTGTCAGGCCAACCGCGCAACCGCGGGCCTGGGGCAATCACTCCCCTCGGATCTGCCACCCAGCAACTACGGCAAGTCCTCCGGGCATGACCTTGCAGCCTCTGCTGGCCGGTGCGTGGCGCAGTCCGAGGTTTTGAGGCCGGCAGTGCGGATTTGATTGGTGCAGCCGTTGGAATGCCCTCGTCAGCTAGTCGTCAACTAAGCGCCCTATGTTGAACAGCCGTGCTAACTTGAGCTCGGTTGCGAAACATAGGAGTACGAATCGTCATGTATGGTCGAATTGGTGGCTCATCCGATAGTTACCGCGCGCATAATGCCGGCGAGCAATCGGATGCAGGAAGCGAAGGGTTCGCGGACACATTTGCCCGAATGCACTTATCCGGATCGGAAGGTAGCGGCGCCTCATCATCGGCGGCTCCCCAAGCATACTCCCTCAATTCCCGACCTCCTGTGGTGGAGATCAACAGGACTTCCTTCAGGAGACAGGTGAGGCAATTTCATGGTGATGAAATCACGCACATCGCCGACAATCCTCAAGAGTATTCGGAGTTCGTATCGTCACGAGCCAGGCGCACCGCGGACGTTGCTCAGCAATATGGCATCCGTCGAGATACGGAGCACGCGCGATATTTCAGTTACCAATTGGGAGACCGGAGTGCCGGACTGCTGAGAATGGAAGGCGGATTCAGCATGAACGAGTTCGAATCGGAAAGTTGGCGGGAACAATTTCCTGGTCGAACTGAGGTCACTTCCATAGTGGATCTTCAAGTCGCCCATCCGCTCGTCGAAAATGCGGGCGATATTCTGCTGGAGCATCAACTTCGGATAGACGGCGACCGACCGTTGCTGAATTGGCGTGCGGCTAATCCGGAAGCACAAGCGCGCGCGCAGACGATGGGGTTTGTTGAAGTGGATCATGGCGACCTGGTGCTTGACCCTACGCAGCATCCCGACAAATGGACGAAGAACAGTGCCGGTGAGTGGCAGCGTGCAGGCAAACCTCCACTCTATCTCCACAAAACCGAGGATAGCGACAGCAGCGATAGCGGGTCCGACGACGATTTCATGTGATTTGTCGACCCGCCGCCGAGCCTTGCAACTGGTGACGGTTGCAAGGCTGTTGGCAGTGAATGCTAATTGTCCGGCGACAGCCCCGCCTTAGCGCCAGCGCCGCCGAGCAATCCAGCCCATCTCCCAGACAATAAACTGCGGATGCGCATCGTGGGTGCTTGCGAGCGGATTGTATTCGGGCCGGAACTCCGCCTCTTGGAACCGAGCTCTCCCGAATCCAATTTTCTCCACCACACCGTTGGGTCGTTGCGATGCGCCGATCCCGATCGGATCGGCTATGCCTGCTCCGCGCTCGCAGGAAGACCTTCCGCCTCGATCTTGGCGGCGCGATCTCGGCGATAAGTTGGATGGGAGGCAAGATACGCCGCCACGTCAACAGCCGGTAACGCGACATCGCAAATCGGCCCTGACGGTAGCCGATCGACTCCAATCGCCGGACCGCAACTCGCGCAGCGGCATTCGCGGTTTGGCCAGGAGAAATGCTCGCTGACTCACAGCGTGGCCGGCCGCATTCTGAGTGCCCTGTCATGCAGCCTGCGCCGACGGGAGCTCGGCACGCGAATGGCGTGGTTGGCGGCCAAGCCCTGAGGTCAACAAGGACTTACAGAAAGCGGGGGTGAGTTTGCCGCGATGAATTATGACCTTCTCGCGACCGGACCTAGCATCGGCTTCCTCTCGCTCTCGATTGTAGCCGCGCTGTTCGTTGGATTTAACGTGGCAAGCGGTGAATTCGGAATCAGCCAGCCCTTCCAAGTTTCTGGCCATGACGGGGCGACTCGTGTGGATGTGCACCCACATCGGGCTCGGCATCGCACCATTGACCAGCATCTTGGGCTGCAGCTTCATCTCAAACAGCTTTCCTGGCTCGCCACGCAGCGCGACCGGTGCCTCCGGCGGCATCAATTCGTCGGCATTGCACAAATGTTCCAGGTATTTTTGCGCCGGAAATGCGTAGGTCTTCATGCAATCAGTCGTAATGCCGGCTTTTCCTTCATTCAATGCGTTGGCCTGTCCCAGCACCATGTTCAGCAACCCTTTGAGCTGGTCTGTGCGTTCGTGCACTTTGGGTAGCTGGGTGGAGGTGAGTAGCAGGCGTACATTACGCCCCTGCAACCCGGCGAGACAGGTTTGCATCTCAATGGCCTGGGCTCGCAGGTACTGGGCCACATCGTCCACGACCTTACCGGCCTCCTCAGGCTTCATCTGGCGCACTTGGGAGACGACGCTTTGCTGACCGGCCAGATCGAACTGCAAAAGTTCGTCCAATCGTTTGAGCCGCTCCGTCAATACCTCCATTGACAACGCGGCGCCCCCGATTGTCGAGCCTGCCCCCGACGAACTCGCAGCCACCTCTTGCGCTCTCACCTGTGTACTCGCAACTTGATCCGAGCGCGCGAGAACCTTGGCTGCTGGCACTGTGCCGGCGTTCGCAGCGACTGGTGTTGATGGCTGCCCGGCGGCAGAAGTCCCGGCGCGAGCTGCCGACTTATGCTTTGACTTCCCTTTCCTTCGCGCTGTAGTGCCTTCTGACACTGCAGCCGTACCAGCAGTGTCAGCCGGTATCGCAGCGCCTGCCCTGGCCGGCATCGCAGCGCCCGCCTGGGCCTGTGGCGCCATGATGGCTGACGGCGGAGACTGCAGGTTCAACAAGTGCATGGCATCGTGCGCAGTGATCCATGCATCGTCCACGATCCGTTCGAACAGTTTCAATGGGAGGCCGGCATCTGGGTAGGTATGGCTTAGCTTGGTATGCACCTCGTGCAACGCCAATCCAAAATCCGAAAGCCGCTCCATGATTTTTTCTACAACCGCGCAATCATGAGCGTTGAGTGTTTTGCCATCATCCATTATGCCCTTCGCCAAAGAGAGGGCGCGAAGAGCTTCTTGAGCGGCGCTTGCCATCAGCTGCACCACTCCATTTCGACCGACGAGGAGTTCCTTCAAATCTGGCTCGAACCTGCTCGCCCGCAGTTCAATCTTGGCCCGCGCAAGACCGATCCGCTCACGGACCAGCCAGATCCTGACACTCAGTACCGAGCCGGCACGCAGCCGCAGTGCGCACCGCTCGGCTTCCCGCATCACGGGCGTTCCACTGGATAGGCTAGCGGTGGCAGCGCAGGCGGATCGCTGCCGTTCGGAGCGCCATGCCTTTTTTTCCCACCACTTAATTGCCGCCGTATGGTGGTTCTCCACATTTAAAATCAACAGCTCCTGCCGGTCCGCCTGGGAGTAGGAGTAGAGTTTATCGACCATACCTGCCGCTTTCTTGGTCTTTTTGTCCAATTTCGTGATCGTCGACAGGCCAAGTTTGTCTACTTCATTCGCGGCGTCGCACACGATCTGGCAACATCTACGCACCTTGTCGTCTGGCATAATTGTCTGCGCCTCAGCCGCAGGCAGGCTAGCGCGGTACTCCAGAATTGCTGAGGCTGCATCGACGACCCCACTGATCAGCTCCACCGCCTCCTCGGGGACGTCGGTTTTCCTGGCCGCAGCCTCGCAATCAGTCAGTTGTTGAACAAGACTGTTCATTCTGAGCTGTGTCGGACTGATATCTTTATTTGACGATGAGCTGGTGCCTTCCACCTGCGCGGTTGATAGTTGGCTACCGACCGGCGCCATGGCTTCGCCCTCAGACATGGAGGGAGAACCGCGCCGCCTTGCGGCTGCGCCACGTGGCGCTACGGTTCCGCGTGGTGGCGCAGCGGCTCCACGTGGCGGTGTGTTCAGGATTTGATCTTCGCCAATCGAGGCGCCTGGCAGACTTTCGCGGGCATCGCCTGGACCGCGCGCAACTGGAAGGGAGGAGGGCCTCCTATCGGCGTCCCCAGAGCGCATCTGCTCCACAACGGAATCGAATGACTGTCCACCTTCTCCCGCAGCAAGACTTGATTGCGAAAGGGAACTGCTCGCCCGCCCCGCGCGGCTGGCTCCAGTTTCAGCCTGCGATTTCCGTGGTCGGCCAATGCCCTTCATATTGCGTCTCCGTAGTAGGCGAGAATGTGCTGCTATTGTGCTGGCGGCTGACGAGACCAGCGGCATCTTTCGGTTAACGTCACGGTCAGCCAGACCCGCGACGGCGTAATGTTCCCGCCAAAGTGCTTCTCAGTAGCAGGCCAAGATTGGCCCGAGCTCACAGGACTTTCGCAACGTTGCCATCGATGTCCTGAGATTATCAGCGCTTCAGTCCGCCGATTTCCAGGAACAGCGAATGAAATCAGACCAACTCGGCTAGCTCCCCTTCCTAGACACGTGCCTGACGATTTTATTGATGCGTCACTCCTCTCGTTCGCCACCGACAAAGTCACACATTTGCTTCAGAGAAGCGTGTGCGTTGCGTATCACGCGGACCATTTCGATCTATAGTTACAAAAAGTGTCGAGACGGGACCTTTGGATCCGAAGGTCAGGCACGGCCGGCCTAGATAGACCGCTTGGCTGACGATTAGCTGACGATGGGAGTTCTCACGAACAGGGCAAGAAAATCCGACCGCTTCAAGCTTTCGATATGGTGAGAAGAGGATCCGCACCGGCCTCCCAAAGCCGGCAGACCATCCCATGTTCGTACGGTCGCCGACCTTCTCGAAGCCAATGAGCTCACCGCGCCGGGCCGTGATGTGCAGGCGAGAGAATGGTGATGCAAAGACCGAGTTCCTGCTCGTTGCGTGCGCCCGTGGAGCCAGCAAGAATACGGTCATTGCGGTCATGCAGCACGTGGACCGTGTCTCCTGTTCGACACCACAGCATCGAGGATGCAAACGAGCTGCTGCGGCTGCCATTCGGTCGCGGCATGCGTGGACGGCGGGATTGGCCGAACAGCCGAGATCGTGGTCGACTGTTCGATGCGAGAGCAACATCCTGCAGAGCATACGTTTTTGCGCTGGCCGGTTTTTGTCAAAAGCCGTCAGGTTCTCGAAAGCTCCCGCCCTTAGCTTGATCGAGGCTAACCTTTAACACGTCGCCGCCAATGGCAAATGCCGGAGTACCTGATGATAGCAGCAATTGGGAGTGGAGTTGGCAACCTCGGGACTTCCTTGATCCGAAAGGGCCATGGGGATTCGAAATCCGAGCATTCTGGTGATGGCAAGCCGGCTGATGGCAATGATGGCAAGCCAGCTGGTGGGAATGATGGCAAGGCAGCTGGCGGGAACGATCGGGCGGATAACCGGACCGTTTCAAATGATCAACTTCAAGACAACTCACAGTCTGCAGCACAAAGTGAAGCCTTCCAAAGTATCCTGCGATCGTTCGCGTTCCAATTCGCGAACGATGCGATGGCTGAGGCCGATGAAGCTTTGGATGACACAGAAGATGCCTGACGCGGGAAATCCGGCGTGAGGTCATACAGGCCGTTATTGACGGCACAACTCCAACAGAAAAAGGAATGATCATGGCTGCAGTTGATAATAATAAAAAATCAGGCAATACCAATACCAGTAGCGCCGGCAATACCGATAAAACTAACAGTGGCACTCCCGGCAATACAAGCGGAGCTGATGCTACTGCTTTTCAGGCGCAAGTGCAGGAACTAACCAATGTTAGCTTGGAGGCGACGAAAAGGAGTGTCCAGTTGCGCACTCTAACGACCAATCTCCAGACCATCAAGAAGGCCGCCGACGAACGCGTTTCGTAATGTCGGAAGCGGGTTTTAGACTGCCCCCTAGCGCGTCTCCTTATTGACGCGACGTAGTCCCGAAATGAGCCGCATGGCAATTGCCATGCGGCTTCTATCCTGTTTGAGAGATGCTCTGTGGATGACGCCGTTTCCCTCCGTTTCGAAGTGCGTTCGGGGCACTATTGCGGTCTGACCGGCAAGACGGATCTTCAAAAGTGTTTAATCGGCAGCGGCTTCGATGCCGATTTGGTCTTTGTCGAGCAGGGACTGGCACCGCATCACCTTCGTGTAACTCTTCTTGGCAAGTCGATCGAACTGGAGGCGCTTGCACCCGGACTCAGTATCGAGGGCAACCGGAATATCGCCGCAGGCCAGTCCGTTGTTGTGCCCCTTCCTGTCGTCCTGCTCGTAGGCGAGATGTCCATTGCTTTGTCCGTGCAGGATGCAGAGCCGCCTGGTTCGACCGGCATACCGCGCCTACCGATCGGTGTGCTCGCCATGGTCATAATCAGCTCACTCGGGATCGGCGCGCTTTCAGGCACGATCTCCTATCTTGGCAATGCAAGTGGATCGAGCCCCAATTCACTTCGGGCTGAAGTCGCGTCCAGAACGATCAGTCACCGCGCTGACAATGAACTTACGGAGGCAGCGGCCCAAGAGCTGCAGGAGGAAGTCGATCGAGCGGGTCTTCTCGACGTCAAGATTGGGTCGGCAAAGGGTGTTGTGACCGCCGAAGGCACCGTCACGTCTGAATCGGTCATCAGTTGGCAGAAGCTTCAGCAATCGTTCGATCGTCGCACCAAGGGTACTCTAACACTGGTGAACGGAGTGCTCATCAAAGAGGAGAAGGCGCCATCCGCAATCGCGGTCGAAGCTGTGTGGCATGGGGTCCAACCATATATTGTCATCGACAGCGAGAAGTATTTTGTCGGCGCCATTTTGGCTGATGGATGGGTGGTCGAACGTATTGAGGACAGCCGTGTGCTGCTGAGCAGGAATGGCCGCATTGCTGCTCTCCAATATTGAAAGCTCGCAGGCCCCATCAAGCAGCACTCTATGGCCAGCCAAACATCCTGTCGCGCTCGGTGCTGACAAGCTGGCTGCGTTGGAAACATTTGCTGCCCAGCCATTTCGCGCCTGCTTGTGGCTCTCATGCAGGGTCACGCGCTGGCCAAGGCTGAGGCGCCTTCGGAGTTCGAAAGCCACGTTTCATGGCGTAACAGCAGAGTAAGTCTCAACCGATTGCAAAGGTGTCTCGATGGCCAACGTCCTGCGTGACTTCATCAAGCGTGCGCCGGCCAGCCCGGATTTAATGGTTGCGTTGATGCTGCTTCTGGCTGTCGCGATGATGGTCATGCCTATCCCGGTCGTGGTGGTCGACGCCCTGATAGGATTCAATATGGGGTTGGCCATACTGCTGATGATGGTTGCCCTGTATGTCAGTACTCCACTTGATTTTTCCTCTTTGCCCGGCGTTATTTTGATTTCCACTGTATTCCGTCTCGCGCTCACGGTCGCAACGACGCGACTGATCCTGGCCGAGGGGGAGGCCGGCAGCATTATTCATACTTTTGGCGATTTCGTCATTTCAGGCAATATCGTGGTGGGTTTCGTCATATTTCTGGTCGTCACCATGGTGCAATTCATGGTCCTCGCGAAGGGTGCCGAACGGGTGGCAGAAGTGGCGGCGCGTTTCACGCTGGATGCTCTGCCGGGCAAGCAAATGGCGGTCGACGCAGAGCTACGCAACGGCCACATCGATGCCAACGAATCCCGCCGGCGGCGCGCCGAATTGGAGAAGGAAAGCCAACTCTATGGCGCGATGGACGGCGCGATGAAATTTGTGAAGGGCGATTCCATCGCCGGGCTGGTGGTTATCTGCATCAACATGCTGGGTGGAATTTCGATCGGCCTGCTCTCCAAGGGCATGTCCTTCGGCGAGGTACTGCATCACTACACTCTGCTGACGATAGGCGATGCATTGATATCGCAGATTCCGGCCCTTCTGCTCTCCATTACTGCGGCGACCATCGTCACCCGTGTGACTGGGACGGCGAGGATCAACCTCGGTACAGAAATGGTCAGTCAGCTCACGGCCAGCACTCGAGCCTTGCGACTGGCGGCCGGCGTCCTGGTTGTAATGGGGTTCGTTCCTGGGTTTCCCCTCCCCGTCTTTCTGATGCTGGCCGCAGTGTTCGCTGCGGTAAGCATTGTCAAGGCTGATGTGCTGGGCGCCGGCACTGCCGATGCGAAAGGTGGAACTGCAGCGGAGCCTAAGCAAGCCGCGCCTGCGAAGGAATTCCCGATCGCATTTTTTCTAGCGCCAGATCTTATGCAGGCGGTCGATCAAGCCGAATTGCAAAAACATATTGGGCGCGTTTCGCTCCTGGTCACAGCCGATCTGGGCATTATCGTTCCTCGCATCCCTGTCTTGGTTGACGAGCAGCTGCCTGAATCGCAATTCCGAATTGATGTCGAGGGCGTGCCAGTCGAACAGGACGCCTTAGATCCAAACCAGATGGCGCTCCGAGCCGATGTAGCGCACGTCGACTCGAGCGGTGTCCCCCTTAGACGTGAGCCGAAAACGGACAGACTCCCGGTTGAACATACCCCTGCAAAGGCCCTTACGGGCGCCGGCACGGAGCATAGGGCTCCCGGCGAACTCCTCGCCTTGCGCGTCCATGCAGCGTTGACCCGCTACGCACCGCGATTGGTGGGCATCCAAGAGACCCGACATTTCCTGGGCCGAATGGAGCAGGAATATTCTGAGCTTGTGAAAGAGGTGCTACGCACGACGCCGATTCCTCGGATTGCCGATGTTCTGCGCCGCCTCCTGGAGGAAGGTATCCCAATCCGCCACACCCGTCTCGTGTTGGAGGCATTGGCCGAATGGAGCGAGCGTGAGCAGAACGTTGCCCTGCTGACGGAATATGTCCGTTCTGGTTTGAAGCGACAGATCTGCCACCGCCATGCCAACACGGAGGGCATCGTGTCCGCCCTGGTCGTCGAGCGCGAGAGCGAGGATGTGATGCGTGGCGCGGTTCGAGATTCGGATGCAGGCCCCTATCTCGCACTGGAGGATCGGCAAAGCGAAGCGATGCTATCACAGATACGTCAGGTCCTTTCGAACGCAGAACCGGGTCAAACCCGCCCTATTCTGTTGACGTCGATGGATGTCCGACGTTTCGTCCGCGGCTTTCTGACGCGAAACGGGGTTGATCTCGCCGTGCTGTCTTATCAAGACCTCGCCTCCGACTTTACAATTCGCCCCGCAGGATCCGTCACACTCCCGCACGGATCGAACAGCGGATTGTTAGAGTAGTCCCACCTTTCCTAACTGAACGCCACGCGCCTCCCCGATAACTGAGAGATAACATGAATAGTAATACAGTTTCTCCATCGCCTATGTTTCTGCGCCGGAACTCACTTCTTTTTGCCGTACTCGCCATTCTGCCTTTGGGCGGTTGCGCCAGCTGGCAAAAGCCGGCTCTTTCCGTGCAGGAGACATCTTCCCCCGAGTTGCTCAGCGCCGATCAAATCGATCCGGCTATGCGCGAACGCATTTTGCGCGAAGTTGGTCAGGATGTTCAAGAGCGGGCTTTGCGGGATGAGGTGAAGCAGCACCCGGACAATGTTGATGCGGCGATACGACTTACAAATGCCTTGGTGGGCCAGAAGCGCCCGCACGAAGCGGTTGAGGTGCTCGACAGCGTCTTGGTTGCAGCCCCAGGAAACGTACGTGCATTGAATGCGAAGGGCGTGATTTTGGACATTGAGGGGCGGCATGACGCGGCACAGGCCCTGTATCGGCGAGCTCTCGAAAACGAGCCAGGCAATCAGATGGTGCAGCATAACTTCAATCTGTCGCTTGCCTTTAACGGCAAGTCCGAACAACCAAGGTTAGCACGATCGCAATAGGTGGGCACAGTGCATGCGCAGCCTGTTCCCCGGCTCGAACACGCGCTCGGCTCCCATCATAGATGGCCCCCTGAAGAGAGCCATATCTATGCAAAACAGTTGCTCCAGATCTGGCCGGCAGAGATCGGCAGGAGAGCCGGATGACATCACGCGGCCACCCGCAAGGCCACCCGCCTCGCTTCGTTGCCAGAGCGCCCTCTCCCTCGCCGGTCACCGTCTCGCAATGCGGCGACCTGGCTTAAGGCGGTCGACCGAGCGCCCGATGCAGTAGCCATGAATACGTAACGCAGCGATGGACCCGCCGGATCGTGTCGCGCTTGTGCTGGCCGTCCCTGCCATTACAGCACGGTGATTGTAGCTGGATCATATTCTAGAGGCATCGATGGTGTGGATGCCTTCGATCCAAACAATCGATTTGTTGAATTCGTCCGCCTGAGGAAATTAGCTGCGGCGATCCGACTTCCGACGCCTGCAGGCGCAAAACCAACAGCGTGAGCGCTGCGGGTCCGGAGGCAGGCTGCAAAGTGCAATCACCAGCGCTGATAAGCGGCAAGTGAAGAATGTATCGCTCGGGCAACTCCTGTGTTGTGCACGGTTGCCCCGCGAGGTGAACTGTAGCAGCTTGGCAGCTCAGCGTTCACGAAAGGAGAAAAGATTTGGGGCCAAGCAAAGACCGGCTTTTTTGATTGTCTTGCTGTATCGCTATGGTGGGGCGGGCGCGACCGCTCCCATAATTCAATACGCTGCCTTTAGCGATGGACGATGACGGGATGCGTCGCCGAGACTTCAATGGTGGAGGAGCAGCGCACCCGTCGATCCATTTGCTTTCAGCGGCAACCGCCACTATGAAGCGACACTTCGCCCAACTGTGTTTCAAGCTGCCCGGAGAAGTTTATGACAGAAGAACCCCACAAGACCGACATCCTCATCGAGCTCACTGCCGATGTTGTATCAGCCTACGTCTCCAACAACCCCGTCCCGGCGGGGGAGCTTCCTGCCCTGATCGCCCAAGTGCACGGGGCTCTAAACGGCACGGCTGGACTCATACCGGCAGAAGAGCCTGTGCCTGTAAAAAAACCTGCTGTCCCGATCAAAAAGTCGATCGAACCGGACTACATCATTAGCCTTGAAGACGGCAAGAAATTCAAATCGCTAAAGCGCCATCTGGCGACGCACTATGGTCTGACCCCAGACGAATATCGCGCCAAATGGGGTCTGCCGTCGGATTATCCCATGGTGGCGCCGAATTACGCCGCTGCGCGCTCCGCCTTGGCCAAGACCATGGGACTCGGCCGCAAACCGAAAGAGCCGGAAGCCCCAGCCACGGCGCCGGCGAAACGGACCCGCAAGAAGGTCGCAGCCTAAATCCGTATCAACAGTCGTTCGGACGCGCAGCAGCCGTTGGCCCAATCTGCGCGGAATCAAAGGGCGGGGATGAGCCCCGCCTTTCCCGTCCAAGAGCCTCATTTCCAGAGTAATTCATGATGGCTCCAGCAATCCCTGCCGCGGCATTAACTTGCATGCTCCGGCCCGGGTTTCGAGCCGTCAATGCGTTCCGGCGATGACGAACCTTGCCAAGGCTTTCCCGGACCGTTAGCCAGCCTTGCTGAGGCTGCCTGCAGAGGACTTTCCCGTGCGGCGATCCTGTTCCACCTCGTAGTTGATCTTCTGGCCCTCATTAAGGGTCGACAGGCCCGCTCGTTCAACAGCGGAAATGTGGACAAAGACATCCTGACCGCCGTTGTCAGGCTGAATAAAACCAAAACCCTTCGTGCTGTTGAACCACTTCACCGTTCCAGTCGCCATATCCATTCCTTTGTAATAAGTCGCAACTTAGGCAGGCCATTCACGCCAGCCTGATTTGTACACGAGACTTTAGGCGCATCAAAATCGGAAAATTGCAAGGCCCACTCGATCGCCTGATCTCCAGCAGCAACTGCAACATATGCGAGGCGCGTGCCAGACGAGGCGTATGCCAGACGTTTCGTCGTGCGCTGTCGCTCGAACGTTGACAGAAACAATGACACACCTTGCAAACTCGGCACATCTTGTGGACGTGCTCGGGTCGCTTCTCGACTGCGATACCCGCTCCTGACCGGGTATCGTCGGCCAAAATGAGAGTTTTTGTCATGTGCCGCCAGACCGAAAGATCAGGCGCGCAGCGACCTGCACATTCAAACCGGAACCCGCGAACCTCGATTAGCTTCTGCCTGCTCCGAAGGGCGGTAGCCTGCTCTGAGGCGGGCCACTGTCGGGTTGAAAACCAACTGTCGGGTTCGGAACCCCAGATTGTCGGCAAGGTACGCGCCGCCCACTGGTTGGCCAAAGGGGCACTGGCTCCTGATCCTGCCGCCATGCTCGCCCGATCTCAACCCGATCAAGACAGGTCTGCTCAAAACTCAAGGCGCGGCTGCGGAAGAAGGCGGCCAAAACTTTCGACGCTCTCTGCGGAACTCTCGGCGATATCTGCCAGCTGTAGGAGCCAAATCAAAAACCATTAATTGCGACAGGTGATTTTATGACATTCATTGCGAAGAGGCCAGAATGAACAGCGGAAGAGAGTAGCAGCTCTCTGGTCGCGGCGAGGTGGATCGTCGACACGATCGGCACCTGGCCCGTGCGGGGATCGCACCGCAGCCAGCACCAGAGCCAGACCTTGACCGCTTGCCTTGCTCAGGCGCCACAACAACGAGTGGCTGGAAGCAGATCCACGTGAACTCAGCGATATCGATCAGACGATGCTTACCCTCATGAAAGCCGATCCCGACGCTGTCCAGCGCCGCGAAATCCTGACCAGCATATGGCGCATCGGATGCCACCGCCTGCACACTCACCATCGACATGCCGGAACTCGGAACCAAAGGCCGCAAGCCTCGCCGGCCTCGGCAAAATGGAGCGGCCGCGCCTTCATCCGGGGCGGCCGGGCCAATGTTCGCCAGGCCCTCTACATGCCCGGCCCTTCGCCCTGCGCTTCAACCCCGACCTCAAGGCAAAATACCAGGCGCTAAAGGCGGCAGGCAAACCCGCAAAGGTCATCATCTTGTTGCGAAAGCTCCTCATCCTAGCAAACGCTCTCCTCAAGGCGCAGCGAAAATGGCCCCTAAAACCCTTGACCGAAACGGATACCTTAGCCTTTCAGGTGAGGCGGGCCGAGATAGACCAACCGCGGGTTTAACTTCGCGAGTTTAAGCTGATTATGCCGATGCAACTCTAGCGCCTGCGCGACCGTTTTAGCTTCCATCAACAAGGCGGCAGGCTGGGAGGAAGTACCCTCCCCTGCCGCGAACAAGCTTTGGACAAAGCCCCACCTTGTCCGTAATGTGATCGGGAGGCCGGGGCGCGGCGGTGCTCAGCGGATGTGACGCGCGAGATCTGCGACCCTACCCATCAGCACTTCCATCGGTCCTCGCTGGAAGATGCGCAGCCAAAGCACCGCAAAAGTGCTGATAACCACAACGAAGCCAAAGAGCGTGGACAGGCTCTCGTCTTTGAAAATGTTTATCTTCATAAGATAGGCTATTCCCGCAATGTGCAGCACATAGGCCGTCAAAGACATCGAGCCGACTGCGATTATTGGCCAGACCAGCTTTCGCAGACGCGGGAGCGCATCCACAGCGAGCATGCAAGCCGCCAAGATGATCATTGCGCAACCGGTGCTGCCCACGATCGAAAGCGTCGTTTCGCTATGAGGTGCGGCTATCCATGACGACTTGACTATAAATGACGACTTGGAAGGCTCAAAAGCGCCGTCAACGTCAGACCACCACAAGGAGGTTTCAGTCAAAGCGCGGGAACTCAGCGCGAGCAAGGATCCCCCATGGCCCAACACGGCCAGCGCGACCCCCGCCAGACCAAGGCGCCAATGCGCTGCTAGCGTATTAAGATTAAGGCGCGCGATGGCCATGCCAGCGATGAGGAAAGGAACCCAGGTCACCGCGGGATAGTAGCCGTTGACCATGAGGTTGAAGACCGGGTCGAGGAGGTTGGGGGCAACCGACAGAAGGGAGGAACGGACTTGCGGGAGAACTAATGCCGTAGCGGCAGCGATCAAGCCCAGCTGATATGCGCTGAGCCGATGGAGCGGCAATACCAACAAGAAGCAAATTCCGTAGTATTCTAGGATGACTTCGACCTGGGTACCGAGGCAGCCCAGGATTGAGCCAAGCGCGAGCAAAACAAGGGCACGAATTGCGACTCTGGCGATGGCCTGTCTACCGGCTATCCCCGACTTCGGCGCCTTGCGACCTGTAATCAGGAGGATTGAAAAACCGGCCAATACGGCAAACAGGGCCGACGGCCGCCCATGGGTTAGTTCCATCAGAAACCCGACTAGTCCTCCTTCGCCGGGGTCGGGACCGAGATGGGCGGCATACATCCCGAAGACAGCCAGGCCCCGAGCGAGGTCGATGCCGACCAGCCGATCTACTACCGACCCATTCCTAGCGTCGGCAACCGGTGCCTTCATTACCATGGTAGATTCCCTTGTTGGGTGTGTGGATCGCGGGAGCCGCGATAGGAGAGCCGGTCGGCTGCTGCCGTCGCCTCGTGAAAGGGTTCAAAACATCGCGCCATCTGGCGCATCGAGCCGGCGACAGAGCTGTTCAGCCATTAGCCTGGGGTAAGAACAACAGATCGGCTCACAAAGCCTGTGTCACGGACCTGAAAAGTGGTGTCGCGGAACCGTCGTTTTTTGCATGATGGCTAAGCCGAGAGATCCACTGCACCGACGAGAGACTCAGCGACGTTAGATATCCGATCAGTACGCCGCGGCTCCGCCGGTGACGATCACCCCGGGTGTCAAGGCCAGGGCGTAAACCTGCCATAATCTGTGGTAGTGCGCCCGCGACCAATCCGTTCGACAAAGCTCGGCGCATGGTCGAGCCAATCATATTCTTCCATGTGGCTGTTGCCTGAAAAACCGAAGACGCCGTTCGCTGGTCCAGCTCCAGACCTCGGCCTGCGTCGGTCATTAGAACCGGCGCGCCTGTTTCCCAAATCAATTTGCTGATGCAGCCGCCGGGGGTCACATTGAGCAAAAGTGCCGAGTTCAGGACGGGTTTCATAGGGGCTCTTCGTTTGGCTTTGTTAACGACCCCTTTCTTGCAAGTTGTAGCTGACAGCAGCCTGAAAGCTCCCCAAATAATTCGCTGCCGCCGGTTCAGCCTATTGTCAGCTTCGACCAATAAGATGGGAGCCTTGCCCTCATACCGGAGCTCGGCAGCATGATGCGAATACTGCTCACTGAAGACGATAAGGACCTTGGAAGTGCTATGCACGATCATTTGGTGGCTGGTGGCCACGCGGTCGACTGGGCCAAGAACCTGTCCGAAGCGCGCGATTATGCAGCTGTGGTCGGCTACGACCTTATTTTGCTCGACGTTCACCTGCCGGACGGCAATGGGATCGACTATCTGCGGGAGCTGATCAAGGAACTTGAATCGGCACCGGTCATCATTCTGACAGCCTGCGATCGGATTTCGCATCGCATCGAGGGCTTCAACGCTGGAGCCGACGACTATTTGGTCAAGCCGTTCGATCTGGGGGAACTCTCAGCGCGTATCCATGCAGTGGCACGTCGCCATGGGCATTTTCCGGAGCCGCAATTTTCGGTTGGGACGCTTTCCATACAGGCAGCCGAGCGACGCCTCTTCCGCGACGGGCAGGAGGTCTACCTGACTTGACGCGGATGGGCGGTGCTCGACTACCGTCTGCCCCAGCCCTGCACGGTCGTTTCAAAAGGGAAGATCGTGGACGCGCTTTTCGGCAGACGGCGCTGATTCATACTCTAAAAGAAAATTCGGCTTCCAGTTGCCTTGGCCATGACTTTCCTTCCCGAGAGATGGGTGACAGTTCATTCCGGATAGATGGGTTACACTTTCGGCCCTTTGCAAGGAGAGCAAGGTGCCTTGGAAGGAGTGTAACGTCATGGAAGAGCGGCTGAAGTTCGTCGCCCGGCTGCTGGACGCGAGAAGATGGCGGTGCTTTGCCGGGAGTTCGATATCTCGCGCAAGACCGGCTACAAGATCCTCACGCGCTACAACGACAGCGGCCTGGAGGGCTGACGGACCGATCGCGGCGGCCCTATCGCCACGCCAATCAGCTTCCGTTTCAAATCGAGAAGCTGATTGTGCGCCTCAAGCAAGACAAGCCGACATGGGGTGCGCCGAAGATACGCGAGCGGCTGGCCCGGCTGTATCCGGATGTGCACCGGCCCGCGATCTCGGCCGTGCATGCCGTGCTCGACCGCCACGGCATGGTCGAGCGCCGCAAGCGCAGGCGCAACAGGGCGACGGGGACACCACTTTCAAACGGCTGTCGCCCTAACGATCTTTGGTGTGCCGACTACAAGGGCGAGTTCGGCAGAGAACACGGCCGGGACAGGGGATCACAAACACTTGACCGTTCCAGACCCTGGCAGTGGCGCATCGATTGACCGTTGGCTCTGTTCGTGGGCACCGAAAATAGGGCCTTCTTGGTCCTCGGCAGAGAATATGGCCCGGACGGGGGATAACAAACACTTGACCGTTCCAGACTCTGGCAGTGGCGCATCGATTGACCGTCGACTCTGTTCGCGAGCGCCGAAAATACGGACGACCCCTATGGTCAAAGTGCACTTCTGACCTGCTAGGCACTGTTCGATAACTGGAGGCACCCGCTACGGTGCCCTCGTATTTAAGACACCTGTCAGTTTCAAGCCTGGACATTGACGCGTGGCGCGGCTGCCATTCGTTGACCGCCACGTCGAATTGCCCGCCAACCAGTGTACAGCCGCCGGTGGTCACATTGAGCAAAAGTGCCGAGATCAGGAGGGGTTTCATAAGGCCTCTTCGTTTGGCTTTGTTAACGACCCCTTTCTTGCAATTGTAGCTGACAGCAGCCTGAAAGCCCCCAGATATTCGCTGGCGCCGGTTCAGCCTACTGTCAGCTTCGATCAATAAGGCAGGAGCCTTGCCCTCATACCGGAGCTCGGCAGCCTGATGCGAATACTGCTCATTGAAGACGACGACGACCTTAGAAGTGCTGTGCACGATCATTTGGTGGCTGGTGGCCACGCGGTCGACTGGGCCGAGGGCCTGTCCGGAGCGCGCGGTCATGCAGCTGTGGCCGGCTACGACGTTATTTTGCTCGACGTTCACCTGCCGGACGGCAATGGCATCGACTATCTGCGGGAGCTGATCAAGGGGCTTGATACAACGCCGGTCATCATTCTGACAGCCCGCGATCGGATTTCGCATCGCATCGAGGGGCTCAACGCTGGCGCCGACGACTATTTGGTCAAGCCGTTCGATCTGGGGGAACTCTCGGCACGCATCCGTGCAGTGGCACGTCGCCAAGGGCATTTTCCGGAGCCGCAATTTTCGGTTGGGACGCTTTCCATACAGGCAGCCGAGCGACGCCTCTTCCGCGACGGGCAGGAGGTCCACCTGTCTGGACGCGAATGGGCGGTGCTCGACTGCCTTCTACGCCGGCCCGGTTCGGTCGTTTCAAAGGGGAGGATCGAGCACGCGCTTTATTCATTCAATTCGGAGTTCGAGAGCAACACAGTGGAGGTTTATGTCAGCCGGCTCCGCAAGAAGATCGGCGGGGATAGAATAGCAACCGTGCGTGGCTCCGGATACAGGCTCGTGGTCACATGACGAACTCGAACAGCATGACGAGAAAGCTGATATCGTGGTTAGGCGGGGCAACGCTCCTGGTTTGGATCGCCGCCCCAACCATTGCTGCGTTCATTTTTTGCAATAATGTAAACGAAAGTTCGGATGACTTGCTCCAGGGGAGCGCAGAGTACAGAGAACCAGAGCTGATCAAGGTCTTGAATGGAAAACACGTTGATCAATACAATAACCACTTGCCAACTTATGAAAAGTACTGGACCTATCGTGAGCAGGTTATTAATAAGTACGGGGTAGTGCTTATTTCTGAACCGGAAGAGGGTCAGCAGCCCTTCCCTGATGCTCCCCTGAGTAACGGCTTTTGGCGAAACGCTGATTACCGCGTCTACACAGAGGAGATCCAAGACGGCGTGTATCATCAGTTGGCCGAACCGCTTGATGGCCGCCGTACCACAATCGCGAAGGGCGCACTTTTTGTCTTCCTTCCGACACTCGTGCTCCTGCCCTTTAGCTTAGCTGTTTGGTGGATCGTGATCCGGCGCTCGCTGCGGCCAATCGAGGTACTGCGACAGCAGATCGGATCGCGCGACGGCGGCAATCTGTCACCAATGGACTTGGGCGATTTCCCGGCAGAGTTGGCTCCAATCGCGGCATCCGTCAATCGGCTTCTCGATCGTCTGCGGGCGGCTCTCGAGGCCGAACGCGAGTTCGCCGCAAACAGTGCGCATGAACTGCGCACGCCGATCGCAGGTTCAATCGCTCAGATGCAGAGATTAGTGGCCGAGCTTCCCAATGGGTCGGCCAAAATGCGTGCGCGCGGCATCGAGCAAGCGCTGTCGAGCCTTGGCCGCCTTGTCGAAAAAGTGCTTCAGCTCGCTCAAGCCGAATCGGGGGTTGGCATGGCGGATCACGCGATCGATCTTGTCCGATCGGTTCGGCTGGAAATCGATGACCTGAGGAAAAAGCCGCAATATGCCGGACGCCTGCATCTTAACGTCGACGGCTGCCCCACTTTGATGCGCAAAGTGGATGTCGATGCGTTTGGGATCCTCCTTCGTAACCTGATCGAGAATGCGCTGATACATGGACTGCCCACTGTTCCGACAACAGTTTCCGTCCAAACTGATGGAACCATCGCTATTGCAAACGCCGGACCGGTGGTGCCCCTCCCCGACCTCGAAGGGCTTACAAAGCGATTTAGTCGTGGTGCTACTCCTGCTGCGGGCTCAGGCCTTGGTCTACATATCGCTAACATGGTTATCCAGCGGATCGGTGGCAGTCTAGAGCTTGCGTCGCCCGCCCGCGGTCGCAATGATGGTTTCGAGGCGATCATACGAATTCCTCAATGACACCGGTGAATTCGACGACAGTTGGACACAGGGCGGATTGCTGGCAAGGCTGCTGACAGGGCGAACTGTACGGCAGTATGTATACGGCGTAGAAATCGTACTTCACACAACGCATTTCGGCCGCGGCAATCAATGCCGCTATCATCGTCTGAGCAGTTCGATCGAAGCGACACGACATGATCGGCAAAATCGAAGGCTCCGCCTCACCGCTCGCTCGATTTCGCCCGGGGAGAAAAAAGGCCATCCGAGAAAGTGCAAGCCGCCGCGCAAAGGCGACGTGTCCAATTGTCTGGGTGCCCCTGTGCGCCGGCCCGATCGGGTTGGCGCAGGTCCAGTAAGGACCCGGACCAACCATTCCATTTAGACGACCGGCAGGTTTTAATCGGCGTCCGGATCGCCGTCCCAAAATGCCCCAAGTATACGGCTAGAAAGGCTGCCAACGATCGAGCTTTGGTCGGAGGCGTGCTTGTCAGCGTCTTGGGTGCTTGACCGGCCTTTGCAATGGCCATCGCCATCGCAAGTATCGTGCGTGGCCAGTGAGACCGCAATTTCATCAGCCTGGAGCCGACCGTATCGGTGCTTTTTTATGATTTAGGGATTTTTCGTTTTCCTCTTGGATCATCACGGGTTTGGAGAGGATCTGGTGTTAAGTGCCATTCGGAGCGCCGGCGAACGGCCCGAAATTAATGTGGTCGAGTGATGAAGCCTCCCGAATGCGTTAAACGAGACCCTTTATGGCGGCCCTGGCTGACAACAGTCTGAAAGCTGCAAGCGGCATGCGAAAATGGGGCGATCCTGAATGACGACAGATGCTATCAACATGAAAGAGGCTCGCCCTGAAAGCTGAGCACGCTTTATGCTCAGGCTGCTGACAAGGCCAAAGCAGCGTAAGTGCGTAGTGAAATCCAAGGTCCACATGGGTCGTCGCGCGTCCCATGCGCCTGGGAAGGCGCCGGCCCGGCCAAGCTTTCCCAGCTCGTCCGCATGATGCTTCGCTGAGCGTCAATGGACGTTGGCGCGAGACCAAGGCGTCGTGCGTTGCAATCCGGACGGTCCAGGGTATCAGGAGTTTCACGGCCTCGGCCCGCTTGGCTGGCCACAGTTGAAGCTCCAACGTACCGGCTGGCACCGGGAAATTGGGCTCTGCGCTGCCTCAACGCTGATGGCACGGTCAATGCTTGCCTACCGATGGGGCCGCCCATGCCGTGATGCTGTCGGTCGACGTTCGCAAACCAGACCCTCGCGAGACCCAGCGAAGGGGCTCGCCGGTACGACGAGGGACCTTACCTCTTTATGCGCGGCATCATTATCGAGGATGACATGTTGCCTTACACGTCGTCCCTCGCGCTCGGGTCTTTGTGGGGCGGATGAAGTCCTGATCGCGGTGGCACTGCTGCATGTTTGCGTAAGACCCATCCAGTCACGATCGCGCTGTCCTTCGATGTCGCGGTGCTGATAGGCGGGCAGATCGGTGTGCGCGGCGCCCGCCAAAGGATCGTCGTCACGCCGGAGGAGGCGAGCGTCATAGCCGGCGCGCCGGCGAAAGGCGCTTTCTGTCGGATGCCCGACAATGTCGGATATCGCAAGTATCAAGGTTGGATCAAACCTTGCGAATCGGGGCTTTCTTACTTGGCACGGGGCATGCTCAGGTATCCGCAAACACCCAATGGATAACGAGCAGACTTCCCATGGCCTCACCATGCCGAAAGTTTCCCGGACGCATCCAAAGATGAGGCTCGCGTCAGGCCCAGCAACACGCTGACGGCTCATGTGGCTCGGCGTCGCGTGCCGATCCACTTTCTCCCAATAGGCGTTCGGGAGACATAGATCCTTCAAAATGAGGAACAGATCACTTTGCCAGGAACGCAGCCCATAACCCCACTCTCCCTACCAGAACTACCAAGCAAGCCCCGCACTCATGGGCTTCGCAGGACGTCCGTTGCGTCCGAGTTGGTCGGCGCGGGGCCGGCTCCGATCCCCGTCGCATGGGAGGACGGCAAGGCGAGGGATTTCGTGCTCGACAACGGCATGGAGGTGGTCGTCATTCCCAACCACCGGGCGCCGATCGTCACCCACATGGTGTGGTACAAGATCGGCAGCGCCGACGAGCCGCCGGGCAAATCCGGCATCGCCCATTTCTTCGAGCATCTGATGTTCAAGGCGACGACCAACCATGCGGGCGGCGAATTCGACCGCGCAGTGTTCGAGATCGGCGGCTCCAACAACGCCTTCACCTCCTCCGACTACACCGCCTTCTATCAGACAGTGGCGCCGTCGGCGCTCGAGCTGATGATGAGCTTCGAGGCCGACCGAATGCGAAACCTCATCCTGACCGACGATGTCGTCAAGACCGAGCGCGATGTGGTCATCGAGGAGCGCCGCTCAAGCACCGACACCAACCCGCAGGACGTTCTCCATGAGGAGATCGACGCGACGCTGTGGCAGAACCACCCCTATCGCATCCCGATCATCGGCTGGATGCAGGAGATCGAGCAGCTGAACCGCGTCGACGCCACCGTCTTCTATGAAAAGTACTACTGGCCCAACAACTCCGTGCTGATCGTGGCCGGCGATGTCGAACCGGACACGGTGCGGGCGCTGGCCGAAAAGACCTATGGCAAGGTGGCGCGCGGACCTGACCTGCCGCCGCGCATCCGGCCGGTTGAGCCCGAGCAGAACACCAGGCGCACCGTCACGCTCTCAGACGCCCGCGTCAGCGTGCCCAGTTTTTCGACGCAGTGGGTGGTGCCGTCCTACCACACCGCCAAGCCGGGCGAGGCCGAAGCGCTCGACCTGCTGGCCGAAATTCTCGGCGGCGGTAACCGCGGCCGGCTCTACCAGGCGCTCGCTGTCCAGCAAGGTATCGCTTCCAGCGCCCGCGTCTATTTCCAGGGCACTATGCTCGACGACACCAAGTTCGCCATCTATGGCGCACCGCGCGGCGATGCCAAGCTGGCTGATCTCGAAGCGGCGGCCGCTGCCGAAGTTGCCCGCATTGCCGAGGATGGTGTCAGCAACGAGGAACTAGGCAAGGCCAAGGACCACTATTTGCTCAATATGATCTTTGCGGAAGACAACCTGGACTGGCTCGCCAGCATCTACGGCTCGACGCTGGCCACCGGCGGTACCGTGAAGGATGTCGAGGAACGGCCGAATCGCATCCGCAAGGTTACCCCCGAGCAAATCAAAGCAGTTGCCGCCCGCTATCTCGCGTTCGACCGTTCGACCACGGGCTATCTCTTGCCCAAGACGGAGAATCAAGAGATGACGCTCGGCGCTCGGCCCCATGCTGCGATGAACATCCAGGAGGTGAAGTCCGAAAAGGGCATCATCGCCTGGCTGGTGGAGGACCACACAGTGGAAATCGTCAACATCGGCTTTGCCTTCAAGGGCGGCACCAAGCAGGACCCGGTCGGGAAGGAGGGGATGGCCAAACTGATGGCCGGCCTGTTCATCGAAGGCGCTGGCCATTACGACAGCGGTGCCTTCCAGGTGAAGCTCGACCATGCCGGCGCCGAAATGAGTTTGGACGCGCAAAGCGACGACATCTACGGATCGATGTGCATGCTTTCCAAAAAGCAGGACGCGGCGTTCGGCCTGCTTCGGCTCGCGCTGAACGCGCCGCGCTTCGAGCAGGGGCCGATCGATCGCGTCCGCGCCGAGATTGTCTCCCGCATCGTCGGCAGCGAGCGAGACCCTAACGCCATCGCTCAGCGCAAATGGCTGCGCGCGATCTATGGCGCGCATCCTTGTTCAAGGCTGGGAGAAGGCACAAAAGAGAGCCTGCCCGGCATCACGCCGTCCGACCTCCGCGCCTTCCACCAGGCCATTTTCGCTCGCGACGGGCTCCATATTGCCGTGGTGGGTGACATTGACGCGAACACGTTGAGGGAAAGGCTTGACCAGCTGTTTGGTGATTTGCCTGAGCAACAAACCCTCGTCCCCGTCTACGATGTCGCGCCGAAACTCGGTCAACTGGTGGAGGAGAACTACGACCTGCCGCAGACTTCGCTGACGTTGGCCTGGCCTGGCGTGAAGCCTAGCGCGCCGGATTTCTACGCGGCCGTGCTGCTGAACGACATCCTTGGCGGCTCATACTTGACTTCCCGCCTTTACGAGGAGGTACGTCAAAAACGCGGCCTTGCCTATCACGTCAGCTCTGAACTAACCCTTGACTCGCTTCTGGTTACGACAGAGACACGCTCGGACTGCGCTGCCCAAACACTGAGCATCGTGCGAGATGTGGTAAAGCAGATGGCGCAGCAAGGACCGACCGGGGCCGAGCTCAAGGCGTCGAAGAAGCACCTGATCGGCGCCTATGCCATCGACCAACTGGGCTCGACCCGCTCGATTGCAGACCGGCTCCTGGATTTGCAGATTCACAAGGCCGACGTCGACTACAACCAGCGTCGCGCCCGCAGCATCGGTCGGGTGACGCTCAAACAGGTCAAGGCGGCGGCCAAAAAGCTGCTTTCGGCCGAGCCCGCCATTTTGGTGGTCGGCCCGCCGCTGGGCGGCAAGGATGAGTAAAGAAACTCATCTCACCTTCCTTCTTCATCGGGGCTTCTCGTGGGAAGAGCGAATGTGGAGGCCCGTGGGCCAAGCAGATCATGCAGACGCGCGGAGTCGTTTTCGCCGACCTTGCGCGGCATTGGCGGTCCGGCGGCCTCTCGCCGAAATGGCGCTCCTCAGCATGTATGCCGCCTTTTTGCAGAATTCAGTCGCATGCCACCAGCAGGCATGGTGGATGAAGCAAACATCCGACTGCTTAATCCATCAATTGATGAACCGCGGGCACTCAAACTAACGAAACTGCTGTCTTTTCATCGGGCTAGCGTGGTCTACCAGCTGCTTTGCCGAGGCCCTACGACGAACCCACTGGTGCAGAATACACACTGACGGCCTGTCGACCTGGATGTTCGCTGCGTTGAGGAGGAATCCGGTATTGCCCCTGTGCCTGCCGATGATCCGCCGTCTGAAATCCCCGCACCTGTTTGGAGCCATCGACCGCCTGCCGGCACTCGGCAGACCAGTTGGCAATAAGACGTTCGAGGTCGTCAATCCGTCGACCGGCGAAGTTTTGGCAGAGCTTCCCGATATGGGCGTGGAGGAGACACGTGCTGCGGTAGACAAGGCCTATGTTGCGCAGTCGGGATGGGCCGCGTTGACGGCCCGAGAACGTAGCGACGTTCTTTGGCGATGGCATCAGCTGATCATCGACCATGCAGGCGATCTCGCCGCGATTCTGACTGCGGAAATGGGCAAGCCGCTTGCCGAAGCCATTTCAGAGGTATCGCATGCGGCGGCGTATCTGCAATGGTATGCCGAGGAGGCCAATCGCGTCTATGGCGAGACGATCTCGGCACCCTCGACAGACCGCCGAATGCTAGTGATCAAGCAGCCCATCGGCGTTGTTGGCACGATCACGCCATGGAATTTCCCGGCCTCCATGGTGGCGCGCAAAATCTCGCCGGCCTTGGCTGCGGGCTGCACAATCGTGCTCAAGCCCGCTGAACAGACGCCGCTCGTGGCTGGCGCAATGTTCGCCCTCGCCCATCAGGCCGGCTTTCCCGATGGCGTGGTCAACCTGATCTATGCGTCCGAAGGTGATCGCGTGGGCCGTGAACTCTGCACCAATTCCAAGATTCGAAAGATCAGCTTCACCGGTTCGACCGAGGTCGGACGGCTGCTGATGCGTCAGTGCTCTGACCAGATCAAGAAGGTCAGCCTTGAACTCGGCGGCAATGCACCTTTCATCATCTTCGATGATGCCGACATTGACGGTGCTGTTGACGGTGCGGTCCAGGCGAAGTTCCGCAATGCCGGCCAGACCTGCGTTTCCGCGAACCGCATTTACGTCCAATCGAGCGTTCACGATGAGTTCGTCAAGAAATTCGTGGAAAGAATCCGGCACTTGTCGGTTGGCGACGGATTCGATGCCGGAGTGGACATCGGACCGCTCATCGACAAGCATGCTCTGGCCAAGATCGAGTCTCACGTCGCAGATGCCATTGCGAAAGGCGGCACAATACGATGCGGGGGCCAGCGTATCGGCAAGAATGGCACGTTTTTCGAACCCACGGTCCTCACCGAGATTTCCAGCGTCATGGCAGTCGCGCAAGAGGAGACATTCGGGCCGCTCGCGCCGATCATTCGCTTCAACGATGCGGATCAGGTCGTGCGCGAGGCCAATGACACGATATACGGCCTCGCCGCATACTTCTATGCCTCAAACCTGAAGCGGGTCTGGCGTGTGGCAGAGGCTCTGGAATATGGCATGGTTGGCATCAACACGGGACGCATGTCCTCGGAGGCGGCACCGTTTGGCGGGATCAAACAATCCGGCATCGGGCGGGAGGGTTCCCGTCATGGCCTCGAGGACTATCTGGAAATGAAATATCTTTGCATGGGCGGGATTTGAAACCTGCTGCACTGTCTCTCCGCCCCACCGGGGGGCGGCCTGCGGTCAATGCCGCCACCTAATTGGAAGTTCCAAACGCCGTTGACCTGAAACACGGATGCCCGGCAGGAGACTGAGCTCGCTGTCGGGCCGGACATGCCTTGGGAGGGCATAAGTCAGCGCTCCTAGGGCCGATGGGCCACTCAGTTCGTGCGCCTTTTGCCGATTGCGTTGCATGTGCCGTGCCAAGCCAAAAAGCATTGATAAACCGCCGATGGATCAGCTTTTGCCCTGTTGCGCATTCTACATTGTGGGATATGCGACAATGCCCAAGCGGTTGAATCGTCGTGTTGCAGAACCCCAGACGGGTCATGACTGCTATTCTTAGGACAGTGCGCAGCAAGCCGCTACTCGCTGCACTCCAGGCACACCATTTCCATAATCAAGCGGTGGGTGCTATGTTGACCGAGCTGTCGACCAGGGAACGGTGTGAGGCCTCAGATCCCTCCATATTGTTGCACCCGCCGGTCCAACAGGACTGCAGGTCCGGCCTCAAAGGATCTTGGCTGCTATGGCGACATTGCGGTGCACGCCGCTTTCCGACCAATGATGTGCGTCCAGGTCGAGGCCGGCCCTAATGAACCACCGCCTTGGCACCCTCGCCCATCTCATTTCGGCATCGACAAGCTAGACCAGAGCGCACTTGCAAGGCGCCATGCAGTCCTGTCGGCGGGCGAACTGTTGGTGACGGGTACAGCTGCGAGCGAACGTTCATCCACCGACGCACAGCGCGGACTGTCGCTTTTCAAATTAGGAAATCTCTGTAGCCACCATTCATGAGCGCGCGGCCACGCGAGACGGCCCGACGGATGCGGTCGCGCAGATGATCGCGAGGATCCGCCCAGTCGGCATGGACGCGCCGTTGACCGATGAGAACTTCGGCGAGCTCGCGATGAGGTGCTCCGGCGAGCGAACCGTCGAGCGCACGAAGAACGAAGGACAAACGAACGCCGCGCTTTTCCGGCGCAAACAAGCGGGGGGGCAACTGTTGCCCTAGACTGAGAGCATTGAGGCACTCCAGTCCCCTCAGTCGATGCTTTAAAAGCACCGCGGGCCAGATGGCTTGCGTATGCAGGCAAACAGGGTGGAGGATATTCGCGCCCGAGACGGCGAGCTGCAGCGCGTGGTCCGCATTGCGAAGAAGAACATGCTGGCTCTTGTCGGGCGCCAGCAGGACGATTGCACGACAGGGCAATGCCGAGAGTTCGAACGGCGGTGTCGGCGACGAGGCAGGCAACCGTTCCGCAATGACCGGCAGCACATGGACGCACCAGAGCGGACACCAGAATACGACCGAAGCGCGGCCACAAGACTCCGCGAAACAGAACACCCCAGCGTGACAGGTCGCCGGCCGACGCGACCATATCGAGAAAGGATTGGAGAGACCAAGTCTTGCAATGCTGGCGCGCAGCGGTCAGATCGCGCTGGAACGCTGGATTGCGGCGTAAGAACTCCCAAGCCCACTCCCGCAGCGTCAGGCCAGCGGTGTAGTCGTATGATCTTTCATCCCGCCAATCGGCCTGATCCGCGCCAGTCAGGAGATTCATGACTGACATCCCCTGCCCGCGCCTGCGTGCGTCGAAACATTATGCCACTTCGCAAAGCATCGGCGAAGGCAGCAGACGTCGAAGACCCCGTTTCGTTGAAGCGTCAGCCATCGCCACTGTCGGCGACAGAAGATGTGCCCAAATTGCCACCAGACCGTCGAACTGGCACAGCGACG
This sequence comes from Mesorhizobium sp. WSM4904, assembly GCF_029674545.1. NCBI lineage: Bacteria > Pseudomonadati > Pseudomonadota > Alphaproteobacteria > Hyphomicrobiales > Phyllobacteriaceae > Mesorhizobium > Mesorhizobium sp. WSM4904. Next base: position 1,469,773 of record NZ_CP121354.1, on the reverse strand, counting down.
GCCAGCGCGACCTGGAATTGATCCCGTAACGGTCATCGGCTCCTGCGTCGCGATCCAGACGTCCCTTGAAGGCGCAGTAGCGCGGCAGTGGATCGCACGCTGCTTGTCGGCAAGTTGTCGTAGCGGCGGCGCCATAGGCACGGTCATCGGAGGGTCTCCTGCGGCAAGCTTTCGCCATTGGAGGCCAATCTCCCCGCTAGGGCAGCCTGTGCAGTTGCACAGGTGAAGCGGATCAATCAGGGGGAGCCATGGCGGAAACTGGATGATGGCGGCTTGAGGAGAGCGGCGTATCGAGGCGGGTGATGAAGCCTGCCAGTACCTCTCAAGGAGAGTGATACGCCATGAACGAGACTATCAACACATTGTTCGCCTTCGTCAGCCCGACGAAATCGATGATACCCTGACGGATGTACTTCGCAGCGGCGCGCGCAAATTGCTTGCGCATGCGATCGAGATGGAGGCCGAGGCGTATGCCAAGGCGGTCGACTGCCTGACGAAAGATCATATTGCGTCGCTGGCGCTCTACGATTTCCCCGCCCAACACTGGGATCATCTGCGAACGTCCAATCCCATCGAAAGCGTCTTTGCAACCGTTCGCTATCGCACGGTGCGTACCAAGGGCTCGCTATCCTCGAAAACCGCCCAGCTGATGGTCTTCAAGCTGTTGGCCGCGGCCAGGAAGTGGCGACGATTGAAAGGACAAAATCAGTTGCCGAAACTCATCGCAGGTGCCAGGTTCCTGGACGGAATCCAGGTCATCGAAACGAAGCCGCAGAGCGCCGCTTGATCAGCCTCGTCACCCAAATTCCAGCATAGCTCCATCGGAACTGCCAGCCTTCCTTGCCGATCAGGCGCATATCAGCGCTGACGATACCGAGGACGGCGATGGCGGTCACCTCCAGGCCGCCGAGTAACGACCCTCAAAACACCGCACTGGTCGAGGCCAGCCTGAACCGGTATCTTGTGCCTGCCCTCGGGAGTCGCTCTATCCACCATGTGATCGACACCGACATTGCTAACATCACCAAGAAGATCGTCGCCGGGGGTCACCCGCAAGCGGCTAACACGGCCTTCTGGTGTATGCGGGCATTTTTCAACTGGTGTCGCAAACCGCCGCAACGGCTCATCCGCGGTTTCCCCGCGAGGGATTGGAAAATCCGGATCCGGCCCCGATCGTCAAGCGCAAGCGAGTGGTGAACGATGCCGAACTGGCGGCTATATGAACGGGCTGTGAGCCCGAACCGGGCGATATCGGCTATTCGTTCGGCTCCATCGTCAAGCTGCTCATTCTGACCGGACAGAGGCGTACGGAAGTTGCCGCGATGCGTTGGTCCTCAACCTTGAAGCCGGAACATGGAACTATCGGGTGACCGCACGAAGAACGAAGAGCCTACGCTTATTCCGCTGTCCACACTGGCGGTGTCGGTCCCCCAGACGGTACCGAAGACCAATGACACGTTTTTTTCCCTGCGAGGGGCAACGAAAGAAGCCACTTCTCAGGCTACGCGAAGGGCAAGAAGGCTCTAGACGGCAAGGTCAATACTGACGGGGTGGCTTTGGAGAACTGGACCCTTCACGATCTGCGCAGGACGCTCGCGACAAATCTCGGCAGGCGGCAGGTATTGCCACACGTCATCGAGCACATACTGAATCACAAGGCGGCGTCCTTGACAGACATTGGCGAAATCTACAATCTCTATAGCAACGTCAAGGAGAAGCGCGAGGTGTTGCAGATGTGGTCAAATCACATCGAATGGCTGATCAAGCAGGCTGCGGATGACGCTCTGGCGGCGTAGCTGCTGGCATGGGCGGAAGATGCGGCGCAACAATCGTCAGAGCCTCATCGAATTGGAGAGCATGCTTGACCAGCAAATGCGCGGCCAATGCTTCGATGGCCGACCAGTGATCGAGTACTAGCCGGGCCGTGCAATCTTCGATCCGCCCCCAATCGGGGCGGCGCGGCATCAGGAACCGCAACTCACCATAGATTCGCTTGGCATCCGCGTAGTCGCTGCTCCCCTCATTCCCATCGGACGCATTCATCGCCATATCGCGCGGGTCCAGATAGCCTTCGAATGCGGATTCTGCAAAAGGACCTGCCAGACACGCAACTATCTCCCGGATCGCATCATCGCGTTCCAAACATCGATCCATATCGTCCTCGAAAATCGGCTTTCGCTTCGAGGTGAATCCTTGCGCTGAATAAAAACCCGCGCCTTCGACAACACCACCGCACTCTCCGTCACCGACGTCGGGGTAAATACTAACACTTGAGAAAGCAGGGAGTTCACGGTCGTCGTCGAACGTCTGACGGTGCAAAACGATGGCGGCCACCGCGTGCCCGGCTTCGTGATGCGCCACAAGCGGCAGATATTGGGAGGCTACATTCATGCGGTGCGGCTCTCAGGTCTAGTTTGCTTTTGCGCATAGGACCGCAATTGTCGTGCCAACTGGGAAAATCGTTTCGGGCAATGCGATCGCTCCGATAGCGTTGCGTCTCCTGTCTGACATTGTTGGGAAGTCGACACGCGCCCGTCGCAATGCGGTCGACCTTCCGCGCGAGTTGGGTGACCCGTGAAGGCGGCCGACCAGGACGATGTTGCGCTGATCGGCGACGAAGGCGCGGCCGGGCGAGATCGCGCATCAGGGGGTGACCGGCGTGTCGGCGAAGTCGAAGTCGTCGATGTCCTTGGCCAGCGGCAACTTGGCGACAGCGAACTGGTATTTGATGGAGCGGGCCTGCTTCTCCGATATCTCGGCCTGCAAGAGATCACCGACAATCCTGGGCGGCTCGTGCCGTCGCTTGATGGCGACGCGCCCATGATCTCGTCATAGGCTCTGCGCATTCCGTAGAGCTTCAGCGCTCCCATCAGTTCCAGTACCTCGGTGCGTTCCATGGCTGTTTGTCCTCCTGAGACTGTCATAGCGGGTGCAGTCGGCGACCGCTCGTGAGCTAGCTTCAGCGCTTGGGGAATGGAAAGGATCGTGCCCGGCGCCGGATCGCGGCTGCGGGCCAGGATGTTGAGGATCACCGGCGCCGACGATGCACCGTGCTCGATGGCTTCCTGACAGGCGGCCTCGACCGCGCTCAATCCGTCGGTCAGCACCCAGGTGAGGATCAACACCATCTGCCGGTCGACGTCATCAACCGCCTTGAGCTGCGCCGCACCTTCTCCATTGCCGACCGCACGACCCAGCCAAGGAACGGCGCGCGCCGTGTGCCAGGGATCGTAGGCGACCTCGTTGCGGCCAAAGGAGCGAACGTGTTCTCCCACGACCACGCCATCCTCTGGCGGATGCGATCCGATCGACATAAGCATGGATCTCGATGGGCCGACCGACGGCACTCGACAGCACCGAGTATTTGTTGTTGTCGAAGCGCACCGTGCAGGTCTTCGACACCGACGGGGGAATGCAATGGAAGCCGTCGAAGCGACCGGCAGCCGCTCCCGCTGCGGCTTGGCCGCATTCGCCGACAGCAGCCGGTCCCGCGTCTCACGCCGAGCTCCCATGCGGGGATAGGGCTGGTGCTTGCGCTCGTAGCGGAACTGCGTCTCCTCAGAACGCAGGACCTTGCGCACCACCTTGCGCGAGATCTTCAGCTCACGGCAGATCGCTTTGATCGACTTCCCCTGGACCAGCGACAGCCGACGTATCTTTGCAATCGTCTCTAAAACCAACATCCAAAACACAAATGCCTCCGATCAAGCCGGAGGCATCTTGATGACCCCATCGTTAAGGGGTCCCGTTTGGACGAAAATCACCCTTTAAACAGGGTCCCCATTCCACGAAAAATCAATGCACTACCTTCCAAAGCTGCGAGAGATCGCCACCGACCGCTTTGAAGGGGCTTTCGGCGGTCTCGTCAGCGAGGTTGTGGCATGAAGAAACATCAATCCACAGCATTGGGCCGAAGCATGCCACGGGCTCATGCCGCGGGAGAGCGGGAAGATATTCTTGAAAGAAGAAGCGGTCTCCGACATCAATACCGACAGGATGGGCAGCTTTCTCACATCACTTGAGGTCGAGCGTGGCAGTTGCGACCCGCAATGCAAGGCTGGCGGCGATGCATGCCTTTGCGCGGTTCCTGATTTCGGAGCACCCCGAATATTAGGATACGCTGCAACTGGTGGTGACACTTCCCTTCAAGAGGGCGCGTGGGTGGCACCTGTCGAATATCTCGATGAGCCCGGAAATCAAGAGCGTCCTGGCGCGTATCGTCCGCCGCACGCCTTCTGGACAGCGGGATTACGCTCTGTTTTCGCTGATGTTCAATACGGATGCACGAGTTCAGGGATCCTGAATCTTCGATTGTGACCTTCGTCTGGTATCGCCCTGTCCCGCCGAGCAAAGCAACGACCGCCCCACACTGCTCACCCGGTTCGGTGTTCCATACTTGCTGCGCACACATGGCTGCGGGCGAAGGAACCACCATGGCGGAAAAAAGCATCCATCATCGCCCTTTGCGGGACACGACGGCCATCCACCTCGTCAAGGCGGGTGTTGACATCGCCACCATCAGTCGATGGCCAGGCCACTCGGGCTGAACTAACGATGCGCTACGCCCAGGCCGGTATCGATATGAAGCGGCAAGCGCTCGAACAAGGCTTCCCCGACGTGATGTCATCGGCAAAAGATCAGACGATCATCGCTTTGATGGCTGGATGTTTGGCTGGCTGCACCGCTTGTAGACGCTCAGTTATGTGGAGTTGTATCGCGGGAAGTCGCGCGTCTTGGGCTTTTGCGGTGTCAGCTCCACATCTCTCCGCAGTGCACGTTGTCACTGTTGAAGAGCCGTTTGTTCAATCTTCGTCCTGGCACGGCAAGGGTTGTCGATATTGTGGGCGTCTTGCGCTTGCCGAGCTTGTCCGAAATCCAGCGCCGGATCAGGCGTGAACACTGTTGCGTAGTTCGTCAGCCAGAGCGCGGAGAACGTCGGCGCTTCCTTCCAGCGCCGTAAAAGCGTAGGGATTGAGGAACTGTCGGCCCCAGAACAGATTGCGATCTGTGCCGGATAGCGTAGCTTCCTCGCTGACACGCGGCCAATTCTCCGCAATGCATCGGAGCTGGCCTTCAACAATCGCAAGAGCTTCCGGCGCGCTGAGCAGGAAGTGATGCGCCGCTTCAAGGCAGGACGCTATCCGGCTCATGCGGTTATTGCCGCTGATGAGCATGGCCTGGCTGGCCTCCTGGCCACTGCGGGCCTGCGGACAAATATCGTACGCAGGCGTGAGGGTGAGCTTAGCGCCGTCCCAGAATGCCGCATGGTTGCGGGCATGATCGTCGGTGTTGCCGCAAAGTATGTTGAAGACAATGCGGCTGAACAACTCGCGCAGAGTTTCCGACGGCGCGGTGAATCGGTGGCGAATGATCTCCGCCAAATCCTGGTAGCTGGCGTAACGCGCCATCATCTCATCGAGCGCGAGCATCGTCAGCGCTGAGACCATGGATTTGCGTTGCCAGCCGCCCGTGACCTTGATCCGGTCGAATCGCTCGACGAGCAACACGTCGTTGCCTGCGGCGCGAACGAGCGAGACGGATGCCGCTCTGATGCCGCACAAGGCGGCAAGCCGCATGGCTATGAATTCTCCTTTGACGACGCTGTAAAGGTCGGCAGACGAGGAAAATTTCGCGACATGCTTGACGGCGTCACCCTCGATCAGCGCCTTTGGCCTTGCGCCGCCGATCGAGCTGCCGTGATGCAGCGCCTGATCTAATTCGGGGGTGAGCGGAATACCTTTCTCTACCCGCTCCGCCGATTGGACAAGCTCTTCGAGAGTGGCATTGGCCAGTGCGCGCGGCTCGTAATGCATTGGCGAAAACTGAAAATCGAGCGCGCCGATGCGGTCCGAGCCTGATTCCAGCAAGAACGTCAGTTCTGAAATATCGAGCCGCGCGATTTCATCGCCCTTCACACCGAATTTGCGGTTTAGGATAACCCGTCGTCCCCAGGCATCAGGGGCAGCATCGCGGATGCATCCCGGCATGGTTAGGCCAGGAAGCAAAGGCAATTCGCCTGCCTTCAGGGGCAGTTCCGGGAGATAAAGCGGGATCGCGCTTCCCAGTTCACGAAAGCTCCTGCCATAGTTGAAGCTGACGAGTCCGTCATGGGCATATAGCCGCCCGGCGACAACCGGCGCGGTCTCGCCCGGCAGCCAGACCCAGACATAGGCTTCGTCGTACTTGGGGACCTTAGAACTCATCGACGATCTGCTTGCCGGCCTTGTAGACGTGCTTCGGCAGCAGCGCGATGCGATCGTCCATGCGGCCTGTGAGGGCTGTGATGCCATTGCCGTCGGCATCGAACAGCTTCACACCGACAATGGCAGCAGCTTCGAACATCAGTCCGATTTCGACTTTGGGATCGCCCTTCTCGATGCGCTGCAGGGTGCTGCGTGAAACACCGATTCTCTCGGCTAACTCCTGTGCGGTTAACCGGTGCTGCATCCGGCCAAGCCGGATGGTCTTACCGAAAAGGCCAAGCGCTTCCATCGCGTAGCGCGAATAGGTGCGTTTATACGTTGCCTTCATTCGGGTCTCTGTGACCTATGCATGATCCATATCGCCTTCTTTCGAACTTTATATAGGTAATGTCACAGAGCGACTGCCAAAGTCAAGACTCCGTATCGCAAGCGTTACCCATCCGAACGAGGAAGGCGGATATTGCCGACGGCTCCTGCACAACCGGCCAGCTCTGCGCGTCTCGGGCGAGGCGGAGATCTGGCGCTGGATCGCGGACAGCCTTGAGACGCCTCGCATGAGTCATTCATGGGCGGTCCCTGGTGCGGGGCCGCGGCGCTCGACTGCTGGCCGACATTCTCGGCGGCGGGACCCGCATCCGGCTACACCAGCACTTTTCGACCGCATACGCGCCCAGCTTCTCTCCGAAATCATTGCCAATGAGCGCGAACCTCATGCGATCGCCGAGCTGGCCTGGCGGCGCGGAATCTACGCACGCATCCGTATTCGAGACCGCCCAAGGGAGGCTGACTAGCGTAACGCCCTCCGATCTAAGCGCCTTCCACAAAGCCGCTTTCGCACGCGACGGGCTGCATGTGGCGGTCGTAGGCGACATAGATGCCAAGCCCTGAGAGTAAGGCTCTACCAGCTGTTCGGCGATTTGCCTCAGAAACTGGCGCTTGCCGGCGCGAACCAGTGGTATCGCGAGGGCGAGCACGCCGAGCGCTTTTCCTCCGCCCTCCACTGACCACAGACCCGCACGCAACGAAGCCGCGCTCGATCTTATCGTGGCGTGGCTAGGTGCAATGTTTGCTCTCGCCATCAGGCCGGCTTTCCCGATGGCGTGGTCAACCTGATCTATGCGTCCGAAGGTGATCGCGTGGGCCGTGAACTCTGCACCAATTCCAAAGATCAGCTTTACCGGTTCGAACGAGGTCGGACGGCTGCTGATGCGTCAGTGCTCTGACCAGATCAAGAAGGTCAGCCTTGAAACCGGCGGCAATGCACCTTTCATCATCTTCGATGATGCCGACATTGACGGTGCTGTTGACGGTGCGGTCCAGGCGAAGTTCCGCAATGCCGGCCAGACCTGCGTTTCCGCGAACCGCATTTACGTCCAATCGAGCGTTCACGATGAGTCCGCCGAGAAATTGTGGAGAAGGTCCGGCACTTATCAGTGGTCCGACGTCTACTCCCGGAGCGAAGCCGTCGCCAACCCAAGATCGAGTCCCACATCGCAGATGATAATTCGATGCGGGGCCGAACGATAAATATGCATGCTTTGGCCACCCCGAGGCAGGGCTCATTGAGATGATCCGACCGCCTTGGAACAAAGATGGGGTAGAGCAGATGAAGCGTTGGCAGCGTGTCTCCATTCGACGCGAGCGCTTAGGATGGGATCACGATCATTCGCATCACGCGCAGCCGCAAGGGCGATGCCATGGCTACTTTGGAATCGTTGAAGTGGTTTGAGCCGGACAGTCACAAATACACCCGTTACGCCGCGGCTCAGGAAACGGGGCGGCGTCCGGCGGTGGAGGTGCTCGCTGACTTAAAAAGGGTGCGGGCAGTCGTTGCGCTTGAGAGCGACGACATTTGGGATCCGGCACGGGGTGACCTGCTGCCAATCGGCAGTTAACAGGGTCCGACAAAAGTGTGCACAACATGCTGCTGAAGTGGCCTCCGGAAGCGCTACCGGAAGTTACGCGTCTTGAACTTGATAGGGTCGATATGGTCATACTGCATCGACGATGTCGCGCCCCTTCGGCATGCCGCGCGGATCGATGCCCGATCCGCCGTGATGAGCCTCGTCCCTCGGCCGTGCGGCAACGGAAACGGCGTCTTGCGGTTTCCCACGCTGGCCAGCCCGGCCGACAGATCGGTCAGCTCGTGGGCGACGAGGTGCACCACCTCCTCTTCCGTCGGATGCGTCCGCGGACGCCGAGCATGGCCGAAGCAAGAAGCACGCGCCGGAATTTCTCGAGAGATCTTGACCCAGACGACGACGTTTGCCGCACCCGTCTCATCCTCCAGAGGAACATGAAGCCTTTGGCCGAGCCCGGCCGCTGCCGGACCAGCACCAGGCCGGCGGCCTCGAGCCAGCTTCTGCCTCGCGCCTGCATAGCATCCTGACAGGTCACGGTGCGGCGCCGGTTAGGCGGCACGCCGATTTTGGCAACGCTAGCCTGTGAACTGAAGAATGAAGGTCGGACTTGCGGCACATCGATTAGGTTCAAATGATAAGTTGCTGCCCGGCGAGGTCGTTTCAGCGCATCTCGACTGGTGGGTCGGCAAGACAATGCGGAACGGAAATGATCGCAGGCGTAAAGGACGGCTTTCGGGGCCGGAAGCTTCAGGCCTGGAACCGGACCCCAGTTTGGCGCAAGCATCGTGGCCTCCGCCCGGTCAGGCATTCACCGGCTCGCGAAATGCCAATTGATTCTGCTTAACCGGGCATACCTAAACGGCCACTTGCGTTCCGATCTCGACCACACGTCCGGTCGGGATCTGGAAATACTCCGTCGCGTCGGCGGCCGTGCGCGCCAAGCCGATGAACAGCTTGTCCTGCCACACCGGCATGCCGGAGTTGGGTGACGCCTTGAGCGAGCGACGCGACAGGAAGAAGGACGTCGTCATGATGTCGAACTTCCAACCCTGCTTGCGGCAGATCGCCAGCGCACGCGGGATGTTAGGCTGTTCCATGTAGCCGAAGGTCAGTGTCACCCGCATGAACAGCTCATTGATCGTTTCCATCTTGATCCGCTCGCTGTCGGGCACCACGGGCTGCTGCGCCGTCACCACAGAGAGGATGACGTTCTGTTCGTGCAGCGCCTTGTAGTGCTTCAGGCTGTGCATCAACGCGGTCGGCGCACTGGCGGGATCGCTGGTCAGGAACACGGCCGTACCGGACACCAGCTGCGGTTTCTTCTTCAACAGATTGCCCGCAAGGAAATCGAGCGGAATCTGGTTCCTGCGCGTCTTGTCAAATAGATACCTGCTGCCTCTTATCCAAGTCCACATGGTCATCACGATCACTGCGGCAATGGCAAGCGAGGCCCAGCCGCCTTCGAATACCTTGACGATGTTAGCTGCAAAGAAGCCGGTATCGATGAAGACGAACACCGCCATTAAGGCTATCGCGACGCCGAGCGGCCATTTCCAGATGCGCGTCATCACAACAAAAAGCAGTATGTTCGTCACCAGCATATTGCCGGTCACCGAAATACCGTAGGCCGAGGCCAGCCGGCTGGATTCGCCGAAGCCGACCACCAGCAGCATCACCACCAGCGCCAGCATCAGGTTGATGCGCGGCAGATAGATCTGGCCCGACTGTTTTTCCGACGTGTGCTGGATGACGAAACGCGGCAGCATGTTGAGCTGTACCGCTTGCCTGGTCAGCGAAAAGGCGCCGGAGATCACCGCCTGGCAGGCGATCACGGTCGCCGCCGTGGCAAGCACGACCATCGGAATAAGCGTCCAGCCCTGGTTCATCTCGAAGAACGGATGACCGACAACGCCGCCATTTGCCAGCACGAAGGCGCCTTGCCCGACATAATTGAGCAACAGACAAGGGAACACGATCGCCAGCCAGGCGAGCACGATCGGCTTGCGGCCGAAATGGCCGAGGTCGGCGTAGAGCGCCTCGGCTCCGGTGACGGCGAGGAAGACTGCACCAACCGTAACGAAGGCGACGTCAGGCGAGTTGACCAGGAACGACACGATGTAATGCGGGCTGATTGCCAGCAGGATTTCCGGGTCGTCCATGATGTGGTTGAGCCCGGAAAGGCCGATGGCCAGGAACCACAGCGCGGTAACGGGTCCGAACACCAATCCTACGCCGCCGGTGCCAAACCGCTGTACCGCAAACACGATCGCCAGGATGGCCAGTGTCAGCGGCACCACATAGGGCTGGAACGTCGGCGTGACGACATTCATACCTTCGACCGCCGACAGTACCGAGATTGCCGGCGTAATGACGGCGTCGCCAAAAAAAAGCGCCGCGCCGACGATGCCGATGCCGATGCCGATGCCGAGGATCACCGCAGAGCAGGTCGGGAAACTGTTGCGCGCCAGCGCCATAAGCGACAGCACTCCGCCCTCGCCTCGATTGTCGGCGCGGAGCACGAACATGATGTATTTGATCGTCACGGTGATCGTCAGGGACCAGATGATCAGCGAGAGTACGCCGAGGATGTCGCCACGGCTGGCGACGTTGCCACCCGCTGATGCATGCAACGCCTCGCGAAATGCATAGATCGGGCTGGTGCCTATATCGCCATAAACGACACCTAGTGCGCCCAACATCAGCGCCTTGGTGCTGTGCTGCTCGACCTCAGAATGGCTCGATTGTTCGACAGGTTCTGCCTCGTTACCAGCATTGGTAAGGGCCATGGACGACACTCCGATAAGCGCGCGGTGCTCTACGCTTGCTGCACTGCAATATCAAGTTCCGTCACGTAATGTCTGCCGTCTCGCCTGTCGTTGCTCGCCTTGGTAGACTCGCCAGCCCGCAGCCCTACCGAGCAGCAATAGCGCCCCGGCAGAACCCTCAATCGCCCAGATCAATGAATGGTTATCGCCCACAGTGCCCCCCCGCGATGCGGCCGATGGCGACCAGGGTGTCGTGGGCGCACAAGGATGGCGCTTTCCTGATGACGCCGTGCTCCAGGTGTGATCGCACCGTTGCTGCGCAAGCCATTTACTTGCTCGTCCCAGCGAGGACCGTGGCCAACTGGAACGCAGGGCCACGCCGCTCACCGGCCGCACTTTGCGGCGCAGATAACGATTCGATCTCCGCGGCGAGATTCTGGTTGAAGAAGCCACCAAGCTTGTCGAAGGACACACGGTCGTAATATCGACATGCCAGTATCCGCAACCCAGAAAAGCTCCTTGGGCTCCGCTGCGCGCGCCACGAACAACCCGATCTTCTCTGCGAAGAGGACGCCGTAATCCTTCAGGTTGAAGCCAAACCGGGGGGCGGCCGTGACGTATGGGCGAAGGGCTAGGAGGCGGGTTCGGTGAGGAACGGCATTGATGTCCACGCCGTCTCCTGGAAAGACAGAGGAATGCGGTGTCACCGACTGGCGCCGGAGGTTGATCCGGTGATTAGGAGGAGCACTCGTTGTCGGATTCTCGACGATGTCGGACATCTGACACAACGCTGCCAGAGCGATCACGTTGTTCCGAAACGATTTTCCCAGTTGGCACGACAATTGCGGTCCTATGCGCAAAAGCACTGCGATGCCGCACCGACTGGAAGAACTCATCAATGATCACGCTTTTCGAACATGTGGGCGCCGCTACCAACACTAAGCGTTCCCGATCAAACGGAAGCCTCTATCCCTTCTTTCTGAAGGCTGTCCGGACATGAACGCATTTGATGTCCGTCCAACGCTGGATGCTCCCGACGACGATCTCTATCTTTGGCTTGAAGATGTGGAAGGCGAGCGGGCACTTGCCTGGGCCGCCGGCCAGTCGGCAAAGACCCTGAAGCACTTCAGTGGAACGCAGTTCGAGCGCGACCGCGCGACTCTGAAGGCAGGCCTGTTCCCTAAGCGGCGTCGCATCTCCCCCGGCCGAGTCGCATGGCTTGAATCCGATATCAGGGCTTGGATGGAAACTAGATCTGAGAGCCGCACCGCATGAATGTAGCCTCCCAATATCTTCTCCCGTCTGTGGCGCATCACGAAGCCGGGCACGCGGTGGCCGCCATCGTTTTGCACCGTCAGATGTTCGACGACGACCGTGAACTCCCTGCTTTCTCAAGTGTTAGTATTTACCCCGACGCCGGTGACGGAGAGTGCGGTGGTTTTGTCGAAGGCACGGTTTTCTATTCAGCGCAAGGATTCACCTCGGAGCTAAAGCCGATTTTCGAGAACGATATGGATCGACATTTCCAACGCGATGAAGCGATCCAAGAGATAGTTGCGTGTCTGGCAGGTCCTTTTGCAGAATCCGCATTCGAAGGCTATCTGGACCCGCGCGATATGGCGATGAATGCGTCCGATGGGAATGAGGGGAGCAGCGACTACGCGGATGCCAAGCGAATCTATGGTGAGTTGCGGTTCCTGATGCCGCGCCGCCCCCGTTGGAGGCGGATCGAAGATCGCACGGCCCGGCTAGTACTCGATCACTGGTCAGCCATCGAAGCATTGGCCGCGCATTTGCTGGTCAAGCATGATCTCCAATTCGATGAGGCTCTGACGATTGTTGCGCCGCATCTTCCGCCCATGCCAGCAGCTACGCCGCCAGAGCGTCATCCGCAGCCTGCTTGATCAGCCATTCGATGTGATTTGACCACATCTGCAACACCTCGCGCTTCTCCTTGACGTTGCTATAGAGATCGTAGATTTCGCCAATGTCTCCGGTGCGGGCTCACAGCCCGTCCATATAGCCGCCAGTCTGCTGCCTTCGAGTGGCCCATGTTGGCCGCGGCCAGGAAGTGGCGACGATTGAAAGGACAAAATCAGTTGCCGAAACTCATCGCAGGTGACGGTCTGGTGGCAATTTGGGCACATCTTGTGTCTCGTCGCCAGTAAACACGGATGCCCGGCAGGAGCTGAGCTCGCTGCCGGCGGAAATCGTAGAGCGCCAGCGACGCATTCTGATCTTTCGTCAGGCAGTCGACCGCCTTGGCATACGCCTCGGCCTCCATCTCGATCGACCTGAACCGGTATCTTGTGCGCCATCCGGACGATCTGGGAAAGCTTGGCCGGGCCGGCGCCTTCCCAGGCGCACGGGAAGCGCGACGACCCATGTGGACCTTGGATTTCACTCCGCACTTACGCTGCTTTGGCCTTGTCAGCAGCCTGAGCATAAAGCGTGCTCAGCTTTCAGGCCGAGCACTCATCCATTGTTGACAGCACCTGTCGTCATTCAGGATCGCCCCATTCTCGCAGGCCGCTTGCAGCTTTCAGGCTGTTGTCAGCCAGGGCCGCCATAAAGGGTCTCGTTAAACAATTCAGGAGGCCGTTCCAATGAACAATCAGTTTGCGAGACTTTTTCGAGGACCAGGTATGCAGGCTTGTTTCAGGACAAAGAACTTTCTGGCGGCAACCACCGCGATGACGACGGTATTCCTGCCGGCTGTGTCTCTCGGGGTGGGTCTGGTAGCATTTCCAACTGGAGAAGCGTTGGCCGACGACCCGATTTCGATCCCGCTGGAGTATGTCGGGGAAGGCCATGACCGCCTGGGCATCTGGGCCAAGATCAACAATGGCAACGCGCAGCGATACGTATTCGACACGGGCTCGGACCAGCTCAACACGCAGATCGGGTCAGAGGTGACCGGGGTCCGCCCGATTGCCGACACGCCTTACGTATATACGTACGGGGACGGAACGTATGGTAATAAGCTTCAGAACGTGGAAATTGATAAATTTACATATGTCGATCCAGATCAAAAGATAACAATCGACGGGCCGTCTGTAAGCGATAAGAAATACCGGGCTGCTCGCATTCTCGATTTTGTCTATACCCATGCGTATTGCAAGGACAACAATCTTAAGTGCACGCCGGGATCCGTGACGGATGGACTTAAAGATATGTATGGTCAGGATCTCCAAGAACCTTATCACGCCGATAAGGAGCAGCGGGCGAAAATGACCGCTGGCAAGATGGCAGACGAAGGCGGCGATTTCGCAGGTACATTCGGGGCCGGCGATTTTCTTGGCAAGACAAGTGTCTGGGGCATGATGGGCAGTGTCACCAGGTCTGGCTACGTGGTCTCCGCCAATGTGAATCCGGATTCCGAGAGCGACCAAACGCCTGGCTGTTCCCCCTGCACGATTGTCAACCTCAATCCAAGCCTCCGGGCCCAATATACTAATGCCATGCCATGGGGAGAACCCGAGGAAAAAGATCAGGATTCTTATCAGAATTTTCCTGGCTCTGGCGCCAATGCCTCGACCGAATACGAAGGCAGCTACAATCTGCAGTACACGGTTAAGGATGGAGCCCCACCAATCACCGACCCCAACAAGACCGCGGTATTGCTCGACACCGGCACACCGGGCGGTGGCAGTCTGGAGATCAGTGATGCGATGCTGAAGCAATTTCAGGATGCGGGCGTCAAACTTAAAAATGTTCGGAGAAATGAGCAACGCGAGATCGTAAGCGCATCGGGCAACATCCCGAGCGTTACAATCGCAGGAACGGATGGCGATCCGGTAAGGCTGGACAATATCGACTTCACCTACACCAGCGGCACGACGGAACAACCCAATGACCAGACCAGTTTTGTTGCCGGTCTTGACTTCTTCAAAAACAGATCGGTCATTTTCGATCTGGAGAAGAAGTATACCGCTTATACGTCACATTTCGTCACTGCCAGCAACTTCTCTACCGATTCATCCGCACCCGAAGGGACCGGTCTGAGCAGGATCACGACGAGCATGGGGAATGAGGGCGGGTTCGGCATAGCGGGTGTCGTCTCCGGCTCCGGATCGCTGACGCTTGATACAAAGACGGTGGTCCGGATGACGAATGTCAACACCTACACCGGCGAGACGAATATTGCTCAGGATGCCTATCTCTCGCTTGCGGGGCTCGGCAACATCCAACGGTCAGCGAAAGTCGTTGCAGACGGCACGTTCGATATCTCCGAACATGGAAATGGCAGCGACTATTGGGGAATCTCCGACGCCTACAACGATGCCCGTATTCGTAGCCTGAGTGGCAGCGGAACGGTCGAACTGGGCAAGCGTACCCTGGTGCTAACGGATTCGAACGACACGTTCGCCGGCAGCATCAACGACCTCGACGTTGATAACAATAATATGGGCGGCAAACTATTCGTTGCCGGTGGCGTGCAAACGCTGAGCGGAAAGAACAATTTTTCCGGCATGACGACGGTCGGTTCCGGCGCGGGATTGCTGCTTGCCGATACAGGTGTGCTTTCCCATGATGCGACCACGTCCGGCTTTCTCGGGAATGACGGGCAGATCGGGGGCACGGCTATCGCAAACAGCGGCGGTGTCGTCGCAGGCGGCGGCACCTACGGTGCGGTCACCATTTCCGAGGGCGGCACGGTCGCTCCTGGCAGTGCGACCGATCCGAGCAGGATCGTCACCACACTGACTGTCACGGGCGATTTCGCGCAGCAGTCCGGATCGATCTATCAGGTCGACCTCGCAAGGTCGTCCGATCTCATCGATGTTGGCGGAGCAGCGGCGATCGACAGCGGCGCGCAGATCGAGCTGCTGCGGCAGGGAACGCTATCGGTCGATGCCCGATATACTCTGCTCTCCGCAGCAGGCGGCGTAAGCGGCACCTATGGCGGGCTGACGGGGGCTCTGGCGACAGACGCGACGCCCTTCGTCGATTTCCAGCTCGTCTACGATGCCAACAATGTCTATCTCGATATCAGCCGCACATCGACGGCGTTTGCCGATGTAGCCAGCACCTTCAATCAACGCTCGGTCGCCGCAGCGGCTCAGGCGCTTGGAAGCGGTAATCCGATCCAGGACAACATCCTGTTCCTGACGGCGCCGGAAGCCCGCAACGCTTTCGATATGCTATCAGGCGAGGTTCATGCTTCCATTCATAGCGGCCTCATCGAGGACAGTCATTCTGTACGCGATGCCGCGAGCGAACGGATCCGTGCGGCGTTCGACGGCGTCGGTGCCTCCAGCGTTCCGGTGATGACTTATGGGCTGGGTGGTCTGGAACTGGCCCCGGCAACGAGTGAGAATTTCGCCGTATGGGGCCGTGGCTTCGGCGCCTGGGGTCATCTCGACAGCGACGGCAATGCCGCCGGTCTCGATCACTCGACAGGCGGCTTTCTGGCTGGCGGTGACGCGGCTGTCGGCGAAAGCTGGCGGCTCGGCCTCATCAGCGGCTACAGCCATACCTCCTTGGAGGCGGACGATCGCGCGTCGTCGGGCTCGAGCGAGAATTACCATCTCGGTCTTTTTGCCGGCACGCAGAACGGCAATCTCGGTTTTCGTTCCGGCCTTGCCTATACCTGGCACAGCATCGAGACCGGCAGGTCCGTGGTCTTTCCAGGCTTCGCCGACAGCCTTTCGGCCGATTACGACGCCGGCACGTTCCAGGCCTTTGGCGAGCTCGGCTACCGTATCAATACGGCTTCGGCTTCCTTCGAGCCCTACGCTAATCTCGCTTATGTGAATTTTGACGCCGATGGCTTCACCGAGAATGGCGGCGCAGCCGCCTTGTCGAGCGGGGATCGCTCGAGCGACACGGCGTTTACCACGCTAGGTCTGCGTGCGTCGACGGTACTGACCCTCGGCACCGTGACTGCTACCGCGCGCGGCGGTCTTGGCTGGCGCCACGCCTTCGGCGACGTCAGGCCGGATACCGCTCTTGCCTTTGCTGGCGGTTCCTCCTTCGCCATCAAGGGCGTGCCGATCGCAAAGAACGCAGCTCTGCTCGAAGCTGGGCTTGACGTAAACATCACCGAGAACGCGACGTTCGGCATCGCCTATCAGGGACAGATCGCCTCGGATGCCCAGACACACGGGTTCAGCGCCAAGCTCGGCGTCCGTTTCTAAATCACCCGCAAAAGAGATTGGTTATGAAGTCAGTGAGTGCATTTTCTTTTACCGTCGTTCTCGGCTCAGCGACGGTGATGTCTGTGTCCGCCGCGCGAACGGACGATGCCTGCTACAACAAGGCACAAAGCCTATGATGACGCAATGTTCAATCGACGACCTGAAGCCAGTCGATGGCGAGCTTGACAAGCTCTACAAGGAGATGGAGACCCGGCTCAAAGAGTCCCGGCGCATGTCCAGGAACTGGTCGAGACCGCGAGGGGCTACAACGCCACCTCGGAGAACACGCGCGACGCCTACCCCAAGGATTGGCGGCATTTTTCCTCCTGGTGCCGGCGCGCTGGCTTCGATCCCCTGCCTCCGGGCTCGAAGGTGATCAGGCTCAATATCAGCGCCTGTGCCTCGGGCACCGCCGCCGGCGATCCGAAGCGTGGCGCCCCTGCCCTTTAGTTTGCGACCATCGAGCGGCGGCTTTCCGGCCTCGCCTGGAACTTTACCCAGCGCGGCCGGCCGTTGGACCGCGCGGAGCGGCATATCTATAAGGTTCTTGCCGGCATTCGCCGCAAGCACGCAAAGCCACCGCGGCAGAAAGAGGCGGTCCTGGCGACGATCTGCTGGCGATGATCGCCACGCTCGGCCACGACCTCAGGGCCTGCGCGACCGCGCTATTTTGCTCCTGGGCTGTGGCGGCGGCCTGCGGCGCTCCGAGATCGTCGGTCTCGACGTCATGCGCGACGACAACAGCGATGGCGCCAGCTGGATCGAGATTTTTGACGGCAAGGGCTGCTGGTCACCCTGCGCGGCAAGACCGGCTGGCGCGAGGTCGAGGTCGGCCGCGGCTCCAGCGACCACACCTACCCCGTAGTCGCGCTCGAGAGCTGGATCCGCTTTGGCCGCATCGCACGTGGACCCCTGTTCCGCCGCATCTTGTCGATCAGGTCGATATAATACGAAAAAGCCGCCGCCATTCGGGACGGGCGTCGGCTATCATGTCCAGCCATTATGCGGCGAGCGGATAGCTTTCGCCGGACCAGGCAGAGAACTTGGCGGCAAAAGCCTTCATCTCGTCGACCGCGAATGTGGTGCGCGGTTGCGAACTCGACTTGCTGGGCGAGAGGGACCTCGCCGAGAAAGGCGCTGACATGAGCGGGATGCTGCTTGGCCAAATCGAGATCCGCAAAGCAATCGGCCAGCGCCGCGTCGTCCAGCTGTACGCTGCAGGGCGCGTTCACGTCGTCAAGACGGATGCCAAATGCTTGCTCATAATGGCCGCAAGGTAATCGTTTCGGGTCGGAGACACAAGTTGCCGCCTCCTTCGCCGTAGAGTGGCCCGATACAATCACGATCGATATTGCCACCTCTTATCGATAGTGATCGCATAGTTCCCTGATTCGACTCTCAACCGCTCATATCAAGCGATTACTTCCATGTATCTGCTGCGCTAGCCCGTCCTGGCCTTGGAGTGTCGCTCCTCACCTCCTCCACCACTCACCAGCCCGATGGGAGTATCGCCCGCCAGCAGCTTCTCCTTGCTGAGCAGCGCGGCAACCTCAATCGCCTCGAAATCGGGCAAATCCCGCAGTGTGTCGAGGCCGAAGTGCAACAGGAAGGTCTTGGTCGTGACGTAGGTGTAAGGCGTGCCAAATTCAGCGGGCAGGCAGACGTTGACCCACAACAATCAAGGGGACGGTGCAGGCCAAGATTGCGGCAGGGCTTGGGCCCCCCACCCTTCTCCTCAGAACTCCGCTGCTTCCAGCTGGCGGCTGAAACTCACAGGCGCAGCCAGCTTGGTCTCTAACAGCATCGATCGCATCATGGTGTCTGCCATGAATCCGTGTGCGTGAAGCGCTCCAGAGCGAAGATGTTGGGCGTCAACCAGGTTCACTCCAATGAGCTTCACTTCTCGAGTTCTGCACAGTGTCCACGACTGGCGCCGGAGGTTGATCCGGTGATTAGGAGGAGCACTCGTTGTCGGATTCTCGACGATGTCGGACATGTGACACAACGCTTCCAGAGCGATCGCATTGTTCCGAAACGATTTTCCCAGTTGGCACGAAGGTTGCGGCCCTATGCGCAAAAGCACTGCGATGCCGCACCGACTGGAAGAACTCATCAATGATCACGCTTTTCGAACATGTGGGCGCCGCTACCGACACTGAGCGTTCCCGAGCCGACGGAAGCCTCTATCCCTTCTTTCTGAAGGCTGTCCGGACATGAACGCATTTGATGTCCGTCCAACGCTTGATGCTCCCGACGACGATCCCTATGTCTGGCTTGAAGATGTAGAGGGCGAGCGGGCACTTGCCTGGGCCGCCGGCCAATCGGCAAGGACTCTGAAGCACTTCGGTGGAACGCAGTTCGAGCGCGACCGCGCGGCTCTGACAGCCATTTTCGACAATCGCGACAATCTTCCCCTGATCGCGCGCCGTAGTCAGTACCTCTACAATTACTGGCGAGATGACGGTAATCCACGCGGACTGTGGCGCCGGACCACCCTTGCCGCCTACATGAAGGCGGATCCCCAATGGGAGCTACTGCTCGATCTGGATGCTCTCGCGGCTAGCGACGGAGAGGACTGGATCTGGGACGGCGCGTCCATCGAGCCGGAGAGACGGGAAAGAGCCGTTCTGCGCCTGTCGCGCGGCGGCAGCGACGCGGTCGTGCATCGCGAATTCGACCTGATTTCTCTGAGCTTTGTCGCCGACGGCTTCAACCTCCCCGAGGCCAAAGGCTACGTTAATTGGCTGGACCCTGACACGCTTCTGCTTTCCAGTGCGCTTGGTAATGGCATGGCCACCCGCTCCGGCTATGCGCGCACAGTTCGACTGTGGAAGCGTGACGCGGATCCCCTCACCACGCCGGCAATCTTCGAGGCCGGGTTCGAAAGCTTCCAAGTGTCTGGTCATTCGGACCGCACCGGCCGCAGCGAGCGCCTTTGGTTCATCGAGCAGCCGGCCTTCTTCGAGAAGATCAGCTGGATCGGCGATAGGAGCGGGCCGAGGAGGCAGATCGATCTTCCTCGCGACGCGTCGTGGCGGGTCTTCGGCGACTGGCTGGCGGTAAGGCCGCGCAAGCCCTGGACGGTGGGAGGCACCACCCATCCCGCCGACGCGCTGATCGTCATCTCGCTTTCCACTTTCCTCGCCGGCGGACGCCGTTTTGAGACCCTGTTTCAACCAGGGGAAAGGCGCTCCATGCAGTCATTCTTCTGGAATGACGGGAAGCTCATTATCTCTTACCTCGTCAATCTCGCACCGCGTTTCGAGATGTTCACTCCCGGCCACCAGGAATGGACGCGCCGAGTCCTGAACACCCTGCCCGCCGAAGGTACTGTCGACGTCTGGTCATTCGATGCGGCAGTTCACGAGACCAATGGAGAGGTCCTGATCTGTGCTCAGGATCCGATCACGCCGCCGCAGCTCTTGCTGTTCGATCTGAATGCCGCGCCGTCTCTCAGCGCTTCAGCAATCCTGAAGCGCAGCCCGGAGAATTTCGATGCATCCGGACTGGTGGTCACGCGCCACGAGGCAGTCTCTATCGATCATGAGCTGATCCCCTATACGCAGGTTGGTCCGGCGAACGGGAACGGAGATGCTCCGATTCACCTTTCCGCTTATGGCGGGTTCGGCGTATCATTCCTGCCCTACTACAACTCCCCGCTGGGCAAGCTGTGGCTCGAGCGCGGTGGCACGTGTGTCGAGGCGAACATCCGCGGCGGCGGCGAGTTCGGCACCCGCTGGCACGAAGCCGGGCGCAGGGAGGGCAAGCGTCTCGCCCACGACGATTTCGCCGCCGTTGCCTCCGACCTCGTGCGAAGGGGCATCACCCTGCCGAGGCGGATTGCCGCCGAGGGTGGCTCAAATGGCGGCCTGCTGATCGCAAACATGCTGACCCGCTATCCTGAGCATTTCGGGGCTCTGTTCTGCACAGCACCGCTTATCGACATGCGTCGCTACACCAAGCTCTTGGCGGGCGCGAGCTGGATCGACGAATATGGCGATCCGGACAAGGTTCACGATTGGGCTTTCCTGAAGGAAATCTCCGCCTATCACGCCGCAGCGCCGGGACAGCCCTATCCGCCTATCCTGATCGCCACCACGAAACGCGACGACCGCGTCCATCCGGGCCATGCGCGCAAGATGGCCGCAAAACTGCAGGCTCTTGGCTATCCCGCTTACTTCTACGAGGCCAGCGCAGGCGGGCACGGCTGCGGCGAGGACAATCGGGAGCAAGCCGCATTCATCAGTCTAGGCACCAATTTTCTCCGCAGCGCAATCGGCTTCAACGATCACCCTCCGGAGACGGCGGAACGCGTTGCAACGCAAGAGGGGCATTTGAGGTCCATCAACAATTCATTCGAGCAGGAGACGAAATAGTGCAGTGCATCCTTTCTGAACATCAAGGAGTGAATCTCATGGCGAGAACGCGAATGGGCGTAGCGCGGGCAACAGCAGCGGCGGTGGCCCTGATCATGGTGGGACAGCAGGCCGTCGCCGCGGAGCCTGCGCAAGCAGAGACCGTCCTGGCGGAGACGGGAGCCTCGGTCACCGAAGCGCCAATCCCTTGGCAGGTCCGCCTGCGGGCGTTGGGCGTCGTTACGAAAGATCTGGGCTACGTTGATACGCTTCCCGGCTCCGGTCTTTCGTATTCGGACACGGTGACGCCGGAACTCGATATCTCGTATTTCTTCACCGACAACATCGCCGCCGAACTCATACTCGGTACCACTTATGCCAACATCGCGGGCCAAGGGACGATCGGAGGGTTGGGCAACATCGGCAAAGTTTGGCTGCTGCCGCCGACACTCACGTTGCAGTACCATTTTACCGATCTCGGCGCGTTCAAGCCTTATGTCGGCGCCGGCGTGAACTACACGATCTTCTACAACCAGGACACTGGCAGCGCTGATGCTCTCAAGGTGAAGAACACGTTCGGCACGGCGCTGCAGGTCGGATTCGACTACATGGTGGACCAGCACTGGGGCCTCAACTTCGACGTGAAGAAGCTTTTCCTGAAGCCGGACTTCGACGTCACGGTGACCGGCGCGAAGCTGACGGGGAAGGCGGAGCTCGATCCCTGGCTGATAGGCGCAGGTGTCACCTACCGCTTTTGAATATCAGAGTGAAGTCTGCTTCCCGACTGCCGGTTTAAATGAAGGGCGCCTCGCGCGCCCTTTTTTACGGTCGACACTGCAGCGCAAGACCTCATGAAGCTATTGTCGGGCGGGGTTCTCTTCCGGCGGACCAAGAAGATGCACTGGCCAACCGGCCTTGCGCCTGAGGTGGAGTGCTTAGAAGCGCTTTGGATCGGGACGGGCTTTGGTATTGTGGGTGGAATGCTTCAGCCAGACCATTTGCCAGCATCGTCTCCCGGACGTCATGTGTGAGCTTCTTTGTCAGCGCAAGGCGAACACGGATCTCCTAGCAGGCCGTTGAAGAAGTGTCCCGTTTGGCCTTGAGGATTGCCTCGTCGCCGTTGTGATAGAAGGTGATGTCGATGGAGCCGTCGTCGAGCAGTTCAGCATGGCCGTCGCCTGTGACCTCGTCCATTTCGTCGAATCCGACCCATGTGAAGAAGACCGTCGACGGGCCGTAGCCGAGTTCGAGGGTTAGATGAGCCAAACGCCAGTGGGGCGTCCTGGGGACGACGCGCGCGAGATTCTGGTCGTGGTGGCCAGCCCAATACGATGTGAGAAGTTGCTGCCGGTGCGGGTACCGGAGGTCGCCGATAGTGACAGCCGATGTTCGACAGCGGCAAGGACATGCTCAGCCGTCAACGCGCCGAGGGCTTGGCCGGGAATGGTGGTGATGGAACCAATCCAGAAAGCGGCGGCTGCCCAGGAGAACGCCTTCGCGGGACTTTGACTCCAGTCCGCACACCCTGCTCAGATAGTCCGAAAAAGAGGTCAGAAGCGGAGCATCCGGATTATTATCTACACTGGGAACAGAAGCATGGAAGCGTTCTGGAGCCACTCGCCGCGCGTTTACCAGTGCCGACACTGCTCCAAGCTGACTATCTGCCATGACCACCTGCCGAACGTAGTCCGTTGATGCCACCGGTACCCTTCGCGGTCTGCTCCAGCGGGAAGATCGGGTCTGATCGACCCTGCTGACCTGTGCGGCGGCCTCTCTCGCTAGGGCGTCCCCCTTCCTGTCGTCCTCCTCCGCCGCTTTCGGCTGCTTTCGGCCCGCCGCCCTCGCCAAGGCGTCGTAGTCGGTAAGCGCGTCCTCCGTCTCCTTTAGGGGCTTCATCGCGTGACTAGAGTTTAGCGCGTGTTTGTAGGCGGCGGACCGAATGGTCGTCGAAATGCCACTCAGCGCCACCGCAAGATGCCCTAGGGCTTCCGCCTCATGATCTGACAGCGGCACGTCACGATTAGAGCCGATTGCCCTGCCTTCTTCCAGTTTCACAATGTTTGTAGTCATTTCCTGCTCCATCGCGTTGACTGAGATACGATGGAGACGGAAGTGGAGAACAAATTTTTACAAGCAACTAAGATGATATTCTCGTCAACGGGACAATAGTGGACGTTGAGGGCGGCGAACAGGGTGGTGGTGCCGTTGCGCTTGTAGTCGTGCCTCATCGTACCGAGCCGCCCCTTCTTCATCGGCAGGCCGGGTGGGTGCGGTCGAGCGCCGGATCTGGCTCTTTTCATCGACCGACAGAACGATGGCATGGGCCGGCGCATCGAGATAGAGGCCGACGACGGCGCGCAACTTGTCGACGAACTTCGGATCATTGGAGAGCTTGAACCTGGCGCCAGCGGTGGGGTGCGAGACCATGCGCCTTCCAGATGCGCCTGACGGCGCTGGCGCTGATTGCGGCGGCTTGCGCCATCATGTCGGCGGTCCAGTGGGTCCTCTCGCCCGGCGGATCGGCAAGCGTCAGTGCCACGACGCGCTCGCCGACATCGGGACCGAGCGGCGGAATGCGCCACTGTCGCGTCTTGTCGCGCAGCAGCCCGTCACAGCCTTCCGCGGCAAAGCGCTCCTGCCAGCGCCAGACGTCGGTCTTCGACTTGCCGATGCGGCGCATGACCTCGCCGGTGCCGACGCCGTCGGCGGGCAAAAGCACTATCTCGGCGCGCCAGACATGCTTTTGCGGGGCGTTGCGATCCCTGATCAGCGCCGTCAGACGGACGCGATCGGCCGACGAAACGGTGAACGATCTTCCTGTGCGCATGCGCCAGACTCGCACGCGCAGGCCAGAAAGGGAATCTCTGATTGGACTCCTATGTCAGGCGGGAACCACTAGACGCCGAGACCGCCGATGCAGACATGTTTGGTGTCGAGATAATCCACGATGCCCTGGAGGCCGCCTTCCTTGCCGAGGCCCGATTCCTTGACGCCGCGGAACGGCACCTCCGGCGTGGTGATCAGGCCTTCATTGACGCCGGTACTTCAGTCCTTCCATCACGCGGAAGGCGCGACCGAGATCGCCGGTGTAGAAGTAGGCCGCGAGGCCGAACTCGGTGTCGTTGGCGAGCGGCGTGCCCGACCTGAGACATGGGTGACGTTTTGTACCGGACACGGATGAAGTGCACCCCTCGGGTGAGCGTTTGCTCGATAATATCCACTGAAGTGAAGCAGTCGGTCTTAATGCTGGAACTCATGCCACCCGACCGACCCGGGAATTCGCAGCAGCGGCGCCGTCGAGTGCAGAACGAATGCCGTCAACCAAGGGGTCGATCTCGCTTTCGGTGATTATATAGGGCGGACAGATTCCAAGCACTTCTCCCATATTGCGGATCATGACGCCGTGCTCGCGGCACCGCCGCTCGACATCGCCGATCCTCAGCTCGGGCGCGAAGACGCGACGGGCGCACGATCCTCGACGATCTGAACCCCCGCGATGAAGCCGCGGCCGCGGGCTTCACCGACAAGCGGATGGTCGCCGAGCGCGTCCGCGAGGGCTCCATGCAAGTGATCGCCGAGACGACGCGCCTGGGTCACGAAATCGATCTCGCTGTAGATCCTGATCGCCTCGGCGGCGACGGCCGCTATCACCGGATGACCGGAGTAGGTGAAACCGTGACCGAACACGCCGACCTTGTGGGCCTCGTCAGCGGCGCATTGATAAATCTTGTCGAGATAATGACGCCGCCAATGGGCAGGTGACCGGATGAAAGCCCCCCGGCGATCGAGAGCATGTCCGGTTCCATCCCAAATGTCTGGCTACCAAACCAGTTCCCGGTGCCTCCGAAGCCGCAGACCACCTCGTCGGACAGCATGAGGATAATTTCTCACTTTCTTGCGAAGATCGGGGGTGTCCACGGTCATTCGTATTACGCGAGATCCGCGAGGCCAAAAACCATCATACCAGAGAGGCGAAACTGCTATCTAGGTGTTTAGATGCAAGAAATTAATCCTGCATTGTTCCCGCACCAGGAACACCCGAGAGGATACCAAGCAGTATTGAACCTTGTTGAAAATGCTCTCGGCGCGCTGGGCGTTATAATTTCTCGAAGGCGATCACAAGGACGTCGCGATAAGCGTACGGCATTTTCAGGTTTTCGGCCACAATCGACGATACATCGTGAAAGGTTTCGCGGTCGTTGCAGATCACAAAATCATTCGGGGAGTTCATTTCGACCTCGCCGAGGAACTCCTTTGAGGCGTCGGTGATCATGCTCATGCCGCCGGTGACGTTGACCCGCCCAATCATATAGCAAGCAATGAAGTCCACCCCGTCCTGGTGAAGGCCCTCGGGTGCCGGTTTGCCATTTACACCATCGCGCGCGACAATCCGGTAGGGATGGATCTTGATATTCCAACGATCATGTCGGGCGGCTTCACATAGAATTCTGCAGAAACCTGTCAGAATCTTTTCTAAGACGGGATGGTCTATAAAGGAGTTTTCAAGGGGCTCGAAGTGGCGCTTGAAGCCGCCATTCAGATGATTGACACTTTTTGATTGTTCGTAGGGGGCGTGGGGTAGGAGCCTAAAGATTCCGTCAGTCGCGTCATATTCAAAAGCGCTATAGCGCCGGTAACGATATGTTCCGCCGTCACGCATGTATTCATCGAGAAGAAGTCGATTCCAATGGTCAGCAAAGTTCTTCCAGGCTGCATCAATTTCGATGCCAAAGCAGGCTTCGGCGCGCTCGCCTTTTGAAAACCACCATCCATTTGTCACCAGACCGTCAGTGCATTGTTGACTGAGGTTGGCCGGCGCCTGGGGTGCGTTGTTTTCCACGGGTGTCTCCCTTTTGGTGACTTGGCGAGGACGGAACGCTTTGGACAACGCTATGTGGGTTGCGGCTTGGTATTCCCAAAGGTCGCGGTCCCTAATGTATCTCGGCGTCCTGGCTCGGATCGACCGAGGTAAAAAGCGTGTGTGATCGACTATGTAGCTGACGCTCCCGCTAACGCCCTCGAGGGCGGATGCAATGGCCCGTTCGCACATCTGGTGAATAGTACTGCCCCATGCACCTGAAACCGCCTCTTGGGACCAGGCTTGCTCAAGCCCTTGCTTCAAAACGATTGATGCCACGTCAAGAGAAGCGGTTTCGAGGTGACGCAGCGCGTCGAAGATAATGGCCGCGGCAGGGGCCTCGCGGACTTCGAGAACCTTTTGGCCGGTTGTGATGTGTTCAAGCCCGACAAAGCGGCCGTGCCCGAATTTGCCGACCGTGTTATTCAGGAACGGGATTGCGTCGACCAATGCAACATCACGGTCATCAATTGACACGAGACTTCCGTCTGCAAACCCGAGTTTGATCTCTACCGGCTGCTCTGCGGGAATGTGGCGCGTCCAAGCAAATGCCTCCTCGGGGATGGAAAAGTTCTCGGGATCTTCCAAAGGCCCCGACTCGAATTCCCGACACCAGAGGTTTTCGTCCGCGCTCCACGTGCGGTCCGCCACAAAAGTCGCTCCACACTTGGACAGGTCGGAGGTCTTCTGTTGTCGGGATATCACAGAGCATTCATACGGACTGCCGAAGTTGCCGGAAAATCCTGAGCGCTTAATGCTATTGTTAAGGCGCGGAAGACTGTTTTGAGAAAGGTTTGCTGTATGAAGAACCAGCCGTGAGTTGATTGACCTAGCATGATTAACAACCAAAGATGCGATTATGGGACGGCTCAACGAACTGCTCAACGGATAGATGCCAAGGTACTTGGCGTGGGCTCGAATGGCTGATTTCACGCCTTGTTCGACAAAGGCATCCCGCCCTTCGAGGCAGACAAAGCGCGCGCCGAACATGGCTGCCGTCCGTTCCAACAAAGGCTGATCGATGCGCGTTCCGACATCCGCTGCGACAGCTTCAATGTTCGCAAAGCCAAGGCTTTGCAGCTTGTAGAGAAGATAGGTGCTGTCGAGACCGCCGCTGAACATGGTTGCAACTGGTGCGGTTCGGTCCGGAAAAGCCTCCAGATCTTCAAAACTCGAAATGCCGCCGATGGCGGGTTTGGTGGAAGCCAAGATGGGGTTCATTTGGATGTCCTGCTCTCAAACCAGATGCCAGCAAACGTCGCAGCGAGGACGAGGCCTGCGCCTATCAAGCTCGGTACTGTCAAAGGCTCATTCAGAAGAAGGTGCGCTAGAACGAAACCAAAAAAAGGTTCTGTTCCCATCAAGAAGCCAACCCGTGTCGGTGTGGATTTTCTCACTGCGGCATTTTGAATGTAGAATGCAGCGAGGGTGCAGAAGAGTGCAAGGAAGGCAACAGCGCCCCAAAACTGAAGGGTGGCCCTCACAACAAGGCCTGAAATTCCGAACTGAGCGACGGCCAAAACGAAAGTAAGTGTTGCCACCGTCGATCCTTGGATGGCCGTCAGGGCTGCAGATGAAATCTGCCGGCCGGCCAGAAGGCGTTTGGTGGAAACGACCATAACCGCTCGCAGAATCGCGGCCCCCAAGACAAGCGCGTCACCCGGGCTGAACCTGCTGATCCCGCCAGTGAGAATGCCGACACCGATGCACGCTATGGCAGCACTTGCCAAAATGCCCGTAGGTGGAAGTCGCCGTGATAGCCCATAGTCGATGCTCGGCGTGAAAATCACACAAAGCGATATGATCAAGGCCGTGTTCATTGCGCTTGTCGATGCAACGCCGTAAGTTTCAGCAATAAAGATGCAAAAAAGTATTGTTCCCAATGCGAAGCCGCGGATGAAATCGCCCCAGGAGACCAATGCGATCTCATGTCTTGCAGCCACTGCCGTAATGATCGTAGTAATCAGGAAGCGATAAAGAACAAGTATCGAAACCGGCGCGTAGAACAGTGCGCCTTTCCCGACCGGATAGCTCGCCCCCCAAACGAATGCGACTCCCAGCAAGGCTAGATCCACCGAGAAAGATGGCGTCCGTGTTTTCCTGACAGGTATTGGAGAACTTTCGAAAACGTCCACCTTCAAAGTTTCCTTTGTGTTAGCCATCCACCCCTGCTGCGAGGGTCAAACAGATCAGGTCGTTCAGCCTCTTGGGCGATCCGTGCCGCGGCGTACTTGTTTTTGGTAACGCAAGTGCCGTGCCGATTCGGAAAACCATTGCTAGACAACAACCTGGTCGCCTTGATAGTTCGGCGGTTCATGTCCATTGTTGTCAGAATGCCGACAATGACTTCAACTGCAGGGATCCTACCGGCAGGGCCTCAAGGCGAACACGCGGCTCCAAGATGCCGACACGATGGCTGGTTCAGCCATGCTTCGACAGTTGCCTGTTTTTTCAGTTCCTTTGCTGTTCGTGCGCTAACCGCAACGCTCCATACTAGTCTCGCGTGGCTGTCCCCGTGGGGTGGGCGGCAGAAAGCGATTAGGCCCGCTGAAAGAGGCGAACCGCATCCGAAGGATCGTAACCAAGAGAAGGACCTGAAGCGAGAGCGAAGGTTGCGGGAGGCCGCGGCGGGCCTAAAAGGCAATGCCGACCGCCCCAGGAAAGGCTGACAAAAACCGCAGCGGCCGACTGTCCAATAGGGTGCGCCGGGCCAGGGCGAGCCAAATGGCAGGGGCTGCCGGGGGACCCTAAGAAAAGCCTGGGTTCACGAGCACCCGGCGCGCGCCATCAGGCGGCCAGCTACTTGGAGGGCGGGTGTATCATGCCTGTTTGTCGGGCCGAACCAGATCCATGTGGCTGACGCCGAGGGCCAATGCCAGTTCATAGATCGTGATAATTGTCGGATTTCTTCGGCCTTTCTCCAAGCCGCTGATGTACTGCTGACTGAACCCGGAAATCTCCGCAAGCTGCTCCTGCGTCAGGCGCTTCCTTTGCCTGATCCTCTGCACATTCCGTCCGACCAACTTGCGCATATCCATGCACGCAAGCCAGCGGATCAGGCGGCTTGAGTTTATCAACTATAATATGTAATCCACATTTAGCAGGCACAGGGCTTCGCGGGTCCATTGGCCGGAGATAGAATTAGCGATGTTGCAGCCCAGATCGAACACGCCGTTCGCCGACGAGGTCCCCTGGTCGGACCGCATTACAGCCTACGACAAGGACCACTTTACAACCTATATGAGGCTCCTGGACGCCTCGGCCGACAACGCCACTGAAGAGGAAATGGCCAAAGTGATCCTCGGCATTGATCCGGCACGCGAACCTGAGCGCGCACGCAACGTTCTTCGCAGTCATCTCGACCGTGCAAACTGGGTGGTGACGAGCGGCTACAAGGATTTGTTCGCCAGTTGACGAAATGGGCGGTGCGGTCGCTTCGCTTCAAGCAACGAAGTCGCGCAACCGCCATGCATCGACGTATCACCACAGCGCGGATGGCCCAGCGCTTCGCTGTCTCATCATTTTGTCCTCCGCTCGCCAATGGCTGCTTCCCAGGAATGGGTGCGGCGGCGAATCATGACAGGAACGGGTCCGCCGTCTGAGCCGCACCGCATCCGAAGGGCCGGATGGACAACCTACTGAAAGCTCACAGCTGGCTAAGGGTTGCGGGACGCCGCGGCGGGCCTAGAAGGATGCGGCGCCACCTGCTGAGAAAGGCACAAAACAGAGCGAATTGCGAGAGTCTAACGACGCGCTAGGAGGCGCAGCGGAATGGTCGAGACGCCAGAGCCAAGAAAATCGGGGCTCGACCCACCGGCACACGGCACGCGCGGTGATGGGCGCGGGCGCCCACTACGTGCGCAGGCTCAACAGAATCTCACACGGATCAGCATCGAGGGCCGCAGTTACGTCGAGAAACTCAATGACATCGAGACGCCGTTCGCCACCCTCATATTTCGCCACGAAAGATTGCGGACGACCAAGCTTCTCAGCCACCTGCGCCTGCGTCAGCCCTTTGACATTGCGCAGTGAGATCAACTGGGCCAGAAACCGCTGGTGGCGGGGAGATCGAAGAGATTTGGGCATTTAGGTGAACCGGCAGGTAGAGACCGGCTCAGCGACTAATCCCCGTTTCGGATTATCCCATTTTGGGATATTCTGCCTTGGATCCAGCGATCAACATGCGAGGTTCGCGGCAGACATGAATCAATCAACGGGAACAGATAGGACTCAAAGCTCAACACTGCTCGACGAAGTCCCTTGGTCTGACCGTCTTACCGCCTACGACAGGGCGCACTTTACCATCTATATGAGGCTCCTGGACGCCTCAGCCGATGAGGCGCCCGAAGAGGAAATGGCCCAACTGATCCTCGGCATTGATCCGGCACTTGAACCGGAGCGCGCCAGGAAGGCGCTTCGTAGTCATCTCGACCGTGCGAACTGGATGGTGACGAGCGGCTACAAGGAATTGTTCGCCAGCTGACAAATTCGCAGTGCTCGGTCATAGAAGCGTTCCTGTGCCATTGGTCAGGCTGATCGGGGCCTGCACCACAGACGCGCCGGCAAAATGGACCCGGTGGCGAGCACAATTCAGTTCCCAGGAAATCGGGGTTTGGCAACTGTCCGAGCGTCTGACGTGATAGAAGGTTCCGCTCTGTCTGGATGGGTATTAGCCCGGAGCAGCACTCCATATCGTACCGGCGCTCGACGAAGGGTCCACCTCTTCGCTTTCAAGCCGCATAACCGATAGCCATCGCCCTAAGTCAAGGGTTAGAGATTACCGGCAGGCAGGTATGCAAGCGGGCCATCCTCGGAAACTATATAACCGCACGACTAGCTGTGAGCTTTCGGGAGGTTGTCCATTCGGACCGGACCGGGGAGACTGGAGTTACCAAGCTTCAGCACTCACCGGAGGGTCCGAATGAACATCCATAAGAATGCCCGTCTCACACCGCTGCGTCGAGAGGAGATGGCGCTGTCGGTGATAGAAGGCGCTTTCTCCAAAGCCCATGCGGCGCGTGTCTACGGCGTGTCGGCCAAGATCGTGGCGCGCTGGGTCGAGCGCTACAAGTCCGAAGGGCGGGCCGGCATGATCGACCGTTCCTCGCGGCCCGCCAATATGCCGCAGGCCACCGCTGCGTTGATCGCCGAGCGCATCATGGCGCTGCGGCGGCAACGTTGGACCGGCAAGCACATCGCCCATGAGGTCGGCGTCTCGCCCGCCACCGTTAGCCGGGTTCTCAAGCGTGCCGGACTGTCGCGGTTGCGGGATATCGAACCGGCCGAGCCGATCCGACGCTACGAGCGCGAGCATCCTGGCGAGATGATCCATATCGATATCAAGAAGCTCGGTCGTTTCGAGCGCATCGGTCATCGCATTACCGGCAAGCGCACCGGCAATGCCAGCTCGCGCGGCAGCAGTTGGGAGTTCGTCCATGTCTGCATCGACGACGCCTCCCGCATCGCCTTCTCGCAGATCCTGCCCGACGAGAAAAAAGAAAGCGCCATCGCCTTCCTCAAGGCGGCGGTGGCCTACTACGCCAGCCTCGGCGTCACGATAGCCCGCGTCATGACCGACAACGGCTCCTGCTACAGATCAAAGGCCTTCGCCAAGGCCTGCCGCGATCTCGGCCTCAAGCACGTCAGGACAAGACCCTATACACCCAAGACCAATGGCAAGGCCGAGCGCTTCATCCAGACAGCACTGCGCGAATGGGCTTATGCCATCGCTTATCCGACTTCAGATCACCGCGCCGCAGAGTTGCCGGTCTGGCTGCACAGATACAATTGGCACCGTCCCCACGGGAGCCTAAAGTCCAAAACACCTATCAGTCGCCTCGCTCTAACCGAGGACAACCTGTTGAGGCTCCACAACTAGCTCGTCAGCGACGACACACCCGCTCGAGCACCCATAGACTATGATCACCGGCGCGGACTGGAAGAATACGGCTGCATCGCCCGAGCCGGCGGAACAGAAGATCTCGGCATCCAGTCAACGCTCGATACAAAGCGCGCGATCGAATGGCCCGAGCACAAGGGGATCAAAAAGCTTCTCAGACAATTGAGGACCCTTCGGACCCCAAAAGGGCTATAGCCTGATTTTGGGTTCGCACGCCTAGCTTCTTCTTGGCATTGTCCAAATGAAAAGCGATCGTGCGTGGCTTGATACCCAAGATGCGGCCGGTCACCCAGGCTGAATTACCCCGCGCTGCCCACCTCAGGCACTCATATTCGCGGGATGTCAGCGAAACCCCATCCACTGTTCGATCGCTCGGCAATTTGCGGCGAACGCAACGATGAAAGCAGGCCGCCATCAGTTGAAGAGCTTGTTCGTACCGCTCAGCGACCCGAAGAAATACTGGACGAGGCTCATCGGCGGCAAAAGTAACCGCAGCGATGCGGCCGCGGAGATCGACAATTGGGATCGTCAAACCGCAGCAGATGCTGAATTGAGCCGCCTCATCGAATAGCTGCTGTTGAGCCGGCGACATTTTATCGCCTCCCAAATTCGATCCCCAGTGAAACGGGCAGCCGCCATTTCGAGCACGCAAGACCACAGGATCGAGTTTCTCATACTGATTTTCCAGATACTGTCTGGTCCAGCGGGGTGGATAGTTTGAAATTAACCTCGGTTTGCCGGAAGGCCGTGCTGGCAAGGAGAGGTAGGCAAAGAAGATTAGGTCAAGTCGTCCGGCCGCCTCAGCCATGGCATCCCGGAAATCTGCCTCATCGATACTCTGTGACAGTCTTTCAAGGAATGTCTCGAAAACAAGTGGCATGTGCCTCGTCATCGTCGCGCTCGATTCTTCCTCTTTCTGCACGCCTTCCGGCTGCGTCGTGTATGTCCCGACAAACGTGATTGAATTCGCGGGCGTCGCTGGGCTGACCGGGCTCCAGAATGCTGCCACACTTTCGATCTTCGTCGGTCATCCCAATCATGCTGGGCTCACCCGATGGGCGTCTGGCAGACGCCTCATGATCTCAACAGCTCAATCAGAGAATCTCCATGCATTAAATCATGACCGCCCCTGCACCGACCAAATCAGGAGAAATCATCCTGCGCTGACCAAAAGCCATCATTGACCCCAGCTTTTGCAGGAATTTGGGTCGGCATTAGCATAACAATTCGGATAGCCGCTCATCCCCCACCCGGGGCGCCGTGATCCGCAAAGAAGTGTTGCGATGCTTTCTTTTCTTTGATAGGCAAATCGTCTCAACAATATTAAAATGCCTTTCCTTGTGAACGGGGTGGCGTGTGAGTATCGTCCTTCTATATACCTGACGTGATAAAATTCACCGCAATGATTATGGCCCGCTGCAATGATGTAAAGGGCACGTCTAAGCTCAATCTGCATCGGAACGTGCAGATGACCTTTACCAGACCCTCGATCCCGCACGGGCCATAATGATACTGATTACGTGGGTCAAAAAGGGCGCCCTGCCGGCGGGGAGGTACACCCGCAGGGCGCGCCGCACAGAGGTCCTGGTCGTTGGGCAACAGGACAGCGGCGGCAGAACTGATTCGGTTACAAATCGTGACTGAAATAGCCCGGAGCATGCTCAAGATCAGATATCTGGAATTCAACAGTTTTGGGTCTGCTCGGCGCAGTAGCGCGCAGGGACATGCCTGCCTCCGGACTCGCTCCTTCGCGATCGCAAAATCATACGGCACCCTCGGCCTTCAGCGCGCGATAGGTGGTATCGACCGACTTTACCGTCGCGTCGACAATGATGTCGATCTCTTTTCGGGTAATGATCAGGGGGGGGGCATAACCGAGGATGTCGCCATGCGGCATGGCCCGTCCGATGACACCATTCTCAAACAGAGCAGCTGCAGTGCGCACCCCGACCTGAAGGTCGGGTTCGAATGGTATCCTTTGTTTTGGGTCCCGCATCATCTCTACGGCCGACAGGATACCCACTCCGCGAACTTCACCAACGATGGGATGTCCCGCCAGCTCGGCCTTCATCCGGTCTTGCCAATACGGTCCAACATCGCGGACATGCTCCAGAATATTTTTTTCTTTAAGCAGTCGAATATTGGCGAGCGCGGCTGCGGCACAAAGCGTGTGCCCCGAATATGTCCAGCCGTGGCCGAGTGCGCCGTGCTTCTCAGTTCCTTGTTCCAAAACCGACCAGACACGGTCGCCAATGATTGACCCGGAGATGGGGAGGTAGGCGGAACTCAAACCCTTTGCGATGGTCACGAAATCCGGACGCATGTTATACAGGTGGGAACCGAACTTCTCGCCGGTTCGCGCGAAGCCACAGACCACTTCATCCGCGATTAGAAGGATATCGTATTTGTCGAGCACCGCTTGAATGGACGTCCAGTACCCTTTGGGGGGCGGCACAATACCTCCTGTCCCAAGTACCGGCTCTCCGATAAAAGCTGCAACCGTTTCCGGTCCTTCGGCCAGGATCAAGGCTTCAAGCTCATCGGCACAGCGCCGGGAGAACGCTTCCTCGCTCTCCTCGACACGCGCCTGGCGGTAATAGTGCGGCGTGGTTGTATGGCGCACCAAATCCAGAGGCAGGTCGAAGAAATTGTGAAAGAAGGGAAGGCCAGTTAGGCTACCCGTGACCAATCCAGACCCGTGATAGCCGCGATTTCGCGAGATGATCTTTTTCTTTTCGGGCCGGCCAAGAATGTTATTATAGTACCAGACCAGCTTGATGTTGGTTTCGTTGGCATCGGAACCGGAGAGGCCGAAATAGACCCTTCGCATGTTCTGACCGAAATACTCGACCACGGCCTCTGCCAACAGGGCGACCGGCTCCGTACCTTGGCTGGCATAGACGTGCGCGAACGGCAATTCGTGTGCTTGCCTGGCAATGGCCTCGGCGATCTCCGTGCATCCATATCCCATGTTGACGCAGTAGAGTCCTCCGAAACCGTCGAGGCTCCTTCGGCCTTCGGTGTCCCAGATATAGACGCCTTCCGCACCGGCCATAATCCTATTTGGCGTTTCGCCTCGGCTGTGCTTGGCCAGATGCGTAGAAGGATGGAAGACGAAGCTTCTATCCTTCTCCCGGAGTTGCTCGGTTCCCAGATTGCTCAAGCGCATGTCCCTCTCCTCGCGATAAATTGGCGGAGGGCACTCGGCCAGCCACCTGTTTAGCAAATAGCATACCGGAAACGTCCCTTGAGTTTCTCGGGAATGCAGGTTATTCGCCGTGAAATTCGCGGGATCGGCCCGAATTGCCGTGAAAACTAAGGCGTCACCTTCGCCTTAGCCGAGGGTCGGGGGCGCGTCCTGCAAACACGAACAGCTTACGACGCGCATGCGCCCAGCATAGTGCCCGATTAGCGGGCGATATTGACGGATGAATAGCGCTCGGGACGCTGTTCCCGCCGGCCGCGCGAGGCACGATAGAGCGCCGGCGGCCATGTTCCGCCGAACTGCCGGTCATCCCTTACATTCTGACGGTCCGGATCGGTCTTGCCCTTCCCAAGGGTGGTAATGAGGTGATCAGGGGCAAAGCACATTCGCCTCGATCAGCAGGCAGCGGGTTCCGTGCCGCGGCACAGGCTCCAACCTGGTTGGCCAGCGCTGAGAGGCTGAGGTCGTGCCCTCGCGCATATTGATAGCTTTGGCGGTGCGGCGGCTGGTGCTCGGCAGACTTCTCGAAGGAGCATAGCCAGAAGGTTCGGCCCGGCAAAGACGCGCGGCGAGAGCTCCTTGCCATTGACATCTTGATTCGCAGCCGACCAGCGCCGCCAAGTTCTATCGTCAGCGTGTTGCCTTTCTTGCGATCGCAAATTCGTGGTTGCTGCGCAGGGCGAGCCGAGCTGCGGCTCGCAGGAGGGGGCGAGCCGACAGAATTGCGCGGCCTGAAAAGCTGCCTCCATCAATGCTGGCCGCTCGTGCAGTCTCGAAACGCTGGATCAAGCCTCAAACATCGAACAGCCGCTCCTTTTCCTCGCGAAACCAGCGCCCTCGCGCGACATGATCTTGTCTGACGATCCGACGCTTCGAGCGGGGCTCCTCTAATAGGTTGCACATGACCTGCAGCTTTCAGCCAAACTCAGCAAATCGGACGTCGTGCTCTTCTTATCATCGCTCGGCAAGCTCGGAACACGCTGGCGGACGTTGCTAAGGCTAGTCGCCGCCAGCGGATGGCGAGGATGTTTGGGCGGCTAAGTGCTTTTAGGTGGCGATTATAAGCCGAGATCGCGATAGGTGCTTTCGCCATAGCTCCTGGCGCCATCGCCACGCTGAGCGTTTGAAAGCCGATGAAATTCGCTCGGCCAATTGGCTAGCGCGTGCTTGATGGCCTTCATCTTGAACGGCACGTGCACAACACATTTGTCCCTGATGATAGGCGGACAGCTCACATCTTGTTGCCGCGAGCCGTTAAGGTTTGCTGCGATTATCGGCAGACCTAGATCAAGAGCCAATTCCATTTCCCAGCGCACGAAGCGAAAAAGGTTTTTCGTCTTCTCACCGATCAGGACAAGTACCTGGCTCGATCCATTCATTCTGTTGCGAAGATTGCGTTTAACATAATCTTCGTCCTGTGCTCGGCTCGTCATATTGTCCAGATCGTGAGCGTTCGCGAATTCAAAACTCACATTCTCGCTGGCGTTCCACCCTTTCATAAAGCGGTATGCCCAAGCGTCTTCATCGCCGTCAAATATTACATAGGTCGGATCGCTGTATGCCATTGTTGTCTCTTAGTTGTTTTGACGAGCAACCCACTGGGTGTGCTCCCGTGAGAAAGCCAGTTCGGCTTCGTTCACCGCGGCGGAGAATGCCTCATCCGAGTTGGCGTCCGTAATAAGGTCGGCAGTCAAGCCGATCTCGTGAGCTGTCAACGTGTAAGCCGATGCCAATTCGTTAAATTTCTTGATCTGGGTCCACCCAATAAGGGAGGCGGCGATGACAATTAGCGGCTCGGTCGGCCAGCCTGGCATCGCGGGGTCAGCGATGCGTACTACGATGAACGAGAATCCCAGAGCGTATGCAAAAATACCAAGGCCCATCCAGACTTTCGCGGACCTCTTGTTCGAGCGCGCCTTCTTCTCGTACCACTTCCGTTGGTCGCAGATTCGTCTCTGCAGATATAGGTCTTTTCTTTCTTTTAGCGGGGAGTCCCTTATCGACATCATCTGGTCGGTTGTTTGGGGGGATGCTGAATCGGTGCCGCTCAACGCGCTACCAAGGTGACGATTGCTATCAAGGATACCTTCCATGAGCTTTCGAAAATCAGCTCTGGCGTCAGCGGCGCGCGCGTCATCGAACGGCTGTGCTCGCATCGCGAAGCGCCAAGTCAATGTCTTCACCGACTCTGCCAGAGCTCGAGCCTGATACCAGACCTGCTCGGGCTTTGTGACCGACCGGAAAATGAGGACTCCCATTGAGCAAAGAAATACCGCAGCATAGACACCGAAATAGGCTTTTGATGGCGACAAGTCCAAAGAGAGCACCGACGCTAAAAAAAGAAGAACGTACTCTGCCCGGATCAGGCGCAGAAACGTCGCCTGCTGCTCGTTGGATGCCACGTCGGCGCTATTATAGAGTCCAGGATATTTCATTTTTGAAGCACACCAGTCTATTTTGTGGCGGTAAATTCTTTAAGCCAGGATTTGGCAAACGTGAGGTTAGCAGTCGAGCTTACAGAGCCTATTCTTGAGCGAGGCGCGGTCCCTCTGTTCATAAACAGGAATGCAGGTCCTGTCCCATCAATGTAAGGGTATAGGCCCAAAAATTCTTGCCCGGAGAATGTTTCCGAAGAATTTTTTGCCACGGGCAGAACCGCTACCGCGGTCCGAAACCCATCGAAAAAGCCAAGCTCCCAAGGCATCCATCTGGATCCTGGAGAATTGTTTGAATGCACATAGATTAGCGTCTTTGACTGCCTCATACGGGTCCGCAGCAACTCGGCGGTGGCCGAGGAGACTTTTGTGCGGTCCAGTTGTGAATCTTCGACCCAATCTACGTAAGCAGTGAACCCAAGCTCCTCGAAAATTCGCTTCACACCGAGAACGATCTCTGCGTCCTTGAAAGAATGTGACAGAAAAACGTCGAATGACGATCTGGCTGTAGCTGCGGCCGTCTCTTCCTTTAGAACGATCGATGCGGCTCTATGTCCTCGACTGGCATTCGCAACTCTTTTCAGCTCTGCCTCGGTCAGTAGCACTATTCAAATCCCCCCATGATCTGTTCGCAATCTATGAACTTGACGCCCATTCGATTAAGCGACCCTTGTCTTGTGAAAACTGGCACCATGCTCTCCAGCCGGTAGCGCAACCTCCACCTTCTCAAAGACCACGTCGGGTGGCAGGAGTGACCGGCCTTGTCACCCACCTACGCGATCCCGGCACAGCCATGCTCCTCGCTTAGAAGGCTGCGGAGACCAGCAATGTCAAACAGGACAGACGATCTCCTAATCTCGAACAGCAACGAACTTAGGACGTAAAAACGCGATCTCCGAATGTCCGCAGGCGTCGAGGGCCGGGTTGGTCGCCAAGGCCGAGCGGGCCAGCTTGCACTCCCGCTACCCGTCGGCTTGCCAAACCCTCGCTGTAGATTTCGCCCCCTACACGGATGCGCTGACCGCGACTAAGCTCAATCGCCACTGATCGCCAATCCAGGGCGAAAGTTCCCCCCTTGAAGTAGCGGTAGAGGCATTTTTCGGCACTTCGCATCTTAGATATGGACGCCTCCTCAACCAGGCACGATCCGGTTTGGCTTCTCGCCGTAACCGTGCTGGGCAAGTGCGTCCGATGGCTGCTTCGATCCTCTCCTGGAATAGATCGGTTCCAGATTGCTCAAGCGCATCGTCCTTGCTCGCGATCAACTGGCGGATAGCGCTCGGCCACCTTTTTCCAGCAATTAGTATACCGCAAATGTCCCTTGAGTTTCGTCGGAATGGGTGCCTTTTGCCGACGAATCTACGGGATCCGTGCCAAACGCCGTTGAAACTTAGCTTTTGGGTTACCGTTGCCTCAGGGCGGACAAAGGTATCGGTGAATTGGACTTCACTGGTTTCGTGACGACAAGGCTATAGTATTGATCAATCCCCAAGCCTGCCTGCAGCAGTCCCTCCATGAAATCCTGATAGGCGGCCATAGAACGAGATGCGACCCGCATCAGATAATCCACGCGCCCCCCAATTGCCCAGCAGTCCAGGATTTCCGGAATGTCTTGGATAGCAGTTTCGAAGTGTCGTTGGTCCTCAAGACGATGACGATCCAGCACGACCTCCACCATCACAAAGATCATGCCGCCGATGAGGGCAGGACTCAGCCGCGCATAAAATCCCTCAATAATCCCCGCGGCCTTGAGTGCTCGGAGCCGCTCCGAACAGGCGGACGCCGAAAGATGAACTCGTTTTGCAAGCTCACTTTTTGAAATCCGACCGTCTGCCTGAATTTCGGAGAGGATCCGCAGGTCCCAACTGTCGAGTTGCACGGGATCGGGTTTCGACTTCATAACCTATGCTCTCAGCGATGACATCGCGTTGTGTGCCGATCAATTCTATCATCAATTGAAACGAGCGAATGTAGCAGTGGAAGGCATCCGTTCCAGGCCCGAGATGTGCCAGAATGGGGTACGAAAATCAGCTGAGGGTGAGCGATCCGCTGAGAAAAGCTGCAGAAGTAATTTGGCTATCGCCCCAACGCCCAACGGGGCAATGGTGCAGCTGGAGAGAATAGTCGGCGGCGGCGGAGACCATGATAAATAGATAACCGATTTTCTTGAATCTCGCTGCCGTACTTGATAGACGCGCGACTGCATTCGACCCTCGATCGCATGGACGGCATACTCAATGCAGTATTCACTCGCACATTCAACTATTAGGGTGAATTGAAGGCCTTGCTTGGCCGGCTCGCCGAGGCGCAGGGCACCGCAAATGCCGCTCGTCTTATGGCTTGCCCGATAATTTGGCGCTCGGGTCTGGCCGAAATCGCCCAACCGGAAAGACTCAAACACCGATGTTGCGTGCGATGCTGTCGGCTGCCATACGCTTACGCCACTCAAGAGGCCCGGAATTGTGAATGGAGTTTCCCTCAACATCGACAGCCATGACGACGGGCATGTCCTGCACATCGAATTCATAGATGGCTTCCATGCCCAGGTCTTCAAAGGCGACAATCCGCGCCGCCTTAATCGACTTTGAAATCAGGTACGCAGCGCCACCCACTGCAGCAAGGTATGGCGTTCTGTGTCTTACAATCGACGCGATGGCCGCCGGTCCCCTCTCCGCTTTGCCCACCATCGCGAAAAGGCCGGTTTCGGCGAGCACCTTGTCCGTAAAATCGTCCAAGCGGCTGGAGGTTGTTGGACCGGCGGGTCCAACGACTTCATTCCTCACTGCCCGG
This sequence comes from Mesorhizobium sp. WSM4904, assembly GCF_029674545.1. Classification (NCBI taxonomy): domain Bacteria; kingdom Pseudomonadati; phylum Pseudomonadota; class Alphaproteobacteria; order Hyphomicrobiales; family Phyllobacteriaceae; genus Mesorhizobium; species Mesorhizobium sp. WSM4904. The sequence continues at coordinate 1,429,261 of NZ_CP121354.1, read as the reverse complement.
ACGGGACCGACGTAGTAGATCACGCGGCCCCTCAGATCGACTGGGAGCGGCTTGCCGGCATCAATCAGTTCGACCATTCGTTTGTGGGCAGCGTCACGGCCCGTCAGCATCTTTCCAGAAAGCAGGAGCGTTTCACCGCAGCGCCACGATGCCGTCTCTTCCTTCGTAAGCGTATCTAAATTGACCCGCCGGACGCCGGCTGGGTTCAATTCGTCGGCTCCGATGTCGGGCCATTCGCGCAAATCGGGCGGCTGGAGGCTGATGGGTCCAGAGCCGTCCAAAGTAAACTTCAGGTGCCGGTTGGCGGCGCATTGCGGGATGAGCGCCACAGGCTTGGACGCTGCATGAGTAGGATAGGTCGCAACCTTGACGTCAACGACTGTCGTCAGACCACCAAGGCCTTGGGCGCCGATACCAAGCGCGTTGATCCGCTCATAAAGCTCAATCCGCAGCCCCTCTTCTGCGCTTGACGCCCCCCTTGCGATCAGTTCCGCCATATCTATGGGCTCGTTCATGGCCTCCTTGGCCAGCAGCATCGCCTTTTCAGCGCTACCACCGATGCCGACAGAGATCAGTCCAGGTGGACACCACCCGCTGCCAAGGGTCGAAACGGTATTGACCACCCAGTCGGAAACGGAGGCGGTGGGATTGAGGGTGGTAAAACGTGCCTTGTTCTCCGACCCGCCGCCTTTCGCGGCGATGGTGATCTCAATCTGGTTACCTTGCACCAGGTCGACATGGACAACTGCCGGTGTGTTGTCGCGGGTGTTGACCCGTCTAGCGAGGGGATCCGCAACGATCGATGCCCGAAGGGGATTGTCCGGATCGAGATAGGCTTGACGTACGCCCTCATTCACAAGATCCGCGAAACTGGCTGTTGACTTAATGCGGGCATCCATGCCGACCTTTGCGAAGACAACCACAAGTCCGGTGTCCTGACAAATCGGGCGCCGCCCAAAGGCCGCCATGCGGGAGTTCAGCAGAATCTGACCTATGGCATTCTTCGCCGACGGGCTCTGTTCTCGCGTGTATGCGTGAGAAAGAGACCGGATATAATCTGGAGGATGATAGTACGAGATGTACTGAAGGGCGTCGGCGACGCTCCTTGTGATGTCGCTACCGGCCATGGTCCGTGTTCTGTTTCCCACCGGATTTTATCCAAATGAACCGAGGCCATTGACCATTTTCAGAATCTGGAAGCTTCGCACCCCCTGCTCGCCGCCTTCATATCCATAGCCGCTTTGTTTGACTCCTCCATAAGGGGCATCAGCGGAAACCCCTTTCAGGTAATTCACACTAACAGCGCCCGCAGAAAGACCGCCCACAAGCCTCTGTTGCGTATCGGCCGCGCCAGTAAACAAGTAGGCGGCCAGACCGTACTCCGTGGCGTTGGCTTCATCGATCGCCTCTTCGATCGTATCGAAAGGAGCCACGGTGAGAATTGGTCCGAACGGCTCTTCATGAAGCACTCTCGCTTCCTTCGGTACGCCAGTCAGGATGGTTGGCGGCCAGTAAAACCCCGGTCGGTCAAGGGGGATGCCACCGGTCTCGATTTGGGCGCCGCCCTCTACCGCATCTTTGGTCAGGCGTTGCATGGCCTCGATTCGCCGCGCGTTTGCCATGGGACCCATCTGCGTTGCAGGGTCATCCGGTGGACCGATCCTGATTTTTCGGACCGCCTCCGTCATCCGGAACAGGAATTCCTCATAGCGGGATCGGGCGACAAGAATCCTGCTGGGCGCATTACAACTCTGGCCCGCGCACTCGAATTTGTATTCCGAAATAGCCGGTATCGCCGTTGCCAGGTCGGCATCTTCGCACACAATAACCGGGGAATGTCCACCGAGCTCAAGGATGCAGCGCTGCAGATTATTCGCGGCCAGTGTGGCCAGCTGTTTCCCAACAGCGGTCGACCCCGTGAACGTCAAGACTTTGACAATTGGCGAACTGAGCAGATGCCGTGATATATGCACAGGAACACCGAACACCAGGTTGACCACGCCTTCCGGTATCCCTGCTTGACGCAAAGATTCCACGACATGGACAGCCACGCTTGGCGTCTCTTCGGCCCCTTTGAGGATCACCGGGCAGCCTGCCGCCAGCGCGGGGGCGAGCTTGCGGGCGATGAGAACGGCTGGATAGTTCCACGGCGTAAAGGCAGCGACGACACCGAGGGCCTCCGGGACGATCATCCTGTTCGGACCCAACGGAATCGGGGTCGACAACTCATCGGCATGCCGGCCATTCCATTCCAGCGTTTCGACTGCGCGCGCGTACTCTCCTGTTGCTTCGGCAATCGTCTTTCCCTGTTCGGACGACAGGTCCCTGGCTGCGGCGCCAGCTTTCTCAGCCAGATTGCTGGCGGCAGAGACGAGGATCTCGCCACGCTCTTTGGCGGGGCGTGAGGACCACGCCTTGCGGCTGCGTTCTGCCGAAGCAAGAGCTTCATCCAAGTCTGGAACCGTAGCCGAGGCCACTGAGGCAAATACCTTCTCCGTCGCCGGGTTGATCACCGGCAAAGTGGCTCGGCTACCACCGGCTCGCCATTTGCCATTAATGAAGAGCTCGTAGCTCCTGGCGTGGGACATCGCGGGCTCCACTTGTGATTCTGGCCATGCGAGCGCCGTTTCAATTTTCGAAGCCGCTGAGCTCGCTTGAGCCAGTTTCATCGCGATGGTCGCAGCGGGTCAAATATCGATTAGTGCCTAAATCCATCTGGAATCCAGATCGATCTGTTCCGACAGGAAGGAAGTCATGCCGTTGTTTACAGATCGATGGTTCTCAGGTCGCGTCAGGAGCCGATGCTACCCAGCCCCGGCTCTCAATCAATTCTCTGGCGACCTTCGGAATGAGCTTGCGGACCGCAGAAACGGCCGCAGAACGCTCATCTTTGGGATTTACAGCAAGCACCACGGAGCGGGTAATTACCGGATCGACTATCTTGACCGTCCGGACCAGCCCTTGAGAGGCTTCTTTCTGAACGGCAGACGGGGCGAGAATAGAATGCGCTTTTCCCTCTACGACCATGTTGATGATCGTTGAGAGCGAGTCCACTTCAAACTTGACGTCCATCGCGCAACCGTGTTGTGCGACGACATCAGCCACCGAACGCCTGACATTGTTGTTGCGCATGGGAACCGCCAGGGGGAATGCATGCAGGTCGGCCAGAGATATCGCATCTTCAAACGGTGGCTCGCCGGACGGAACCACCAGACAAAGGTCTTCGCGCGCTAGCACAGTCATTCGCCCCACACTGTCCGCAGTGCGGTACAGAACCGCCAGATTGAAGCGTCCAGCCGCCATCCATTCCTCTAGCGGTCCCGTCATACCCTCGACCATCTTGAGGGACACCTTGGGCAGTTCGTGTCTTACCGTCTCAAGCAGCGGACCGCTCAGGACGCGAGCAGCTCCAGACGGAATGCCAATAGTCACCTCCCCGGCGGGGGAAGCGGCTGTGTTGGTCAATTCCACCTCGGTAATTCGAATTTCTTTGAGAATCGCCCGCGCCCGCTCCAGGAGTTTGGCTCCTGACGCCGTCACGCTCACGCCGGTCCTGTCGCGTATCAGCAGCTGAGTGCCGAAGCCTTCCTCCAATTGGCGCACATGCAGACTCAGCGCACTCTGGGCGACATTCAGAAAGCCAGCGGCCTTCGTGAAACTGCCTGCTTCGACCACGCCAACAAAGTATCTTAACTGCCTGATTTCCACGGGTACTCTTCCGAGGGCGGACTGCAATGATGTAATCTATCTCGAAATGTGATGGCGCGACAGCAATAATTGCAGAGCGACATGACGCCTAACTGTCGTGTCATCTCAGTGTGGTTTGACCAAAACCGTAACCTATGTGTCCAGAATGGACCCAACCCGCCGAGGCTTCAACCGGCCAACTCGGCGCCCTGATCCATGGAGATGATTTCTCGGACCCTTCGAATAACCGGTAGATCGACCATCTTCCCGTCCAATGTGAACGCGCCTTTGCCTTGCGCCGTCGCATCTTTTTCGCCGCGAGGACACGACGGGTCCCTCGAGTTCTTGTGCGCTTGGTGAAAAGCCCCATCGATGTTTAAATGGATCGCCTGCGGCCCCACGAAGTTATCATTGTCTAAGAATCGCCGATGCTTCCTATCGAGCCGAGACTGCCGCATGGGGAACAGAACGGAAAGGTTCGGCGTCAAAAGCAGGTCGAGTTCTGGGGCACCGCCAACAGCTGCACTGAAGTCTTCAGTACCAAGCGCCATTGCAACCAGCGGCGCTAACAAGATGGGAAAGGAGGTCATTGCTATTGCCGCTGGCGGACTTCGGCCGGCCACCCCATTTCCTCTTCCGAGAGGTGAATTGTCCAACCAACCCTGCTGACTAATGACGAGCATGATCGTATCGTCAACGTGTCACAGAATTGCTTGCAAGCTCACGGCCTCAGCTGGGCCAACGAACATTGAACTCCGTGGACGAAGCCTGGACCCGTCGTCATCCAAGTCAATCCGCGCCTCGATGAGGGGACAGATCCTCAATTGGTTCAGCTGGCTTGCAGTATTGCACCTAGCAGTCACGGCGAGGACTGGGATTTGCGAAGAAGGCATTCTCGCAGTGCGGCCGTACGGTACCTCATTCCTGGCACACTGGATTAGATCGCTGGCGACATTAAGATCAGGTGTGACCGAGGTGAAATTTTATGTCGAAAACCTGAAGGCAGGGCGTCAGGCAGGGCGATTACAGAGATCCTATCGGACATGTCATCGCAGTTTCATCCACCATTGCTCGACCGAGGCGACACTCATCGTCCCATCAACCTAATCCATTGGTCGATCACGCCGTTCACGACCCTTGGCGAAGAAGGAATCAGCAGCCCCTAGGCTCAATTGGAAAGCGGGGCGGGGTCCATACGTATCTTCGTTTCCGGGCACCTCATGCTAATGAAGCCGCGACAACAGGTTGGTTATGCACCCAGGTGCTGGCCAATCCGGCTTGACTGGAAAGTTTCATACCCAGGCCTGGCACAGGCGAGCGTGATGCCGCTCTCGCTATGTTGGACCGCAGACGCCGCGACGGCGCATCGACTGGCGCTGGCGAAGCCTAGGACGCGCCAGTCAAGGACCTGCAAAGAGCAAGATCACGCCGCGCGTTGCCTTCAACGCCCATTTGAGCAGAAAGCAACAAGCCTCGCGTATAGCGATCGATGACCGCACGAAGCGCCATCCGGGCTATGATCTCAGTCAGCACTGCCCTAAGGGGTCAGAGGAGGGTTCGGTCAGTCAAGACCTCAGACGGCATGGCCAAGGTCAAGCTGCGAGGATGTGCCACCGCGGGCGCGGCATAACTTGGCGGGCTACAATTTGGTTCGCTTGCCCAGGCTGCTGGCAGCGCCGGTAGTCGGCCGCGCCGGACTGGCACCTACGTCTGGTCCATGAACGGTTGCTTTAGCAAAACCGAAGTCCTCGCCAAAACTCTTCGCCGACGTGCGACGACCGCGCCGGTGCTCGTTCCGGGGTCGGCAAGACGAAGACAGGCCTACTCTGGATTTATGCCCGCGATGACTGATTAGGGAGGGAGCGGACCGCCGGGCGTCTTATGTCTATGCGCCGGACCGAAAAGGCCCAGCGTGCGATCGCTCATCTCGCAGGCTCTCTACCGGAACTTGCAGGTCGACGGCTATAGCGGGCCATCGCTTGCTGGCCGACGAAAAGCGGCTTCACGCTCGCCTTCTGCCATGCCGCGCCCGATCGAGGCGCTAAGAAGGATCCGCGAACTCTAAAAGATCGAGGATGACATCCGTAGCCGAGGCCAACGAGGCCTTGCTGCACGCAGGCAAAAAGTGCTCAACCATCACGGCACTGGACCCAGGGCGGCTAGAGAAGCTCGGCCAAATCAGTCAGAAGACCAAGCTCACAGCGGCGATCCCCTACACGCTCTCGCGCTGGGAAGCGCCTCTCGCGCATCCTGGACGAGGCCATATCAAGATCGACAGCAACGTGGTCGAACGCTCAATCATACGCAACTCTTTTTGCAGCTCCGGCGGTGGCGCTGAGCACTGGTCAGTCATCGTGTCGCTGGGTGATCGCCGGGATTGGCCGGATAGCCTGAAGCTAAGGCCGTCGAGCCAGACCCTCTGACCTGCCACTGAACTTTCAACCAGTGGCGATTAGCCTCGGCCGTTTCTGTTATGGCGCGGTTTGAGCAACGGGCGGAGGCGCGAAGCCTTCATTGAGTGCAGCGTCGGAGCCGGTTGCGGCGAGGGTTCCGGCGAAGACCGCCGGGGTCAAATAGCGAGCGAGGAATGCGGCCTCACGGTGTTGAACAACACCAGGAAAGAACACCCACAGGACCGAGGAACGCAAGTTTCTTTATCCGTGGCATCCTTGGGCCGGGCGTTGTGTTCACGTTCATGAGGTGATCGAGAACGCCGACCGGGAGGTTTTCCGCTGCAGTCTCTCCCGCCACGCCTCCGATCGGTGGCTGGAAGTTCCGGCCTGGATGTTTGATCGCGGTCTGCACCGCGTGGCGCATTGCCCTGCCCCACATATCGATCCCAGAACGCTTGGCGTCTTGGTGACACTGCTGCAGGACCCGACGGCCAATTCCCACACCCCATCGCAATTGGAGGATTCGGGCGCAGCATCGGGTCCTCACGAAGCGAACCGGGGAGAGGTCCATACCGCGCCAGCCTACGACATATCAGTTCGATCTTCTCCAACCCGCACGACGCGCAGACCGCGCAGATGCCGCCATTCGCTCGCGCAGCCGCCGTAAGGCGCGAGATGCTGGCGCTGATTCCGGGTGCACACGAAGGCTACGTCGGCTGGGAAAGGCGGAAGCGATCCGCAAGATGGTGAGCGACCACGTGCCCACGAGCCGGCATCACGGGGCGCCCAAGCATGGCGACGCTCTGCTCGCCGACCTTGTCCGCTGCCGGCGCTGCGGCCGCGAGCTGACGGTCCGCTACACGGGAACCAAGCACAACATTCCGCGCTATTCCTGCTGGCGTGGTCTGCTTGACAATGGCGAGCCGCGTTGCATCGCCTTCGGTGGACTCGCGTCGATCGAAGGCGTTCATCCTCTGCCGGACGGTCCATGGGTCTTCAGCCGATCAACGCTTGACGAACCGGCGGCTCAGCGCATCGTTCATCGCGCGCGGCAAAACCCAAAATACCCCATGGGATCGCATCCAGATCAGCAAAACCTATTCACTCAAATGACATAGACAGATGAGTGTTATGAACAGGATTTAGGTCCTGCCTCCATTCGGCAGTGGCACTGCGGGCGTGGTCGAGGCCGAAGAACAGGCCATCGTTCAACAGCTCGTCTCGCATTCGGCCGTTGAGGGAATCGCGTAGCCATTTTGCATCGGCTTGCCCGGCGCGGTGTAGTGCCATTCGCTCCTGTTCAGCCGCTGATAACAGGCCAGTCAGTTGTTGCCCACAAGAATCAGGATCTCGTGGGCGCGCCGCACCACTGGCGGATCTATCATTTTGCCATTCAACGAGAATGCGGACAGTCCACGCGTGGCGGCATCATTTGCCGCCGCGACAACTTTATGGGCCCACTCGAGCTCCTGGGCGCTTGGCGAGAAAGCCTCATTGAATATGGCCACCTGTGTCGGATGGATCGCCAAAGCTCCGGCAAAGCCAAGCCGCCGCGCCCGCACCGCGGCCTCACGAAGTTTATGCGTGTCCGAGAACTCGCCGATGCTTCCTATGAAGCCCAGCGGGAGCAAGCCGGCCGCGCGGGCGGCAAACAGAACAGAAAGGTTCGGCGTCAAAAGAAGGTCGAATCCTGGGGCGCCGCCAACAGCGGCGCTGAAGTCTTCAGGGCCAAGCGCCATTGCGACCATCCTTGGATGCGCCGACGCAATGGCCGCAAGCCTTTGCAAGGCGCCCGGGGTCTCAATCTGGGCAAGGAACCGGATGCCTCCCTGCGGAAGATTTCTTTCACGTTCTAGTTCCGAAACCGCATTCGCGATCTCTATAACCCACTCTGCCGAATCCGTCTTCGGAAGAACCAGTGCGTCAACACCCGCCATCACGGCTGCATCGAGATCGGCCGCCAAGGCGCGCAGACCATGATTCACGCGGACCAAAACAGATGCGCCTTTCCGGCCCACCTCTGCCACGCATTCAGGAAGCTGCTGCCGTGACTCTCCTTTCCGATCCTGGGGCACGGAATCCTCCAGGTCGAGAATGACGCCATCTGCGCCCCGCTCATGGGCCGTCTCTACAAAGCGCGGAACGTGAACAGGAACGAAGAGCAGGGATCTCCAGCGCGGTACAGACATCGCGCCTTCAACGGCCGCAAAGGTGTCCTTGATCATGGAGACGCCTTTGCGGCCGATTTTAGCGCGGGCGCTGCCAGTGAGCTTTCTAGGCGGCCGGTGCGCTGAAATGATCCGAGGTACACAGGCATTTTGTAAACCGCGAGCAGTCTCACCTTACTGAAACGCGCGCTCACGCTGACGCGGCTCTTTCGCGCAAAAGCGCCCGCACCTCCTCGCGGACAGCCTCGGTATGAGAGCCAAGAGCCGGGACTGGGCGAAGCGAGGGGAGCTCCGAGTTGAAAATCGCCGCCGGCGCTATCGTCTCGACGGCTCCATCGGGTGTTCCAACCTGCACCCTGCGAATGTGTGGATGCTTTGAAACATCCACCACTTCGTTCAGTCGGCCATATGCCAGGCCGGCCGCCTCGAGCTCCTGCATCGCATCGTGGCAGGATAGTTCAAAAAACCGCTGTTCAATGATCTCATCAAGTTGCGCACGATGAGCGAGGCGCTCCATATTGTCAGCAAAACCAGGTGCGCGTGTGAGCCCGGACTGCTTCAGGAATTTCTCGCAGAAATTCACCCATTCGCGGTCATTCTGAACCGAAAAGATGACCTCTTTGCCGTCGGCACAGCGATAGGCACCATACGGCGCGAGCGACGGGTGTTTCACGCCTGCGCGTACCGTCTGGTAGCCGCTGTAATCATTTTGCAAAACCGGCACGTTCATCCAGTCGGCGACGGCATCAAACAGTGACACCTGGATGCTGGTCCCTTCGCCGGTGACCTCGCGGTGGTACAGTGCCTGAAGAATGGCGCTGTGCGCTGTCATGCCCGCCGAGATATCGCAAACCGAGACCCCTACACGCGCAGGCCCCTGTTGGTTGCCGGTGATAGCGCATAGACCTGTTTCGGCCTGGACGATCAGATCGTAGGCCTTCAAATGGGAATACGGCCCTGACTCCCCGAAACCAGAAATGTCGCAGGTGATCAGCCGCGGATATCGTCGACGCAGATCAGCGGACGCGAACCCCAGTTTTTCTATGCTGCCCGGCTTTAGATTCTGGATGAAGACATCAGCACTGGCAATGAGCGTGTCGAGGACGGCGCGATCCGCCTCCAACCTCAGGTCTAGACAGACCGACTCCTTACCCCGGTTGAGCCAGACGAAGTACGCGCTCTGCCCCCGCACCAGCTTGTCGTAGTTTCGGGCAAAGTCCCCTTCGGGCCTTTCGACCTTGATCACCCGGGCGCCTGCGTCAGCAAGGCGAGACGATGCGTAGGGAGCTGCAACGGCCTGTTCGACCGCCACAACCGTGATGTCCTTGAGACTGTTTAGCATCAGGGCGCTTCCTACGCGGCTTTCAGGTTTTGTGCCCGACGCCGATCAAGCATGGCGAGCAACCGATTTTGTTCGTTGCCTACAATGGAAAGACCTTCGTCGATGCCCATGCCAGGCTTCGCGAGCATCATGTCCGCCTGTGTTGCCACCGAAATGTGAACCGTCGCTCGCGCGGAGAGATCCGTCTCGCTGCAGCTGCCTCCCACATAGGCGTCCACGTTGTTCTCTTTGCACAGAAGCACCGCACGGGCGCTGTCGGCGATCGAGCCCACGTCCGGCGTCTTGATCTGCACGAGATGGGTCGCCTTAGCCTCCGCAAACAGACGCACATCCTCTAAGGTGTTGCAGCGTTCATCGACAACGATGCGCGCACGTGACGCGCGCGCATTCAGAATGCCGACGATCTGCCCGTAATTTTCGACCTGCGCCGGCGTAGACCCGAAGTCGGCTGGCGATTCGATATTCACCGTGAACTCCGGAACCGCGTCAGCAACCTTACTGATGAAGTCGGCGATGCGCTGGACGTCGAGCCCGATCTCCATACCGATCCAGCCGTACACATCGAAATGCAGCACCGGAGAATAGTCTGGTTGGCCGATTTGCTTGACGCGGTGCGCCACCCATTTGACGAAATCCAGAAAGGTTTCTCCCCCAACGCCGAATTTGCTACGCGAGTTGATGAGGCCATGCGGGATCACATCCACCCCCTTCAGGATCATTTTATCGACATTGATTTCGCGCGCATCACCGCTCTGGCAATAAATTGGGACACGACGATGCGGCATGGATAGGCAAAATTCCGAACAAACCACCTCCGCCATGGTACGACGCGCAGCATGGGCAGCAGCGCTTAAAAGGGCTTGGCTGACCCCATATTCGATGCATAGTGGGAGTCGTTTCCCAGTATGGAGATCGAAGACACTGGAGCAGGCTGTCAAAAAGCTGGACGCATCAATGTTTAAGAGCCGCGGGACAACAACACGTGACGTGAGATCCATGATGGCTCCGACGTCAAACAGGGGGTCACGCCCGCCAGCCCCTGAGTATTGCACTCCCATCATATCGCCCCAGGCGACCATATCGTCTTCCAGGACAAGCCCGACGCTTAAGCAAGCTGCCGGAACACGGATATCACGGAAGCCGGGCGTCAATGGCTCGCCGACGTAAACAAAACCGTCCTGGCCAACCCCTGCCCTAATGGCAGCTTGATCGTCATAAAAGAAGGCGCCGTTGCCGGGCGTGAGAATGACGTCTTTGATCTGCACTGAATTATACTCGAGTTTGGCCAAGCTATGAGCTGCGGCCGGATTTGCGCGCTCTGTCCTAAGTTATGCCCCGTTCGGAATCGGTTTTGCCAATATAAAGCCCCGAACGTGCCCATCTCGTTTTAAGATACGATAAAGTTGTTTTACGGGCGTCAGCGGGGACGGCACCGTCCGCCTCCCCTCTTGGTCGCGGTGCGCCGGATCGTCGCCCCTGCTTCCATAACAGAAGCTAGGCGATCAATCCGTCCGGCCAGCTCCCATCTCGGACCGCCACTTTCAACCATGGTTAGTATAAACCAAGCGATCAAGGATCAAGCAATCTTTTTGGCATGATTTTGGAAGACAGGATCAGCCGCTGATCGATCCGAGGAGCTGGCCTATAAGCTCCAGTCGAGGCCAGTGCCTTCATACCGGAGTTACTACAGCTGGCCAAGGCGCGGCTAATCTGTACCTCTAGTTATGCAGCGGCCGCGCAAGGATGGCTACCCCTTCATTGCGGTCGACATGCGCGCCCGATCCTATGGCTAGGACGATTGATGGCCCAGGCGCTCGGATGTCAATGGACGGAGCGGAAACAGAATCCATAGAGTGTAGGATACCTATAAGATCTCCCGACCTCACTTCATCCAACACAGAGCAGCGAGGTTCGAAGATACCCTGCGCGGGCGATTTCAACTCGTCTGATATCAGCGTCTCAAGGGTCTGACTGGACCTTTTGTTACGGAAAGACACGTCCTCGACTTTTCCTTCGACGAGTCCAAGCATAACGAGCGCGTTGCGAACTCCAGCTTCATAAATCGCTAGAGCTTCTGCGCTAACCGTACCACCGCCGAATTCCGCGCAAACGAATACCTTCCCTAGGCTATGTGCCCAACTGTCGAACATCCCAGCCGTGTCGTCATGTTGCCAGAGCAATGTTACGGGCAGCTTAAATGCCGCTGCCATTGCGAGCGTCTTAGCCATGAGATCCGCATCAGCAATTGGATGCGTGATGACCGCCGGGGGAAAATCCCACGTTGGGCCGAAGCTGTGCAGATCGAAAACGATGTCGGCATTTGGCAACAATACGCGTGAAACCGCATCCGCGATTCGTTCCGTAACAGACCCGTCGGCACGGCCCGGAAACACGCGGTTCAGATTCAAACCATCAAGCGGAGTATTGCGGCTCCATGCTTGAACTGCCAATGGATTAAGCACTGGCAGCACGATGATCCTACCACTGGTTTGCGCTTGTGGCAGCCACTCGATAAGCCGCCGCGCGACTAATGGCCCCTCCATTTCATTGCCATGATTCCCACCGGTGATAAGAAGGCGCGGTCCATCGCCCTTATTAAGACTAAAAACCGGAAGCGAGAACTCTTCATGGTCGGCGCCTCCCGGCACAACGAGGTGTCCTCTGCTCACGCCATGCGCATCGAGATCAAACGTAAGATGTGGTGCTTCGTTCATTGCTTAACCTATTGCGGGTGATCTGGCGACTTTGACCGGGCATATGGTCTTGTACACGGCTATTTTTTTCGCCTGGAACTATGCACACGCGGTCACCACTTCGCCAATATAATGTCCGAGACGGCACCATCGCGTTTTCAGATGACCAGGGCTCGCTCTGCTGACCTGTCCCTTGGTTCGTCACCTTGATCCCGGTGCACTAAGGGAGGAGGAAGGTCAAAGTCGCGGTGGGTAGCCGATTTCAGAAATCGCGCGATCAGCCGGTTGACGTTGGCTAGCTGTTCGTTGTTCAGACGGGCGAAGGATCTGTGCGATCCGGTCAGCGCCGTTGACCTCGAATTCCATCCTGGCGCGCAGCAAGAGGATCGGCAGGTCTGAGCTTGCTGGCGAGCAAGGCCGGCCGATCCCAGACATAGTCCGAATCCTTGATCCGCATGTGCCAGATGATAATTGCAAGAGCTTTACTGGTTTCCGTTTTGGACCAGGTGGCCATTTTATCCGCCCGTTGAAGCCCCGAACAGATGCTTGTCGCCAGTCCGTAGGAATAGGTCGGACGCATCATCAGGAAGTGGATCTGCCACGCCAGTTAGGCAGCGGCTTCCTGTAATGTTCGCTGCATGCTCGGTCGAGAACGCCACCAGACGGCATAGAGGACAAGCATCCAGATTAAAGGCAGAAGCATCAAAAGAGAAGCGACTGCAGCAATCGTCGGGTCGATTTGGTGGCGGATATTCTCCAGCATCTTCAAGGGCAACGTCCGCACCGACAGACCGCCGACCAAAGACGTTATGACCGCTTCATCGAATGACTGGAGGAATGCGAACATGGCGCCGCCGATCACTCCCGGCCTGATTAACGGCAGTGTTACGCGAAAAAACGTTTGCAGTGGTCCGGCACGCATACTCTTGGCCGCCTGCTCTAACGTCCGATCGAAGTTGGCCAACGTCGCAGAAACGATCACCACCACAATTCCAACAGCGCCGATACTGTGAGCGAGGGCGATACCACCCTTTGTGCCGATTAGACCAATCTGGATGAGACCCAGATAAGTCGCGATACCGACCACGATAACTGGAAAGGTGATAGGCGTGATTATGATCATTGTCAGCACGCCGCGAAGTCTTGCGCTTATTCGGCTCAATCCGAAAGCAGCAAGTGTTCCCAATAGAGTAGAAATAACAGCTACCTCGACACCAATCTCGACGCTGGTCCAAGCTGCTCCGCTCCAAGATGCATCGCCGAAAAACGAGCGATACCATTGAAGCGACAGGCCCGAAGGCGGAAATTGCAAAAATGCCCCGGAACTGAACGACATGATGACAACGATTATCCCTGGGAATAAAAGAAAGGCCATCACCAAAACGATAAAAACGATCGCGACGACTTTAGGCCATCGCCTTTCCGCCCCAGGCACGTAGCGCCGTCCCGTCCACCGTTTGACACGATAGGGACGCAGAATTTCGCTGAAGTTTCGTTTGATAACAAGAACAATGGGTAGTCGGGACATCGAGCCCTTCGGAGCTCGAGTTTGGCTTTGCTCTTGTTTGCCGGAGAGGTCAAGCCCGACCATGGAAAGCACCACAATGGCAAACCCGAGAAGGATGAAGGACGCAGCGGCAATGCGCGGAATATCGAACGAGCTATTCACCTCGGCCGCAATGAAGGTTGAAAGCATGGCATCGCGCAATCCCCCAAGTGCCGCCGGCGTGATATAGAATCCTAGGCAGAACACAAAAACTAGGAGCGAGCCACTCCGTGCGCCTGGAATGCTAAGGGGGAGAAATACACGCCTGAAAGCGGTGAAAGGTCCCGCTCCCATACTGCGTGCAGCAGCCATCAAGGACCGATCGATCCCCATCATCGCACTAACCAAGGGAAGTATCATCATCGGCAGCATGATGTGGACCATGCCAATATAGACCGCGGTTCGGTTATAGATGAGTTGCAGAGGTCGATCGATCAATCCGACGTCCAGCAAGATGTTGTTGATGACCCCGCGATCCCCAAGAATAACAATCCATGCGTAGGTACGCGCCAGCCCACTGGTCAAATAGGGGATGATCACGAGAGCGATGAGCGTCATGCGCAGAGTCTTGGATGCCGTGACGATCAGATACGCGGTTGGATAGCCTACGATTAAGCAGATGGCAGTTGCGACCAGACTTATTTCTATCGTTTGAAAGAGCACCCGCACATTAGCTGGCTGGGCGAAAAACGCTCCGTAGTATTGGAACGAGAAATCGGGGGCATTGACACTGCTTAGGAAAAGCAAGGTTATAGGGGCACCGAAAACCACAAGCAAAAGCGCGAACGCGGGCGCGGTTAACCCAAGTGGCACCTTGGCCATTCTGCGCAAAAGCTTCATGGATATCCCTTATCAATCGCTTATGGCGAAACGAAGCGAATGTCTGACCGCAGCCACGTGAGGCAAACCTCCTCGCCTGGCTGGAAAACAGGTTGGTCTGCCGCGACATGTTCCCGGACGATGAGAACATTGTTGCCAACGCGAACATGGTATTTTCGCAGAGGGCCGGCAAAAATCATATCGTCGACCGCACCGGCAACATATTGCCGCTGGTCCGTTTGAGCCCACTCCGCAGTCTTCGGAAGTACACTGATGCGCTCTGGCCTTATCATCGCAACGGTGCCGATTTGCGGCGCGTTGCCCCCTCTGGCCAGCAACAAGGCATCCTCGAGAATGTTCGCCTCACCCAGAAATTTAGCGACAAAGCACGATGATGGCCGATCATAGAGGGCCTCTGGTGTATCGATTTGCTCGACACGTCCTGCGCGCATTACAACAATCCGGTCTGACAGAGTAAGCGCCTCCTCCTGGTCATGCGTAACGCACACCGTCGTGATACCGAACTCCTTGTGCAAGCTCTTCATCTCGATCTGCATCTGCTCACGCAGGTTACGGTCGAGTGCGCCAAGCGGTTCATCAAGTAATAGGAAGGGTGGATCGGCAATCAGCGCGCGGGCTAGCGCCACGCGCTGCTGCTGACCGCCACTCAATTGGGATGGCATGCGACCGCCGAATTCCCCTAGATGCACGCGCTCAAGCATACGGGCTACCCGAACCTTCCTCTGATCGGGAGCCATGCCCCGCATTTCGAGAGGGAATTCCAGGTTTCGAGCCACTGTGAGATGCGGGAACAGCGCATAGCTCTGGAACACAATTCCTTGATCGCGCCGGTAGGACGGGACCGAAGCCACTGAATGGCCGGCGATCATAATATCACCCGAACTCGGGGCCTCAAAGCCGGCCAAGAGCATCAGGGTAGTGGTCTTACCCGAGCCGCTCGGGCCGAGAATCGTCAAGAACTCGCCGCGACGCACGGTCAGCGACAGATCCCTGACCGCCGGAACACTCCCGTACATCTTGGTAACACTGCTGAACTGAATTTGTGGCACCGATTGGTTCACATCTGCAGCGTCAACTTCCGAACGGGGGGCGGTATTCATTGCGTGCATGTTCACTGTGGCTCCTCCACCATCGCTGGCGTGCATTAGCAGGCATTTGCCGTACCTTCTGCCGTCGTACCCGATGCCGTGAGCGGAGAGGCTAGTGGGCTACCCCGCTCCCCGTCACATTTTCAGCATCAGTTTCGACTTTAGCCCGGTATGGAGTTACCCCGACCGGACTTTCGCACTTCAACCAACCCTACTGCAGGATCCACTCATTCCACCGCTGGATAAGCATCTCAGTGTTGGAAACACCGCTGGGGCCTACCTCATTGTACCATTTGCCGTTGATGGAAACGCTGCTCTTGATGTAATCTGGGTGGGTAGGGAGCTTGCGCGCAACTTTCTCGGGAAGAAGTTTGAACGCATTGCCGTTGCTTGGTCCCTCAGGAAACAATTGGCAAAATGCTGCCTGACGTTCCGCGCGAGTGGCGAATTCGATAAACTTCTGCGCAGCCTTCGCGTTGGGTGAACCCTTTGGAATGACCCAATAATCCCACTGCAGCTTCGCCTGGTTTCGATTGATCTCCGTCGCGGCGCCCTGATCGATCAACAGTAGAGCTCTTCCGTCATACGATTGAGCGATGTCAACGACCTTATCATGCAACATCTGTTGAATCTCTGATCCGCTGCTCCACCACTTACGGATGTGCGGCTTTATTTTGTCCAAACTGGCAAACACCCGGTCGATATCCATCGGGTAGAGCTTATCGGGAGATACACCGTCCGCTAACAGGGCCTCTTCCCAGGGTCCTTCTGAACCAAACTGGCCGGACACCAAGGTGCGAACGCCGGGAAACTTATCAGCATCCCAGAATTCAGCCCAGTTTGTCGGCCGGGGTTTATCAGCTGGGAATACGTCTGTGCTATATACCATATTATATGAGTAAATCAAATTTGCCACGCCAAACGGTTGCTTGGCAAATTCATAAATTCCGTCTAGCTCTTCTTTCCTGAACAAGGAGTAATCAATTTCTTCAAGAATTCCTTTCTTAGCTGCGACCAAGCCGGACCCTTGCGTAAGCGCCCCGACATCTACCGTGACATTGCCCGATTTTACCATCAACTCGACCTGTCCCATACCCATGTCGTCGGTGATTGGGTTGACCTTGATACCGGTCTCAGCTTCAAATGGCTTAGCGTAAGCCTCAATGTTAGCCTTTCCCCAATCGCCGCCGCCTAGCACTACGTTGATCTGGTTGGGTGTTTGGGCCGCAACGCGGCCCGCAATTGAAGACAGAGCGCCAGCCGCCATGGCGGTCGATGTCGCCTGCAGCAATCGTCGGCGATTTATTTCGTATTTCATGTCGTTACCCTCTTCTTGTGATCTCAGCCTTGATTAGCCAAGGTTGTTTTGCTTGGACAATGTCATGGTGCTAGAGCAGCCTCGGCCAAGTTGACCCAGTATCCAATGCCGTATGGCAGTGCTTCATCGTTAAAGTCGTAGGTTGGATTATGGAGAGCAGCAGTCGATCCATTTCCAAGCAGTATACATGCCCCCGGCCGCGCCTCTAGCATGTACGCGAAGTCCTCTGACCCCAAACTAGGTTTGACTTTGGGGTTCACCGATGAATGGCCGACCAGAGCACGCGCCACCTCTGTTGCCCGACGCGTTTGATCGGGATGATTGACAGTGAGGGGCTCCAGGCGGCGATGCTGAAACTCGACCTTCGCCCCGGAAGCGCGTGCAATATTTTCCGCGCACGCCTCAATCTGTTTTTCAGCGAAGTCGCGCAAAATCGGTGACAGTGTCCTGACTGTTCCGGCAATCTCCGCGCGTTCGGGAATGATGTTGTAAGCTTGTCCGGCGTTCAGCTTTGTGACGGAGATCACCAGGGACTCGGTGGGGTCCGTGTTGCGTGAGACTAGTGTCTGCAAGCCTAAAATGATCTGAGCTGCAACAACGACGGGGTCAATTGTCAGATGGGGAGCGGCCGCGTGACCCCCTCTGCCTTTGACCACAATATCGAACTCGTCGAGCGCGGCAAAAATCGAACCTTCGCAAATGCCGAACGCACCAACCTCCATGCCTGGCCAATTGTGCATGCCAAAGACCTGAGATATCCCGAAACGGTCCATGATCCCCTCCTGGACCATTCTTTGGCCGCCGCGGCCATCTTCCTCGGCAGGTTGGAAGATCAGGGCAACGGACCCTTTGAAGTTCCGGGTCGCGGCGAGGTATTTCGCGGCGCCAAGGAGCATTGCAGTATGCCCGTCGTGACCACACGCGTGCATCTGTCCGGACCTTTTCGACGTCCAAGGTTTGCCTGAAGCTTCGAGTATAGGCAGAGCGTCCATGTCGGCCCGCAACCCGATAGTGGGCCCATCTCCGAGTTGACCTTGGATCAACGCAACCACGCCGGTTTCAGCTATCCTGCACTCGATGTGGTTAATCCCGAAGGAAGCCAGCTTTTCCGCCACAAATGCCGCTGTGTCATTCACCCGATAGTCAAGCTCCGGATTCTCGTGCAGGTACCGGCGCCAAGTCATCGCTTCGATCTCGATCTCCTTGAACCTGTCAACGCCAACCATAGGCACGTTCCCGCATTTGAGTAATTTGGATCAGGCGCCGGTGCGTAATTAATGATCGATGCCACCGGTGTTTTCGTCAAATGCAGTTTGGATATCGTAACCATCTAGAACCGAGATAGCCCCGCGTTCAGGCCTCGGTGTTGGCGCCGGCGACTGCGACCCGATAACAAGCCGTTTGCCCTCAAATGGATAAGCTTCGGCCTTAGAGGACCAGCTGCGAAGTGCTGGCAATCATAAACTCTGGCTCTGCTGGCAACGGCCAATGGCAAAGGTCTGAGTAGGAAGAGCTGTCACCATCGCGACACTCCTCCCCCTCCCACGACCTACTTTCCAGGACTGCATGCGCTTTGCCACTCAATCCGCAAACCGCAGACCCTAGGCGGCGTGGACAAATTCGATGTTAGCAGGGTCGCTTTCCTGCGATCGGGTTGTTAGCATTGGGAATGACACTGGAAGAAGAGAGCGAACGAGCTACGTCGATGCTGATTGGCAAGGTTGTTCGCCGTGTCATGCGCCACCGCGATGGAGAGGTGGTGATCGAGTTTGAGGATGGCAGCCGATTTTTCGCGGATAGCGACAGCCCTCTCGAACTGTCCATCACCTTGGCGGAATAGTATATCCGCCTTACGGAATTTCGGACGTCGATGCGATTGACGTAGCCCAAGAGGATTGATTCAAGGCTGCTTTTTGGAGGCAGGTTTGAGCAGGGGCGATCTCACCGAAGCAGAATGGCGTGTTCTCAAGGGCTTGCTGCCCATCGACCCTGACAAACGCGGCCGAGGTAGACCTCCCAAGCAGAATCGTTCGATCATCAACGGCATTCTCTGGCGGCTCCGCTGCGGCGCTCCATGGCGGGATGTCCCGCCCAAATACGGCAGTTGGAACACCATCTATCGTCGGTTCCGACGCTGGAGCGAGGCCGGGGTCTGGGAGACCGTGGCGGTAATGCTCGCCGAGGTCATGGCGGACAGCGGCCACTACAGCATCGACAGCACCACAGTTCGCGCCCATGTCTCGGCAGCGGGCGGAAAAGGGGGACTCGTGCACCGGACGCCTTCCTTGCGGACAAGGGCTACGATGCCGATACCATTCGCGCCGATCTCGCCGAGCGGAAGATTAAACCCGTCATACCCGGCCGATCAAACCGCCGCGTGAAGATCGAGTATGACCGGGCGCTCTACAAGCAGCGGAACCGAATCGAGCGCATGTTCGGCCACCTCAAAATCAACCGGGCCATTGCCACCCGCTACGATCAATTGGCCAATAGCTTCCTCGGAATGGTCTACCTAGCCACCGCCAGATACTGGCTCAAATTTGTCCACGCCGCCTAGCATCACGCCCGATAAAGTGTTGGCGGGATTTCGCTCAGGAGTTCCGCGCCGCGCTCTGTCACGAGCACGTGTGCGCCGGCACCAAATAGGTAGCCACTTTCGCTGCACAAAATGTTTGGCATGTGCAGGGTCATGCCAGCTCGGAGTGGTTCATTTACATCGGGCTCCAGGCTTAGGTCGCCGCGCTCAGTCCAATTGATGCCAGTTTGGTATCCTGTTCGTTGGCGGAAGACGCCCTTGCGTCCAGATCGCTTCAACACCTCGCCCCCAGCAGCGTGAACGTCCGCCGGCGTAGCACCTGGTCGAATCGAGGAGACAAGGGCCGCAATGACCTCTTCAGCCAAGCCGTGCAAAGATTCGGTTTCGGGATGTTTGCCAAGGACTGCGCATCGAACCATTCCCACTGTATACCCGTGTTTCGAAGCCCCTATCTCCAGAAAGGCAGGTTCGTTGTTGCTGAGAGGATGATGGGTCGCTGGCGCATGGGGCAACTTCACTCGCTCTCCAAACAAAATGGTACCCGGCGCAAGCCCGATATCCCCAGCGGCGTTGCTGGGGTCGTTTGTTACCGCCGCAGCTAGGGCCGCTGCCATTTCGATCTCCGTAATGCCGGGACGAAGCGATTGCTGAAAGGTTCGAATTGCCACGTCAGTGAGTCGAACAGCATCGCGCATACACGCCAACTCAAGTTCTCCTTTCACTGCTGACACTGACGAGACCAGTCGGGTGACGTCAGTAATCTTCAGATCCGGGAGCTGGTCTTGGACTGCGCGCACGTCGGCGGGCGCGAGATTCCAGCAGCCAAGCTCGAAACCGACTCGCTTATTGTCCAGTCCGAGTCGACGCAATACATCGGCGCAGACCCTGCCAAAATCAGGCTGATGTGTATAGGTTTCAATTTCCTCGATGCAGCTATATGAACGTACTGCCTGCTCGTCATATTCTCGGACAACAAATATCGGGACCCGACCCGGCATCAGAATAAGAGGGAAAGGCGCGAAATATCCACCGCTCCCATCGTAGCCGCTGAGATACTTCAAGTGGCCGTGCGCCGTTACTACGATTGCGTCCAAGCCTGCCGTAGCAACCGCATCCAGCACATTGTTTTGCCGGCGCTCATACTCTGATATCGGAAACGGTACACCAGTCAGAGGAATTGCGGAGCGTGTCGTCGCCATATCTCACCTCAATCAGTGTGTCGTGGTTTGGTTGCGCAAAACGCGCGATCGCGTCCATGTTCGAAATTGAACAAAAGCTTCGCCGGCTCATGCGGGGTGACAATCCCCTTTCCTGGCGGCTAGCGTCAAATGCTGTTTTTATATCGGCTGCATCTCGCAGCGAGATGCGCATAGTGCCTTCATCGGCCGCTCAATGCAGGCAACGCTGGTCTCCGACAGCTTTGTTCTCGCCAGAGGATCGCCGACAAAGGCGCCGAGTTGCTCGGCAAGCTCGTCAGCCTCGGCCAGAAGAACCATGCTGACGACCTTGAGCTTGGCAGCGAGTCGGCGCGCCTTCGCATTCTTGCCGGCGAAGCCGCCGACGCCGGGGGAACTGTGCCGGCGCCACGCAACAGCATGTTTGCACTGATGTAAGGCCGCTGCGACACCAGCGACGGCTCTCCGCCGCCACCTCCGCATCTCGCTACCAGATGACACTAATACAAAGACTGCATTTGGCGCATCCGACGTGTAAGAGGATCGTGTCGCGCGAAGTGGTTAAGCTTGGCGGAACCGAATCGGTCGGAGCAATGAGCAAAGCGGCGGGCGCAGATGCGGATGTAGTTTCGCCGAAGACGTTTGCGCCGCTCAGGAATACGACATTTCGCTCAATCTGGTTTAGCCTCTCAAGTCTCTTCCCTTGGCTGGCTGATGCAGACCGTTGCTATCAGCTGGCTAATGGCAACGGTTCCGACCTCCGATCTGATGGTTGCGCTCGAGCAGGCTTCGTCTAACCTGCCCGCTTTCATTTTGTCCATTTTCGCTAGGGGTTCTCGCCGACAACTTCAGCCGTCGAAGAGTCATGTTCGCCGGCCGATGCCTAATGGTAATAGCATCCGCGATGCTACGGCTTCAGTGGTGCTGGGCTTTATCGCCCCGTGGATGATCTTCGGCTTCAGCTTCTTGATCGCAAGTGGTGCCGCGCTCAACGATACCGCCTGGCAGGCTTCTGTTGGCGATATTGTGGACCGACGCGAAGTTCCCGCTGCCGTCACCCTCCTCTCCATTGGCTTCAACACTGCACGGACCGTGGGACCGGCGCTCGCGGCATCATGATTGCGTCGTTCGGACTTATGACGGCTTTCGCTATGTTTACACTCACCTATATGATCCCTTTGGTCACCATATGGCGATGCAAATGGAAGGTTCGCTCCTCACTTCTCCCACGTGAGTCAATGAGGACGGCCATCTATGACAGGCTGCGCTTCACAGCGATGTCATCGGAAATCAAGACGGCGATCGCCCGCGGAACCTTCTTTGGCCTGTCGGGCATCGCCATACTCGCACTGCTGCCATTGGTTGTCCGCGATCAGCTGGGCGAAGGACCGCTCGCCTATGGCACCATCATCGCCGGCTTCGGCACAGGCGCCGTCATGGCTGGCGTCGCCAACAGCCTATTAAGACGGAGCTTGTCAGAAGAGCAACTAATGACGCTGGCATGCGTCGCCTGTGCGGCGTGCTCCCTTTTTCTGGCACTGCCTCTTCCATTGCGAGCGGCGTCCTGTTTCCCCTTCGCGAGGGTCGCGAGGCCGAGCCCGACCCTTTGGAGGAATTCGACGCGCCGGCAGTCGCCCTCAGTCTCAAGCCGAGAAGCGGCCCCATCGTGGTCAAAGTCGAGTACCTCATACTCGTGGAAAATCTAGAAGAATTCCTCGCCATGCGCGGGTGCCGGCATGTACAGAGTCGCGTTGGTGCTCGGCACTGGACTCTCCAGCGCAACCTTCAGGAGCCTGTGCTATGGACGGAGACATTCCGTACGCCGACCTGGACCGACTACCTTCGCCTGAATCATCGCCTTACCGAGGCCGACAAGGAACTGGACGAGAGAATCATCCTCCTCCACAAAGGAAAGCATTCTCCACGAATAACATTGTCAATCGAGCGCCCCACGAGTGCTCCACGCAAGCCTGAGTCATCAACGCCTTTTTTCCCCCGCCATTCAACGAAACGGCCAGCGTGCCACCGCAGGCTGAATGAAGATACATAAGAAGGCACGTCAACTGCTAACCACATCGGGCGGGCAACAAGCATCGCCGCCTTCGGGTATATGACAGACAGAATGTAGCGGACTTGAAAAATGAAAGGCGCTCACCCACCGCCAACATTTCTCGGCTGGTTCCCGGCATTCAAGGTCCTGCGGCTATACGCGAAGGCGGCAAGCCGCGTTGAAGTCGTCGATATTCAGTCGCATCGAAGGACAATGACGTGTTGCCCTGATGCCACTCTCTGCGAGGTTAGCTTGTTTCTCGGATGAGGAGACAGACAATGGTCTGCCCCCTGAAAGGTCCTCCCTGAGGTATGTGTCCATTCTTGAACTCGGCTCGACAATGATAGCGAACCCTGTTGACCGTCGCACTGTCAGTCTCGAATCAAGTGCTCTCCTACAGCAGATGCGATTATCGCCAATGCGTACTGGTAGCGCCCGAAGCGCGCGTTATCGGCAGCCGCCGAGGGCCGTGATGCGGCCGCGATCGAGCCTTGTAGTAACAGACGCGCTCTCCGGTGGTCGGGCCAGCACCTTACCCCTCTTCCCTATGGCCCCAAGGCAGAGCAATTGCCAATGCGGGACATCCCGCTTCTAAGTCTCCTGCAACATTATTGGAGGCCGCGACGGCCCTGCTCGTGACGATCAGGGGTGGTCGCCGCACACCAGCGGGATCATTGCCCCACAAGCGCATCCAGATTCCGGCCGGGCGTTCCGCTGTCAATATCAAAGTCGGCCGGCGGGCGCTAAAGTGTCGATCCTCACCTTGCCGCCAGGTGAGTTCGACCGATATGTTCCTGCTACAATGGTAAGCGGCCTATACTGTCGCATCCTCAACAGTCAGCGGGAGACAGGACGACCCTATGTTCGAGCTCCCTCCGTATGGACTCCTCTGAATATAACAAGGGCTTGTATTCGCCCCGTTGCCAATCGTGATTGAGGTCACGATAATGACTTGAGATCGGAACACCCGACTGACCTGGATTGTTAATAAAGAGACTGTCATCCCATGACCCAACGTCCATGATTATCCGCACTGACGGTCCTTCTGAAACAGAGAATTGGCCGCTTCGGTAACTCGAAAAATTGAGCGTTGAGCTACTTCCGCCGAGGGCTATGGCGCCCAACGACCATTGTTCAGACGTCAGTGCCTGCAGAGGGTGGCGCAAATCAAGCTTATGTATACTGCCCCATGCCCATGAGGCAGAATCGTCGCCAAATCGACATATGCATTCACTCCAGGCAGAAGTTAGGGATTCCATTATGGAATGCTTCAACTTTTCACTAGGCTCTGCCTGTTCGAGCCAAGAGGCTATGGCCGAAGGCTGTAAAGGCACGAGCAGTGCCAACACTTCATCGTCAGCGCTTTCTAAGCGAGCTACTGTCGGGCCAAGGTGTTTGCTAAGCCAAATCTCAAAGAACGCGGCGGCTGGCGAACTCGCATCCAAATGCCGGTCCCAGTTAGAAAATAAGTGCAACGCAGGCATGTTTGCAACCGAACCGAGAAGAGTGTCTAGTTTCGCAAGAATACGAACTGCTATCGGCGAATACACCGAACATTGCAGCGACATGCAGTCCCGCAACGAGATCTTCTCTGATCGTGAGAGAGTTGTATGAAGGGTATCATGTCTGCTGCTGTCAGACCACTCGTAGCCAAAAGCAGGATGCGATCTACTCCATTCCTCCGGAACATTCATTGCGTTGGCAGTGGCGACAAAACCTTTGGCGGGGTTCATCTCGAACGGCCCATCGTCCGGTGACAAATACCCTTCCCATTCGAACCGACCGTCTCCTGGAACCGGAAGCAGGCCGTCCCAATTTCTTCGGACCGGAGCCGCACCTGACGGTTTCCACGCAATTACATTCGACGTGTCCGCATAGATGTGATTAACTGAAGGACAACCCCAGTTTGCTAGACTGGAGGTGTATTCTGAAAATGTCTTAGAGCGCATTACGGCCAAGCTGGCCATGTAAGGTGCCATGCCGGGATCCATCCATACGGTTCTCAGTGCGAAGGCGCGGTCTTTTTCAGCATTTTGGTTTAAAATGGGTCCATGGCGTGTGAACTGAAGCTTTACCTCCTGGTCGGTGTGGGCGCGAACTGGAATTTTCTCGTGTATAGTCTTCACCTGCTCCCAGGCCCCTTTATATAAGTATTTATTTCCCTCACTCTTGGTTTCGTAAACATAAATATCTTCTTGGTCAGCGCCGAAAATAGTCAGACCAAAGGCGGCTGTCCCGTTGTGACCCATGGAGATTCCTGGGATCATAGGCTCTCCAGCGCCAATTACATCGAGCCCGGGCATACTCAGGTGTACAAGATACCTGATGGACGGAAGGACGTGCTTGCGATGCGGGTCTAGAGCAAGGATTGGTCGCTCCGTTGTGGTTTTTGTTGCGGATATGGCCCAGTTGTTTGAGCCCTCTTGGAACACCGTCTGCATGATCTCATCACTCGGTGTTACGCGGGTCCAACGGTCAGCTTCCTGAAGACTTGCTGCAAGTCTTTCCCTCGAGAATGAGACGGGACAGATTGCCAAGCGAAAATCCTGCAGTACTCGATCTGTCATAAAGGCGAGGTCAAGGCCCTCCGCTGGTCGTGGCGCTATCGGAGGTGACAATTCTTGTCTCAACCTGTCGAGGCGGGTACCTCGTTCCACACCTGCCAATGCCATCACCCTGCAGCGCAGAAGCTCCGAAATCGCATTTCGGGTTAGTGAGTGCGTTCGCACGCGAACGACGTCTTCGGGTTTCCAATAGTCGGGAGTGTGACCGAGGAGGCCAAACTCGGGTGGCAAGGCAATCAAACCGTCATGGCAACTGTCTACGTAGGAATTGATCCCCTCGGCAAACGCTGAGCATATCTCTTCGGAATCCGGGCCGTACGCCTGCCATTCTGCACTCATGGCTCCGCGAAATAAAAAGAGACGCGCCGCCCGATCCTGCTCCAAATATCCGGGGCCAAAGTCTCGTGACAGGAGACCGAGACCTCGTTTGCGCGCAATATCAATTTGCCAGAGGCGGTCTCGAGCTGCATTCCAACCCTGCGCGAAAAATAGGTCGTGCAAGTTCTGAGCCTTGATATGAGGAACCCCCCATTTATCAATGTCGATCGTGACCTCACTCTTAAGCTTGTCGGAGCTGTGGCGGTCGAAGGTTATGTTCTTTAACATGTGTTGATCCGTTTGGTTCACCCAAAGATGGTCGGGAATCTGCCAGAGGACGACGTCTGCAGATTGTGGTCGGTTGCGGGCAGAGGGTTGAGGCCGCACTCTTGCAACCTGATCATGTGTGGCGAGCCAATCCTCAGCGCGCCTGGACGCGAACTGGCACGGTGGGCTGCGCACAAGCTCAGCGGGATCCTACTCTCGCGCTTCCGGGAACGAGGCGCTTGCCGAGAACGCTCTGATGTATGTCAGCCAATACGTACGAATACAATATCCGCACATGTTGTCTCGCTGGCCTGAGGCAACGCATTCGATACACAGTAACTCGGTCGAACGGCCTCGTTGAAGGATGGCTCCCTCAATGCGACAAGATCTGGCTGAGAAACAATTTCGTTCTTTCGTGCTGCGGGTTTCTGAAGAAGTCGTGCGGTGTACCCTCTTCGACGATCTCACCTCGATCCATGAAGATTACTCGATCGGCCACGGCGCGCGCAAAGCCCATCTCGTGGGTGACGCATACCATGGTCATGCCGTCGCGTGCGAGTCCGGTCACAGTCTCGAGCACTTCAGCGACCATCTCTGGATCGAGCGAGGAGGTCGGCTCATCGAAGAGCATGACTGCAGGCTCCATACAGAGGGACCGGGCAATTGCGACGCGCTGCTGCTGTCCCCCGGAGAGCTGAGCCGGATATTTGTTCGCCTGTTCGGGAATGCGCACGCGCTCTAGGAATTTAAGCGCGATCTTTCTAGCCTCACCCTCTGGAACGCCCTTTATCCACATCGGCGCCGCCATACAGTTCATCAGCACGGTCATGTGCGGGAAAAGATTAAAGTGCTGAAAAACCATGCCGACGCTTTTGCGAACTTCAGCTACGTTGCGCATTTTGTTATGTAACCTAATCCCAGTGACGGTAATCTCGCCATCCTGGTGCGCTTCGAGCCGATTGACGCAACGGATCAGCGTCGACTTTCCCGAGCCTGAGGGCCCACAGATGACGATACGTTCGCCCTTGCGGACGGTTAGGTTGATGTCAGTTAGTGCTCTGAAGGCACCATACCATTTGGATACATTCTTAGCTTCGATGACTTCGTCGCTCAATATTGCATCTCTCTTGTTCATTGGCGCATCTGTAAGTGCCTTGAAAATGGCCGAACCAACTTAGACGTCTTTTTTAGCTTGACCAATGAATTCACGATCATCGCTTCTTACTTCTGGCAAAATGGTCCTCGATCCGGGATTGGACCAGTTCCAGGCAGGCGGATAAAATCCAATAAATCATTGCCGCTGTTACTAGCATCTCCATAGTATGGAAGGTTGGCTGGCCGAGTGAGTGAGCTAGATACGTCAGCTCCCAAACGCCAAGAACCGAAACGAGAGAGCTGTCTTTGAGCATTGAGATGAACGTGTTTCCCATCGGGGGAATGATAACCGGAAGCGCTTGCGGCAGAATGATTCTGCGCATTGTGAGCGCAAAGCCGAAACCTAATGACCGGGATGCCTCCCACTGGCCGCGATCGATGCTGGCTATGCCCGAACGGAAGATCTCCGTCATGTAGGCACCACTGCATAGCGAAAGCGCCAACACGCCTGCAGGCACGGCATTAATAACGTAACCTACCTGGGGCAAGCCCATGTAGATCAGATAAACCTGCATGAGAAGCGGCAGACCCCGGAAGCATGAAGTGTAGAAGCTGACTATCGCGTAAGCCATGCCGTTGCTTGACAGTTTCGCAATCGCGCCGATTATTGCGATAGCCGACGCAAATAGCAGTGACATCGCTGATACGTAAACTGTAGTAACTACCCCCTGCGTAATTAGAAATGGCAGGTTTGCCCAAATAAATGGCATGCTTAAGTCAAATGCCGCGAAGAGCGAAAGGAACAGTAGCACCAACTCAAACCATACGATCCCGATTTGGATTTTGAGCGGGACAAAACCAATCAGCACGAGGTTGAGGCAGAACATTGCGGCAATTACAAAAGCGATCGCAATGCGACTGTAAAACTTCACTTGTGCGTGATCGCCAATCACGGGCCGTAGGAGTTCGCCCATCGTGGTGCCCGCTACGTTGAAGATAAGAAAAACCGCGAGCACAATTGCAAATATGCAGCCGATAAACCATGGCTTGTGGACGAGCACCTCAGATTCAACTGTATCGTGGTAAAGCATAAGCATTTTCTTCCTAAGAAGAGGCGCCCCCGGGAAGGGGACGCCCACGATTGTGTCATGTTATTTATCGACGCTGAAATCCCCCCCGAACCACTTGACCGAGAGTTTAGCAAGAGTGCCGTCATCCTTCATCTTCTTGACCGCGGCAGCGACCTTGTCGATAAACTCCTTATCGCCACGCTCGATTGTGACAGCGCCCGGGGCGTAGAATAAGGGATCGCCAATAACCTTCAATGGATAGCCAGATTTGATTGCCGCAGCCGCCGTCGTTCCTTCAGTAATGACGCCATCGAGACGAACACCATCGCCGAGGCGCAGGTCGTCAAGCGTAAGAGAGTTAGCACTTGGATAAGCCTTCACTTGGCCCGCTGTAAATTGATATTGTATTGGCTTAGCGCCGATCCATGCCGGTGTGAGCTTGTGATTGGCATACAAATCGCCAAGAGTTCCCGCTCGGACGCCGACGATCTTGCCCTCCAGGTCGGAAGGCTTCGTCGCTTTGCTATCCTTGTGAACGACAGCGACTTCGCCTTCGTAGAAGTACATGGCCGGGAAGGCGAATTTTTTGGCGCGATCGTTGGTCGGCGTCATTTGACCCATGGCCATGTCCCAACGCCCCCCCCACTGGCCTGCCTGAATGATATCCCAGCCCGGGGTCACGAATTTGATCTTCACGCCCAAGTAGTCCGCAATGCCCTTCGCGACCTCTACATCATCACCGTCGAGTTCATGTTGGTCGTTCAAGTGAGACAAGGCTCCCCAGTCGGACCCGACCGCTACCGTCAATGTCTGTGCCGCGAGCACACGATCAAGGACTTCGCCGGCGCAAGCCTTGGCTGACAAAGACATCGACGCAACCGCCATGGAGACTGCAACTACGACCGTCGTTACATGATTGTTCATCTATAGTTCCCTTTTTTCTCGTTCTTATTTTCTTGAAAGCTACCTTCGTCGCCACCGAGAGGAGTGTCTTAGCGGTGCGCCATTGCTCCCTGCTGATTGGACCCATCCCGGTCCGTCATTTAACGAACGACACCTTATCGCTCTGCATTGTTGGCATTCAGCGAAATCGAGTTCGATGATGCAGGTTTCCTGCGAACTACCCTTGGCTTTCGCCGGATCGCTCTGGCGATTTCACAAAGCACGGATACCCTGGCCTCAGAGAGGTCGGCGAACTCGCCAACTCGCTGGACTCCGAAGGCTGCAGATTGCATCGCCACAAGACGTCTTGTTTGGAAGGATCTAAACTGGACTGGCGCGTTGAATTACACCTTGCAGGGCTGACTCTGGTCACGTGGGAACTGCGGTCCAAGCCCCTCTCTCTCCCTAATCTCGACCTCCCTAATCTCGACCTCCCTAATCTCGACGACCTCTTCGCCGGCCGTGTGCGCACCCGCTACTCAACCGTCGGGGCGCTCGAGGAAGAATGCTTCTCTGCCGACATCGTGGTCGGGGCCGTGCTGATCGCCGGTGCTGCCGCGCCAAAGCTCGTCACCCGCGAAATGATGTCCGGCATGAAGAAGGGCTCGGAGCTGGTCGACGTCGCTATTGACCAGGGCGGTTGCTTCGAGACGTCGCATGCGACGACTCAAGCCGAGCCCACCTACGAAGGCGACGGCGTTATCCACTATCGCGTCGCCAACATGCAGAGTCGCCCATGCCATTTCGCGATTTCTTGCCTTGCGAGTTCGCACGTATCCCTCTGGGTCAACATCGTTGATAGACCAGAGAATTTTTGACTCATCGTAGCTCGGACAGCGGAGACGCGTTACAATTGTCAACCCGTTCGGACCCGGTTTAATCGAGATGTACTCGGCATACTGCGCATGATGGCTCATGCCTCTTGTAGCTGGAAGCGTTCGGCAAGTTAGGTCCTACTTGCCACGCGAGAGCGGGGCCGCAAGTATGCGCCGGCCGCAATACAACGCTGATTTGCTGCGTTGTCGAGGACATTTCGCATAGAATGCGCGCCTGCCGCTGCTATGATCATAACATGTTGTGATTTAGTCCAGTCCGAACTCCCGAGGTTGGGTCGCAACTCTCGATAGCCAGCTGGCGCCGGGGGCGCCTAGGCATGAAATTGGATCCCATGTATGACAGAATTCAAACAACGGCAAACCGTCGGTAACGCGTCGGAGAGCGTACTCGAATTCGACGGACAGCAATACCTGGACGGCCGTGCATCGGATCCTCGCGAATTTGGCTGGATGCGCGGTGCGCCGCCGCCGCCAGACAAGCGTGTAACATTCGAGAATGAAACTGTTTGGACCTTTCCTCAGCTTCGCTGGTCGCTATCGCATATGCGTGAGCTGCGGCCCACAGTCCAAGTGTGGCGAGGGCGGGGCGGACCGTCGCAGCTTGAGTGCAGCAACAGGTCTACCGAAATCGATGGGCTCACGTTCGTCGACATGGACGACCGCACCAACCGGTTCGAGGAGGCGCTATTCGACACCTACACCGACGGCATTTTGGTCCTGCATCGGGGGCGGATCATATACGAACGATACTTCGGCGCACTCGCGCCGCACGTACAACATTCGTGTCAGTCAATCACCAAATCGTATGCGGGCACCCTAGCCGCGGCGTTGGTGCATGAGGGCATTCTCGACGACAGGAAGACAATATCGCAGTTTGTGCCGGAATTACGAGGTACAGGGTGGGAAGATGCAACGCTCCGCCAAGTCATGGACATGCAAACTAACGTTGCTTTTACTGAAGATTACACAAGTGTAGACAAGTCATATAGATGCGAATACCTGCGTACCATACGAAAGGAAGGGGCGCACGGCAAATTTGTCTACAAAGGCGTCGATACCAATGTTATGGCTTGGGTTATGTCGCGCGCAACGGGCCGGTCGTTCGCACAACTGTTGGAGGAGCGCTTATGGTTGCCACTGGGCTGCGAAGAAGACGCCTATGTCGAGATCGACCCGACAAACGGTATGCCGAGGGCGCATAGCGGACTCAATGTGACGTTGCGCGACTTGGCGCGTTTCGGCGAGCTGATGCGATGTGAAGGCTCGTGTAATGGCAAGCAACTGGTTCCCGCGAGTGTTGTCTACGACCTTCAAGATCTCGACCACCCCGCCAAGCCGGACCTCCCATTCGGCTATACATACCGAAGCCAATGGTGGGTATCACACGACGAGCTTGATGCTATTGAAGGTCGGGGCCTTTACGGCCAGAACCTGTACATAGCGCCAAAGGCGGAGATGGTGATTGCGCGCTTCGGGTCGCACCCCGCTTGCGACCACATTGATCGGATTAGAAGGCCGCAGATGCAGGCATTGGGGAGGATGCTCCGCGCGTAACTTGATGCACTAGACGGTCACCGCGCTTGTTTAGGAATTTCCTGCAAATTCGCGGTTGAAGAACTGGGGCGCCTACGCCGAATTCCTGCGTTCGGCTAGGGGGCAATTGGCGCAAAAGGCCTGTAGACGCTGCTACGCTTATGAAGTAAATACCAGAAGCCTCGCTTCCCATATGCATAATGCAGACCGATCTGGCTCGCTTTTGCTGAGGAAACAATGATCACCGAACATTGCATATTGATTGGGGCCGTCGCGACTTTGTATTGCGAGAATGGAACCGGTGGACCTATTGTATTCTTGCATGGTGCCGCTTTCGGGCTTATCCGTCAGCTTGACCTGAAACAAAACCCAACCCAAACATCAACGAGACCCAGGATCAGACCGAAAAATGGCCGCCTTCAAATCGGAATGCTGGCCGGAATGAAATCGGAATGACTGGCCGGCTTCAAATCGGAATCGGTGGCCGGCTTCATCGGAATACGCAGGCAATGGTATCGGCATCAGTGGCAGCGCTCTTGCGCTGCTTCTGGACGGTGAGATCGGCGGTTACCTGGGAAAGCCGGGCGACCAGCGCCTTGAGCCGCTGCTGGGCCGCGCTCGGCGGCAGCGTCGGCTGCAGCCGTTTGACCTCGCTATAGCGGGCGATGACGGCGGCGTCGATCCTGTCGGTCTTCTCCAGGAAGCCCATCGCCTCGGCGAATCAGCGTACGCTCCTCGCATTGGCCATGCCGCAGGCTACTCCCAACTCCCACGACAGCAGGAAGGGAAGCCGTTCGTAGCCGCCACTGGCCTCCATGACGACGAGCTCGACACCATTGACCTAACACCAGGCAGCAAGCTCGGCTATGCCTGCCGCATCGTTGCGAAAGCGGCCCGCCGCTCCGCTCGGCACGACATGGGTATCGAGCCAGTCTTTCGAAACATCCACTCCACAGATAGTCTTGTTCACGGTAACCTGCCTTGTGCGTGCGATTGGAGCCAAGCGACTATTCGGTCGTACGTGACGAAGGCGAAGATCCCAGGCTCACCCACGGTTGTGGCCGGAGGGTGTCGGGCGACTTCGCCTTGCTTCGAACCGGATGGCCATCCGGTTCGAGGCTCAGTCGCTTCCATCGCACAAAGTCCTCTGCGTGCAGATACAAGGGGTTAACCTCGAAGAGTCAGTGTCGGAGAAAATAACGTGCTGATTCATCGGACTTTAGGGCCGAGCTTGTTGGTCGCTCGATAAAAAGCATGATTTTAGGCGGAAGCTGTCCTGCATGCAATTTCAGCACTTGTTTACCCAATTCCTTGTCTGCTTCCGTGAGACGATGGTTCAGGCGAAGGTAGTCGGTCCAGGTCGGCGTGCGGAATGTCTCTATCCATTGCATAGGCTCCTGAAGGTTGCGCTGGAGAGTCCAATGACGAGCGCCGACGCGACTGTGCACATGCCGGCGCGCCCGCATGAGTTCCAGGAATGCTTCGCGATTTTCCTCGGGCACTAGGTACTCGACTTTGACCACGATGGGACCGCTTCTTGGCTTGAGATTGAGGGCGACTGCCGGTGCGTCGAAGTCCTCCAAAGCATCTGGATCGGATTCGCGGCGCTCGCGAAGGGGAAACAGGAGGCCCGTGGCGGCGACCAGCAGAAGGGCTCCAGCGGAGCCCTCCAGTGCCAAGGTCAGTGAATGGTTCTGGGCCACCGTGCCCCACACCCAACTGCCCGCTGCGATGCCGCCATCGATCAATGCATAGTAAATCGAGATGGTGCGCCCCACGACCCAGCGCGGGCTTGCCAGTTGCACGGTCACGCCGACCCCGGACCAGGCGGTGACCCAGCCCGCGCCACCCATGGCGAGTGCAATTGCCGCCACTGCAATCGAAGAAGTCAGCGCAAGCGAAAGGGAGCATGCCGCGCAGGCGACGCATGCGAGCGTCATCAGCCGCTCTTGTGACAAGCTCCGTCTGAACACGCTGTTCGAGATGCCGGCGAAGACGGCGCCTGTCCCGAATCCGGCCATGAGCGTGCCATAGGCGAGCGGTCCGCCTCCCAGCTGGTCGCGGACAACCAGCGGCAGCAGCGCGAGAATGGCGATGCTCGCCAGACCAAAGAGGGTTCCGCGAGTGATCGCCGTCTTAATCTCCGACGACATCGCCGTGAAGCGTAGCCCGTCATAGATCGCCGTCCTCATCGACTCACGTGGGAGAGGTGATGAGCGAACCATCCACTTGCAGCGCCATATGGTTACCAAAGGGACCAGATAGGTAAGACTGGTTACGGCGAAAGCCGTCATCAGCCCAAAAGAGGCAACTACTATGCCACCGAGCGCCGGGCCTACGGTCCGAACAGTGTTGAAGCCAACGGAGAGGAGCGTGACGGCGGCGGGAACGTCGCGTCGGTTCACCATATCGCCAACCGAGGCCTGCCAGGCTGGATCGTGGAGAGCGCCGCCGCATGCGATCAAGAAGCTGAAGCCGAGGATCATCCACGGATCGACAAAGCCCAGCACCACAAAAGCCGTCAGCATCGCAGATGCCAATACCATAAGGCACCGGCCGGCGAACATGACCCGGCGCCGGCTGAAATTATCAGCCAAGGCCCCGGCGAAGACGGATAAGATGAACGCTGGCAGGTTTGAAGAAGCCTGAACCAGCGCGACCATCAGATCGGAAGTCGAAATCGTAGCCATCAGCCAGCTGATGGCAACAGTCTGCATCAACCAGCCGAGCGAGCTGACCTGCGTGGCGAACCAGATTGAACGAAAGCTCGGATTTCTGAGGGGCGCAAATGCTCCTGGCGAATTTGGATCGGCGACTTGGTCCGCAAGACTGCTCATCAATCTAACTCTTGCCTATGAGCCAGTTTTACATTGCTCCGACAGCCAGCAGCCGCCCAACCCGTTGAAGGTCCGAATCGGCCAATGTGCGCAAATAGTTACAACGCCCGGCAGGAGATTGAACTCGCTGCCGGGCCGATGCGCCTTGGGAGGAGGCGTAGTTGGAACCTTTGTGAAGACTTGGAACCAGCCGCATCAGGCCAGCCTACACTTACAATATGAGGATCAGACCACTCCAGGATTTTAGTGCATTGAATGGGTACTCTTCCAGCAATCCTCGCCAACAAATGCAGGAGATCGGCGTCGAGCTCCTAAATCTGCATAATATCGGTGATTCGCGGGCGAGCAGTGCAGTGGGCACATTCTCCAAGCTAAACGCTGAACGGGCTTTTTGCTTCTCAAATCGCCATAACAGGGAGAGATGGGCAAATACTACTTCAATATGCTCCCAAGGACGCTGAGTTGACTGCAGCCTCAGCAGAGCTCTCCGCGTGCCTTTTTGCGGCTCCCCGCGGTGCTCGCGCCCGCCGCGCCTGCAAAGGCTTTCCTCAACAGTCGTTCAGTTCGAGCAGCCTTTGCCAACTCTGACTCAAAAGCTGCCCGACTGGATTGACGGCCTCAGCTTCTTCGGCGGGTCACTGAGGCGATCCGTCTGCTACAACCTGGTGTGGCCAAGGCGCTGTGGTTCGCGCCGACGCTGAACGCGACCGTTGCGACAATGACCGAGCAGTACGACACTGCCATATTGATCGCTGGGAAGCGCGCGAAGGGTAAATTCAACTTGCCCACCACCGCGATCAAATGTGCGCCGGGTAATGGCGCCGCTAACAGGATCGACCACCGGAACCGGTTACCGGCAGAGTCGGTCTGCATCCGGGAATTGCAGGGCCATCCTGTGTATAGGCTTAAATTGCGCTATTCTTCTCTACTGTGACAGGCGGGAGCCGCCGTCGACGGGGATCACTGCGCCCGAGACGTAGAACGCGTCGTCCGAAGCAGGAAGGCGATCACCGCCGCCTGCTCCTCCGGCGAGGAGACGCGCTCGAGCGGATTGGCGCGACCATCAGGCGTTGGTAGCTGCGTACGTGCAGCGCTCGAGTCATGTCGGTGGGGACCACGCCGGGCGCCACCGCATTCACGGTTATACCCTACAGGCCCTGCTCGCCGGCCTGCTGGAGCGTGAGATACGCGATCCCGGCCTTGGCCACCGAATAGCCTACCGTTCCGGGATAGCCCGTAAGCCCGAGGATCGAGCTGACATTAATGATCCGCCCGCCCGGCTGGCGCATCCGCGGCCGCAACTCGCGGGTCAGGCTGATGACTGCACGCAAGTTGATATCGATCAGCGGGAACAAAAGGCATCGTCAGTATCGGCGAGCGACTTCGAACCGCCAATGCCGGCATTGTTCACGAGGACGTCGAGCGTCTCGATCCTTGCGGCATCCAAGGCGGCCAGAACCCGCCCTGCGGCGTCGGGCATGGCCAGATCGCAGACGAGCGCCGTCTGGCCAAGGCCCGCAGCTGTGTCGTGCACTTTATCCAGAACATCCACTAGCAACACCCACGCCTCTTCCGAGCCAAGCCACGCCGCTGTTGCGGCACCGATCCCGCGCGCCGCGCCGGTGACGACGACAGTGTTTCTGACCGGAGCTTAGGCAAGGCTGCCTCCGTCGACCGTAAGCGCGGCGCCGATGGTGAAGCCCGCCGCATCGTCCAGCAGATAGCCGACAGCTGTCGCCACCTCGGACGGCAACCCCATTCGGCCCATCGGATGCGCAGCGATGATCTTCGTCCGGCGCTCGACCTGTGCCGCTTCTCCCCGGGCGAAGGCGACGCCGGCCTCGGCCAACGGCTGGCGATGGTTCCGGGGCAGACACAGTTTGCGCGGATATTTCTGCCGCGTGGTTCAGCGCCAGCGTGCGAGTCATCATCACAACCGCCGCCTTGGTCACCGAATAGATCGGCACGTCCTTCGAGGCCTGCAGACCAGCAGTCGAGCTGAAGAGCACCACCGATCCGCGGCCAAGCTCGCGCATCTGCGGGATGCAGCTTGCAGATTCGCCAAATGGCCCCGACGTTGAAGCTGAACATGGCTTCGTACCCTTCACGTCTATCAGCCGCTTCATCGCACCGTAATGCCAGCGGCCGCGACCAAGCCCTCAACCGGCCGGCCAAAGCTCTCGCGGGCGAGGTCGACCAGCCCTTCCAGCATCGCCGGATCGGTCACGTCGCAGACAACTCAACGGGCACCAGGACAGGCGGCCAGAGTTTGGTCCAGAGCCTCTTGCGACAGGTCAGCCAACACCAAATCCGCTCCACCCGCCGCCAGCAGTTTGGCACTGGCCGGGCCAAGCGCGCCACCCGCCGGTAATCAGCACCGTTTTTCCGGCAAAGGTCGTGTCAATCAAGATTGTAGTCCTCCTCCAAGATAAGAACTCCCACTGTACCCGCTCTGAAAGCGAATACCGGACAGCGGATGATCCGCGTCATTCCAAATCCATTGGTGACCGCCGCAACGGTCGAGGCGCAGGACGGCTTGCGCCGCCCCAAGAACACCGCACTCTACCGGCGTTCCTGTCTGAGAGTTTTCAGAGACATGAGGACGCACGCTCGGCGACCTGATGATGTGTGGCGAACCAAACGTCACCCTTTGCTTTGGCGCGTCGAATTAATTCTTCTACGATCCAGATCCGTGAGCGATATCCAATGACGTGTGGATGCAGAGTCAGCTGAAATAAATCGGCATCTTGATAGGCCCCTTCGAACTCCCGAATAAATACAGAAAGCACGTCGTCGACTGATAAATCTGGCCGTGAAGACCCATCGGGACTCATCCAAAGATAAGTGGCATCGTCTCGAATCCATTCGACCGGTATTTCAATCACTCCCGTGGGTTCCTCGTCTTCCAGCAGCTCATAGCAACTATCATCGGCCATAAGGGATGAGTCGTATGTCAATCCGGTTTCACGTATGATCCGTAGAGTTGCGTCGGAAAAATCCCAGGAAGGCGTTCGAATTCCCGTCGGGCGTTTGGAAGTGATTTTTTCAAGAGTGTCGGCACTCCTCATCATTAAAGAGCGCTCGCTCTCTGCGCTCAGTTCCGAGTTTAGCTCGTGTATCCAGCCGTGCATGCCAATTTCATGGCCTTCATCGACAACTGCGCGTTGCTCGTCTGGATACAACTGAGCGATCACAGCGGGAACGAAAAAACTCGCCGGAACGTCGTACTTTCTCAAGAGTTCCAAAGCCCGAGGCATCCCTCGTCGGCTCCCGTACTGACCCCAGGATAATCTGCTTAGCGATCGCCCTCCCCTGCGCAATTCGTTCGACTCATGATCGACGTCGAACGAGATGGCGAAGGCACAGCGTTTACCGCCGGGCCACATTGGTCTTAGTGCCTTGCCCGCTCTGACTTTGTTGATGCGCCGCCGCCAATGGCTTTCAGGCCATTCCCAGGGATTGAGTGCGGTCGAATTGGCCACCAGTTCCTCCTGAGCAGTGTCTGCATTGAATTCCGCCGAAAACTCAATGAGCGGAACGCGGCACCAGCTCAGCTGGCAGCCCCGCAAGCCGATCAGGCCGTCGCTTGAGTTTGCGCCTTGATTACGACAAGATGGCCCAACTCATTCAGATTTTCTCACTCTCGCGAACAAGCTCATCCATAACCGAGCGCACGGCGCTTTCTGCGATTGCAACAATCTCCTCCGCCTCAGCTTTGGTTGTAACCAGCGGCGGAGCAAAGCCCAAAATGTCCCCGTGCGGCATGGCCCGAGCGATAAGACCACGGTCACGGGCGGCCTTCGAGATTCGCGCACCTACCTTGAGCGCCGGATCGAAACGCTTCCGATTGTCGCGATCGGCAACGAACTCGATTGCGCCCATAAGACCGACGCCCCGCACTTCGCCGACGATCGGCAACTGCGCGAACCTCTCCTGCAACTGCGCCTGGAAAAACGCGCCGACGTCACGCGCATTGCCGGGGAGGTCTTCTTTCTCGACAATATCGAGGACCGCGTTGGCCGCGGCGGCGCCGATCGGATGACCAGAGTAGGTGTAGCCGTGCGAGAATGCCCCGACCTTGTCGGCTCCATCCTCCAGGACTTTATACACCTTCTCACCGACGATTGCCGCTGAAAGCGGGAAGTAGGCCGACGTCAAACCTTTAGCGATCGTGATGAGGTCTGGCTCGATGCCATAGTGCTGTGAGCCGAACATGGAACCGGTGCGGCCGAACCCTGTGATCACTTCATCGGCAATCAGCAGCACATCATGTTTTTTGAGGACCGTCTGTACCGCTTCCCAATAGCCTTCCGGCGGAGGCGTGATACCACCTGTGCCGAGGACGGGCTCGCCAATGAAGGCGCCGACGTTGTCCGGGCCGAGCCGCTCGATCAACTGATCAAGCTCGGCGGCGCGGCGAGCGGAGAATTCGCGCTCGGTTTCGCCCGGGGTTGCGCCCCAGTAATGATGTGGAACACCCGTGTGAACAATCTGCGGAAGTGGCAGGTCCATGTGGTCGTGATAAAAGCTCATGCCCGTCATCGAGCCCGACACGACGCTGCAGCCGTGATAGCCGCGTTCACGGGAGATGATCTTCTTTTTGGTCGGCTTGCCACGCAGGTTGTTGTAGTACCAAACAAGCTTGGCCTGGGTCTCGTTCGCATCCGAGCCGGACATGCCATAGAACACCTTGCTCATCTTGCCCGGCGCCATCTTCACAAGGCGATCGGAGAGGATCGCAAGCTCGTCGGTCGTGTGCGCCGCATAGGAGTGGTAATACGCCAAGCGATAGGCCTGACGCGAGATCGCATCGGCGACTTCCGTGCGGCCATACCCGACATTGACGCAGTATAGGCCGGCAAAGCCATCGATAAATTGGTTGCCATGCGCGTCCTGGATGCGGATCCCCTTCCCTGTCACCACGATCGTTGGGTCGCCGAGCTTGCCAGTGGCGAAATCTTTAAGCTGAGTGAAAGGATGCAAGACCGAGTTGCGGTCCTTTTCGGTGATCTCTTTGATGTTGATGGTCATTGAATGCTTCCTTTCAGGCCGCGATGTTGCCGATGCAGAGGTATTTGGGTTCGAGATATTCGATAAGACCGTGCCTTGAGCCCTCGCGACCAAGGCCGGATTGTTTCCAGCCGCCGAACGGAATGCCCGGCCCCGTAAATTTTGGAGTATTCACGGCAACCATGCCATATTCGAGCCGGTCGGAGAGCCGCATGGCTCGGTTGAGATCTTGGGTATAGACGTAGGCCGCAAGTCCCATCTCGGAATTGTTGGCTCGCGCGACCACCTCCCGTTCGTCGTCGAAGGGCAGGATTGCAGCGACAGGTCCAAACGTTTCGTCCTTCGCAATCACCATGTCATCGGTCACATTAGCAAGCACGGCCGGCGTGACGAAGTTCCCGCCAAGCGAATTGTGCTGTGCGCCTGCTACCATTCGAGCCCCGGCTGCTAGAGCCTCAGAAACCTGGTGCCTGCATTTGTCAGCACCAGACGTCTTTGTCATCGGACCGATGTCGACACCTGGCTCCAATCCGTGCCCGACCTTTAGTTTACTGGTGGCCTCGGCAAATTTTTCCGTAAAATGCTCGTAAATCTCTCGCTGCACATAAATCCGGTTTGCCGCGAGACAGTCCTGACCGGATGTCGCGAACTTGGCTGCCATGCAACCGGCGACCGCAGCGTTGATCGGCGCATCGCCGAAAAGGATGAAAGGAGCATTGCCGCCAAGTTCGAGCGAGACTTTCTTCACTGTCTTCGCGGATTGCTCGAGAAGGATTCTGCCGACCTCGGTGGAGCCCGTAAAAGAGAACGCACGCACGTGGGTATGCAACAACAGCCGTTTGGCAAGTGGCGGAGCTTCGCCCGTGATCACCTGAAACACGCCGGGCGGAATGCCAGCATCCCCGGCAAGGCGGGCAAGCGCGAGGGCCGACAGTGGCGTTTCGGGTGCCGGCTTTACAATCATTGTGCAGCCAGCGGCCAGTGCAGCTCCAGCCTTTCTGGTGATCATTGCCGCTGGGAAGTTCCATGGCGTAATGGCGACAGTCACCCCGATCGGCTGCAAATGCACGGCCAGCCTGCTTGCGGGGAGATGGCTGGGAATCGTTTCGCCGTAAGCCCGCTCCCCTTCCCCTGCAAACCAATCTAAAAAGCCGGCAGCGTATGAAACTTCGCCGCGGGCTTCAGCAATCGGTTTTCCTTGCTCGGCCGTTATGATGACAGCCAGGTCTTCGGCGCTCTCCCGCATGCCTGCCGCCCATTTCCGCAGATATGCACCACGCTGTAACGGAAGCATGTCGCGCCACTTGAGGAACGCTGCTCTTGCGCAATGGACCGCGTCGTCAACGTCGGCGTCTGCGCAAGCCGCAACTTGAGCGATCTCGTCACCGCTGGCAGGATCAAACACGGCAAGAGTATCTGATTTGGAGAGCCAGGCGCCGTTCAGATACGCATCACCACGCAAAAGGTCTGGCCGTTTGAGCCTGCGTAATGCCGTGATTGACGTACCCCTCATCTAAGACTCCAATGGTATGCTGATGCCTTTAGGTTATTGCTGCCACAGCGCCGATCGGCAGCGCAGTTGATGCCCCTTTAGCTGCATTCCTGCAAACAGCAGCCAATTCGCGTAGAATTGGACACGGCTCACAACTTCACTTGCCAGGAGGCTTAGCGACCGCGAGCGAAGGTCGCGCTGGTCGCCGGCGGCGCGGAAAGTAGTTGGTTCCAGCGCCGATCTCCCGATCCCGAGTTCCCGATCTGGCCTCGTGGCATTAAGTTCTCGACCGACACCGATCAGGCGCACTGACGCAGGCGCAACCGCCTCGAATCTTAGACGGAACTCGCCGCAAGGCTACTTTCGTCCGGCACTGTGCAGGGTGACCGCGACCGCTTCAGACACGATGGCATCGCGGACGACTTCATTCGGAAGGAGGTCTTGGGGTCCCGAAATTGAGGTCCCCGCGATAACCCAGACATTCACTTGGTGAAGTGGTGAAGTCGCACGAAACAGCAGAAAAGGATGAAGCGAGCCCCGGGCAAAAGGCGAGCTTCGCTGCCGAGCCATCTATCGGGAACAACGTGTGCTGATGTCGCGACGTGTTGCACGGACGGGGCGGACCATACTCGCGTTCCCACCGGCGCGCAGGGTTGGCAAGAGCCCGCTTCAGGCGCGCGTAAACTCGTCCTCAATGCTCCTCAAAAGCTAAGTCCTCTTGCGTCATCCGCGCATTTGTAGAATGGGGCAACGTTCACGCCGCGCTCGCGTCACAGGTGGCTCATTTCGGCCTACGGATCTTAATCTCCGCTGATGCAGAGAACTCATGTGCTAGGCGAGATTCTCCTGTCCCAGAGGTTGGGCATGCCGCACCTCTCAGACAGCGCCGTCCTTAAGCTAGATCCGTTCATCCGCTCGCCGCAGAAACAAATTTCAACCGGCTTCGAACGGACCCAGTGAGATCGCAAAACGATTTGGGTCACATCCAAATCACCTAGTCCACGACGATCAAGCGGCGATCAACATCTGCCAATCGCTCACCGCCCCTTTCGGTTACAATAAATGATTCAGAGATGGCGGCGCCGAACCCTTCGAGCCTAACCCCCGACTGAAAATGGAAGCACATTCCTGGTTGTAGGATGGTCTTGTCGCCCGCGCGAATACTAACCGTGCGTTCGCCCCATTCCGGCGGGAAGTTGAGTCCGATTGAATAGCCGGAGCGGCCTATCTTGATATACCCGTTCCGCTTGAGGATATCTTGCCACACCGCATTAAGCTCCTCAACGACGGTACCAGGCTTTGCCATCTCGAGCACAGCATCCCCGCCTTCCACTATAACCTCAGCAAGACGCGAGACCTCTGCGGGTGGCTTTCCGATGTGGACGGTGCGGCACAGCGGCGCACAGTAGCGGCGTCGGGTGGCGCCGAACTCCATGAGAACCAGGCCAGAGGTCGGCAAGGGCTCCTCGGTCCAACTGAGGTGCGGAGCGTTCGTTTGTTCGCTAGTCTGGATAAGAGGAGGACCGCTAGAGTCGCCATATTTACCGTCCACCCCTCGTGTCTGGGCCCGGTACACCTCCGCGACGACCTCATGTTGCGGCACTCCAGGCCTTAGGTTAGCGATTGCCGTCTGCATCGTATGCGTTGCAAGGTGGCCCGCTTCTCTCATGTAGACTAGTTCAAGGTCAGATTTTATAAGCCGTGCCCAATTGACTAATTCGCGGCTATCAGAGAATTTTGCATTCGGAAGGCCTTTGACGAGATGTTGATGTGCTCGGGCAGTATAGAAGTGGGCGTTAAGCTCGACACCGATTCGATCAGATCCCCAGCCGCGCGAATTGATAAGCTCGCAAAGATCGTCAAATGGATGTAATTCTGGATGTTGAAGTCTATGATCGGAAAATGAGCTTATATTTTCTCTAGGCAGATCCGTCGTTATATAAGCGGAATTTACATCGACGAAACGTCCGAACCAGAGGGGCATGTCCGACTGGAGATGCACTAAGACCACCTGAGGCACGTAGAACGAATAGCCGTCAAAGCCGGTAAGCCAATACATATTCGCGGGATCCTGGCAGATCAGCAAGTCCAGCCCCGCTCGCTCCATCCGCTGCTTCACGTCATGAACACGACGCCGAAACTCCTCGGGCGGAAATGGCTTCTCATATTTCATCTCGTCGAGTCCTTCAAAACAGGCATTCCTCGAACGGATCAGGCATTCGTCCTGTCCGCATACTTTCTCTTCGTATCACGTCACAAGAGGCTGTTTTCCCCGAGGATTTCTTCTTGTCGCGGAAAATCTGCATTTCCTAGGCACTTGCCGTACGTTATCCGCATATGAGCGCCAAATTTTCGGTGGCTCTGCGTCTCC
Organism: Mesorhizobium sp. WSM4904; assembly: GCF_029674545.1. Lineage (NCBI taxonomy): Bacteria > Pseudomonadati > Pseudomonadota > Alphaproteobacteria > Hyphomicrobiales > Phyllobacteriaceae > Mesorhizobium > Mesorhizobium sp. WSM4904. Next base: position 1,386,090 of record NZ_CP121354.1, on the reverse strand, counting down.
GGTGGAAGATCATGCCCTCCCTATGGTGAAGACGCACTCTGCCTGTCGCAACAGAATTTCAAGCACGGGCGGCAAGATCTACGTGGGAAGCGCCGACGAGACCAGCGAAGATCGGGACGTTGCGGCCGCCACGCTCATGCAGCATCCGGGGCGTCCGCGGCCCAATGGACGGGGTTTGAGCACCCCCATCAGGCCGGCCACTCCTAATATGTGAGCATGATTCTCTGGTACAAATCAGCAGCCTTGGTCAGTTGATCGATTTCAACGAACTCGTTGTTCGTATGGGCTTGGGCAGTACGCCCGGGTCCGATAATCACACACGGGATCCCAGCCAATGACAGCTGATTTGCATCCGAGCCGCCGGTGGCTCCCTTCTGCTCTCCGGTCCCCGCGACGTGGGCACAAGCCGCTCCTGCGACTGCTGCAATTTTGCTCGACCCGGAACTGATTGGAGGCGGGTCTTCCAATGCGGGAAGCAATGACCGAACATTGATCTTGTCTTCGCCCTGGCGAAGGCCTTCCAGTATGCTTTCTACCTCCGCCAACGCGTCCTGCGGCCGCTCCCCGGGTATGAGACGCCGATCGACCCAGATACGGCATACCGGCGGTACAGTGGTAAGTTCCAAACCTCCTTCGATGAGGCTCACGGTCAGCTGTGATGACCCTACCAATGGGTGCTGCGCCCGAGACACAAGGGATCGATGGTGCTCATCAAGTGCCAATACCACCTTGGCCATGCCCGTGATCGCGTTCACTCCGAGATGAGGCTTCGACGTATGAGCCGGTACACCCTGAACCTCGATTTGCCAGCGGACAGAACCCATGTGAGCTACAACGAGCTCTAATTCGGTGGGTTCACCGACTACCGCACCCTCATAAGCGACACCGGAATCGGCTATAGCGCGGGCGCCAAGTTTGCGGTACTCTTCGTCAATGCTGGCTGCCACAACAACCGTGGCCCGGGGCTGCCGTTCACCAAGTGAGCTAAGCGCAATCAACATAGCTGCAAGTGAGCCTTTTGTGTCGCAGCTACCTCGCCCATATATTCGCCCGTCCCGTTGCTCACCCGAGAATGGATCTGATTCCCACCTATCGATAGGAACGGTATCCATATGAGCAATGAATAGAATACGCCTATCGGGTTCTTTCCCAGGTACCCAGGTCAGGAAATTCGAGCGACCATCGGCCACCTCCTGTATCCCGTAAGCCAGCTTCCGCTCCTTGCAAAAACCCTCGAGGAACTTGGCTACACCTTGCTCTCCACTACCTTTTGGCGACAGCGATGGATTGATGCTCTCGATCTTTATAAGATCTTGGAGAAGTCCGATAGTCTCGGCGCTCTGGGTCGACATGTACTCTCCTGTGTGCATGAACTAGCCGTGTCGCTCTTACTTCGACCAGCTCTTGGCCAGATTGATTACGCGATCGACTTCATCGGCGGTGTTGTAAAGATGCAGGGAAAACCGGAGCATGCCTCTGCGTATTGAGACGATTACCCCGTTCTTCGTGAAATGCTCGTGAAGCGACCGAATGCGGGCGTCGACTGGGCGCCCTTCAACAAGATCGCTGGAATCGCCAACGGCTACGATACTTCCAGTGTGAGCGCCTGGTGGCCCGCCGCAGACCGGAAGCCCGATATCTAAGAGACCAGTGGCCATACGTTTTGCGAGTGAGGTAACGCTCTGGTCGATCGCCTCGGTTCCGATATCAAGTAGCTGGCCCATTGATGCATATGCAGCCAACATGCCAGGGAAGTTGTAATGCCCGATATCAAAGCGGGGCGCGCCAGAGCGCAACTTTACAAAACTAGGTACCGGAGCTGATTCTGGCGCGTTTCCGAAATCTACGCTGAAGCGCGCAAGATAGGCCGGGCTCAGCCGATCGGCCCATTCTTTACGGCAATATAAAAAACCCGATCCATAAAGACCCATCAAACCCTTCACAGTGGACACTGCTACACCGTCTACGCCAAGTCGATTGACGTCGGTGTGGAGTATCCCAACAGATTGCGTCGCGTCCGCCAAAAGAAATGCACCGTAGTGCCTACAGGCTTCGGATATCTGCTCCATGACGGTCCGAAACCCCGGAACCATCGTCACCGTCGCCAAGGCAACAACGCGGGTATGAGAATCAATCGCCTTTACGAATGCATCAGGGGGAATTGAGCCGTTATCCGGCTCTACGACTCGCAACTCGACATTGTAGCGGTCTCTGATCTGAATCCATGGCAAGATATTATTTGCGTGTTCCAATTTTGGGCATAGAACGACGTTGTCTCCATCTCTCCAATCGATCGCATTAGCGATGATGTTGATGCCTTCCGATGCATTCTTGGTAATTGCAATTTCATCGTGATCTGAATTGATAAATTGTGCGAACCTAGCGCGAGTACGCTCGACGTGTTCGAGCATTCTTTCTTCGTCGTTTAGGCCATGCAGCCGATTGTTCAAATGAGGCTCGATTGAAGCCAATGTTGTGCTTGATATGAGGCCCTGGTTCGCGACATCCATGTAGATGGCGTTTGCTGTGGCTGGAAACTCCTTTCGGAGGATGTCCAAGGGAAGCATATGGCTTTCTCTCCTGGGAGTGCGGACGGCGGTTGAGCTACCTTGTTCAGGCGATCGTTCCGGCAAGGGTAAGAATGCCGCCAGACTGGTCTGCGCTGACCTGCCCATTTTACACGGTGCTCGTGCCGACTTTGGTCTAACATTCGGTCTCCCACGCCGCATTCCTGCGCCAAACCGCGATTCACGCAGAGATCGCGAGCCATTCTCGCGGATCACTGAAGCGTCTCGACGGAATGCAGCTGCAACAACTGCCTCACGAGAGATCAATTTGGGTAATTCTCAGACCGCGGATAGGGCTTCTTACCAGTGCTTGGAGCGACGTTAGCCTGACTGAGCCGACGACCTTCTCCTCCAGCCCCACACCCATGCGGATCATAGTTCACTCGCGGCCGACGCGCGAGGGCCGTAAGGCATCCGAAAGCCGGGGCCGGTTCATAGCCTGACTCTCATGGTCTCCGATTTATGCTGCAACGCCGACACCCTTGGTGATGTCGCTCCCTAACACGCTTGCCTCGAACTGATGCGAGCGTGCTGCAACTCATGTTTTCTGCGCCTGAGCAACGAGATCGGTAGGATCTTTTCGACCGGGGATCGCCCCCACCCGATCGAATCTGCCGTTCTTGCGCTGGCCCGCAACTGCTCACCAGCAACGCCCATCGATTCAGCGGCACCCCTCAGATAGTTATACTATGCCGGTATTGTGCGCAGATGGCGAAAGAAACGCCGATTTTCTGCGACTTGGACCGACTTTAGCGCCGAGAGGGCGTTTGGCACTTGCTACATTTTGGACGTACGGACTGGCGGCCTTGGCATTGGCCGATATCATCATGAGCAGAGATTGTGAATGGATCTGGATCGAATTGACCGGAAGATTCTCAACGTCGTGCAGCGCAACAATCGCCTTACGACAGAGGAATTGGGCGAACTTGCCGGACTATCGGCTACCGCTTGTCAGCGGAGATTAAAGCGACTTCGAGACGCTGGCGTCATCGAAGCGGACGTTGCCATAGTTTCACCGGAAGCCGTCGGTCGGCCCCTGCTCCTGCTGGTATCCATCACTCTCGAGCGCGATCGCGCCGATATCATCGATCGTTTCAAGCAGGCAATTCGGCGGACGCCTGAGATCATGAACGCTTACTACGTTACGGGTGAAGCGGATTTTATTATTACGGTCTCTGCTCAGGACATGGCCGAGTACGAGGCGTTTACCCGTCGTTTTTTTTACGAACATCTTGAAGTAAAGGGGTTCAAGACAATCGTTGTAATGGATCGGATCAAGGCGTCGTTTGCTCTGCCAATTGCTGAAGAGTAGCCTTCAAAAGAGCCCGCCCAGGCAACCACCACGCGCCTTCCGCGGGTCGCAGTTGTCCCGCACTTCTGAATGTCGGCTGTCCTATTTTGAATGGTCCCGCATATATACCAGGGCACCTCCTCTCAGCCTGCAGGTGTTATGCGCCAATGACCAAAAAACGATGATATTCTGCGGGACCAAGGCGCCCTTCGCGCAACCAAGCTCTTTGGCACTTGCTACATTCTGGGCGGAGCGGAATTCAGGATTGTCGGTCCCCGGCTAATTGGAGCGGCTTCAGTCGGCGGAATAGCTGGGGTGCCTACGTCGCACAGAGGATGCTGTGCTCCCGGCAGCGCGGAAACGGGTCTCCCGGCTCTCGCAAGGACAAAGCGTGAAATTCGCCTGCAACCGGCAAGAAAGGAAAGTCCCCGTGGCAATTCTCAATAGCGTCGCAGAGTTTCTCCCCGAGATAGTGGCTTGGCGCCGGGACATCCATGCACATCCCGAACTGGGCTTCGACATCCCCCGTACTTCGGCATTTGTCGCCGAGCGCCTGCGCGAATTCGGCTGCGACGCCGTCGCGACCGGCATCGGCAAAACCGGCGTCGTTGGCGTCATCAAGGGCAACGGCGTCGTGAGCGACGGTAACCCAAAGGTTATCGGATTGCGCGCTGACATGGATGCGCTGCCGATCAACGAAGCGACCGATCTGCCCTATGCGTCCAAGAACAAGGGCTTGATGCATGCGTGTGGGCATGACGGCCACACCGCGATGCTGTTGGGTGCCGCGCGCTATCTTGCCGATACTCGGAATTTCGCTGGAACGGCGGTCATGATCTTCCAACCTGCCGAGGAGATCGGTACCGGCGCCGTTGCCATGCTAGATGACGGTTTGATGGAGCGGTTCGGCATCGAGCACATCTACGGAATGCACAATCGTCCGGGCTTGCCGGTAGGTGTCTTCGGAATCCGGCAAGGTCCAGTGATGGCGGCAACTGATAGCATAGAAATTAGCATTGAAGGGCGAGGGGGGCACCCTGGAAGGCCTCATGAATGCATCGATCCGATTCTGGTCGGCGCTCAGCTTGTGACGGCCCTGCAGCATATCCTGGCTCAGAACATTGACCCTGTCGACTCGGCAGGAATTTCGTTCCACCAGTTCCAGTCCGGGCAGAGACTAGTCCCCGTCGTTCCGCAAACAGCGGAGTTGGTGGGCACCATGCGGACGCTAAAGCCGGAGGTGCGCAAGTTCGTGAAGGAGCGGGTGGGCGAAGTGGTCGCCGGCATCGCCCAGATAACCGGCGCGAAGATAGATATTAAATTTCAGAGCTTCGACGCAATTCTCTTCAATGAGGTCCAGCAGACCGACCTTGCGAGAAGCGCGGCCAAGGGCGTGGCCGGTGAAAACAATGTGCTCGAGACGCCACCGGTAATGGGGGGGGAAGATTTCTCCTTCCTGGCGCAGGCGCGGCCGGGTGCTTTCGTCTGGTGCGGGAACGGTGACAGCGCCGGCCTGCATCACCCTGCCTACAATTTCAACGACGAGGCGATTCCTTATGGAACATCGTACTGGATCAAGCTCGTAGAGAACACGTTGGGATCCCGTCCGACGTCTTGATGATCGGTCTGACAAGGGCCGCAGAACGAATGAATAACTGCCGTCTTATGCCAGGCTTGAATGTAGCGGACCTCGTAAAATGAAAACTCGTTCATCCGTGCCAACATCTCTTGAGGGTCTGTCGGCGTGCGAATGCCTGGAACTCTACCGAAGGCGGCAGCTCTCGCCTGTTGAAGTCGTCGATGACTGTCTCAGCCGCATCGACGCCAACAACCCGGCGCTGAACGCATTTTGCCTCGTCGACCACGAAGGGGCCAGGTCTGCTGCCCGGGCCTCGGAGGGTCGATGGATGAAGGGGGAACCAGCCGGAGTACTAGATGGCATTCCGGCCACCATCAAAGACCTCACCTTGACACGAGGCTGGCCGACAAGACGTGGCTCATTGTCCGGCAGCACCGAGGGACCCTGGACTGAAGACGCCCCTGTTCCAGCCCGTATCCGTGAGACCGGTGGCGTTATCCTGGGCAAGACAACCACTCCAGAATTTGGCTGGAAAGGGGTAACAGACAGCCCGGTCTACGGGATCACCCGCAATCCCTGGAATCCTGACCTGACACCAGGCGGGTCGTCGGGAGGGGCGGCAGTTGCGGCTGCGCTCAACCTTGGCTTTCTTCATCAGGGTAGCGACGGCGGGGGATCAATCCGGATACCGGCGAGCTTCACGGGGACCTTCGGCTTCAAGCCAACCTTCGGCATCGTTCCGCAATGGCCAGCTAGCGCCATGACAACGCTGTCTCATTTGGGGCCGGTGACCCGCACCGTTGCGGATGCGATCCTGATGATGAATGTGATTGCACGAAAGGACGCTCGCGATGGCTATGCGGGTCCGGCGTACCTAGGTCTCGACCCCGATCCAGCAAAGACCACCATCAGGGGCCTGCGGATCGGCTACAGTCGGAACCTCGGCTATGTCAAGGTGGCGCGAGATATCCAAAACGTTACCGATAATGCGATCGACCAGCTTCGAGCTCTTGGGGCCGAGGTGGCCGAAGTCAATCCGGGATTTGCGGATCCGGTGGAGGTGTTTTCTACATTCTGGTTCGCTGGCGCCGCCCGTATTGTGTCACGAATGAACAAACAGCAAAGACAATTACTAGATCCTGGCTTTCTGGAAGGTGCCGAACGCGGGCTGAAGATCACCCTTACCGAATTTCAGGAAGCTGAGGCGATGCGGTTCGAGCTCTCCGCTCTGATGGCGAAGTTCCACGAAAATTACGATCTCTTGGTCACACCGACGATGCCTATCGCGCCGTTCCCCGTCGGGCGAAATGTGCCGGATGATAGTTACAAGGGGTGGGTGGACTGGACGCCCTTCACCTACCCTTTCAACTTGACCCAGCAACCAGCAGCATCGATTCCATCGGGCCTGGATGATCAAGGGCTGCCCGTCGGGCTACAACTGGTCGGCGCGCGCTATTCCGACACCTCCGTCCTAGCCGCGGCATATACGATCGAAAGTCGCCTGGGGCTTCCTTCTTTCGCGAGGAGCAGATTCCACGCTGCCACCCCTTAAAACTTGAGACTGCCGCGCTCAAGCACCTGACGGCCTCCAAGCGGTCAAGCCACGGACGCGAATGTCATTCGATAAAGGGGCGCGGCGTCATAGATGGGCAGTCCTGTCCTACGACGGATTGCTGACGTCACCATCGGGGACAATGTACATTCAAATAGGAGTGCGTCAATCTTGGGATGTGCGGCGCGAAGTCGCGACACAGACTGCAACCCGGGGACTCCATTTCGGTAACACTAGCCGGCCGCGTATTACCTTCGATGCCGCCGATGGCTACTCTTGCCCCTGCGGATGAATCCATGCCCAGCAGCTCTTCGCCGCAGTGTCTTGAGTCTGCGGCCAGACGGCGAGCTTTGCGCCGGCCGGAAGCTGCCGGAGGAGCGTGGGCGCCAGTAGCAGGCTCGACATGGCCACGGGAAGTTTGACAGACGTGGCCAGTGCAGCCTGGCACCAGATACTGAAGCCGCAGTCCCTGGTTATCGCGACGGCTCCGCGCTCAACCAACCGCCTGGCAGCTGCAATGTAGGCCGGCTCGAGAGAGGCATCGCCAGGACTGACCCTCTCCGCCAAAGCCCCGGCCGCGGTCTCTATTATAATTGGGAAGTCGAAGTTGCCGGGTTGAAGACCGACCCCGATGCGGTGGCGGAAATTCACCAGGGCGCAAGTCCGATCTCCAGCCTGTGATTTTTGCAACACTGGCCATCCAATGAGGATCCAACTGCCGTCTGATCGTGACAATTCAGCTGCGTCAAATGCCTTTGCCGCCAAGATGGCGCGTATCGTCAGGTTGTGCTGACCAAGCTGGGACGCTCTACGAGCGCAGGAATCCTGCATTCGCCTGACGCTTCCGGCTCGGTTGCAAGGCTCGGGAATAGTAATGACGAAACAGTGGATCAGCACGCCGTAAGCCCAGTGCAAAAAATGCGGGCTTCGTGCCGAACCTTTTTTTGGAACGGCGGGCGCGGATCTCATCATTGAGATTACCGGAAAGCCTGTCCGGACTTTTCCGAAGCCGCACTGTTATCCTGTTCGAGAGCGACGCATCGATGGTTCCTTTCCCCGCCTCATCGACAAGCTCACCCGTGTCCACTTGGCTCATCCACGACGACTTCGGCAACCATGCTCTCTCCGATCAGCAGCGCTTCCACCTCTTCGAAAATCGTCGAGGAGCGCTATCAGAGAAAATCCACCCTGATCACCGCCCAGGTCCCCGTGGCAAGCTGGCACGACCTTATTAACGACAGCACGGTCGCCGACGCTATACACGACCGCTCGTGCACAATGCACACCGCATCGCCCTTCAGGGCGAGAGCATCCGAAGAAAAAAGCCTCGGCCCTCTTGACCGACTCCGAGAACACCGAAATCAATCAGCCCTACAGCAACCAGGCTGCCGAGGACCAACCTCGACGAACTGTCGGACTTTTGTGAAAACGCTGTCCGGGAATTAGCGGAATCGCTGTCCAGCTTTTGAAGCGCGCAATAACACTATGGCCGTCATCGAAATGAGCAAGGCGAAGTGCTGATTGCCGCGTTTGTTCCGGGATTAAGCGCCAGCCTCTCAAGAAGATTTATGCCGACTCGCCATCATTGTTGAAACTGCTGCAGCGCTCGCACGTTGAAGCCGGCCAGGCCGGGCATACGATTATGCGGATCGCCTTCGCCCAACTTCAATTCTGGACGCCAGGGCTCGATGTAAGGGACCGGCGAGCGTCAAAAGACTGCGGATGGGTCGCCGCTCGTCCCCTGGGATACGATCTCTGTCGGATTTTGTCGCGCCTGCGACATAGTGGTTGTGCGGGCCAGTTTAGTACCTGATATGACCGTAAGTTTGATATCAAACTCAAAGCACTGGCCGACGTGCATTTTGCGAGGTTGGCACGGTTTTTGAAGCGATCATTTCGCGTCGGAGCGCTCTCATCCGCCGGTTATCATCTGTTTTGGCATAAACCCTGCATAAGGCTTTATTGATGGTACCGCAACCCAACTCGCCGTCTTTCGAGCTACTTGGGCAAAAAGAGCACCGCCAGCGGAAAGGGTCGGGAACCGGAGAGGGAACCGGGTGGTGGACCTATGTTTGTGGAGGGGGTTGTGAAAAGGGTCAGCCATGGTGCTTCGAGCCTCTTGTACTCGTGCAGGTCGTCAATGTTGATATAGCGGTTGGCCTCCATCCAGTTTTCATTGGTTTCGTGACAGCAGACAAACGTCAAAGGAGATAGCTCATGCGAGTAGCCATCGTAACGAACAGTGATTTCAACGGTGTGATTAACCGGTTCGGTCAGCCTTGTCCGCAGCCGCCGCAGCCTTGGCCGCATAGCGGCACGTTGGAAGATGTGGTGGCGGCACTTCAAGAGGGCGGCCACGAGACGGTAGTGTGTGAAGGCGATAAAGGACTGCTCGCCAGTCTCGAGCGGTTCATGCCACCTGATCCGCAAGGTCGCCCCTCGGGAATGGTCTTCAACTTGGCGGAGGGAATTCAGGGCGAAAAGCGTTACACTCATGTTCCTGCCATGCTTGAGATGGCCGGTGTTCCATACACTGGATGTAGCCCCTTCGGGATTGGGCTGACGGGAGACAAAGTCATTACCAAAATGCTCATCCGCGATCAGGGCGTGCCGACTCCGAACTTTCGCGTGATGCGTCGCGGCACCGAGAACACCGGCGACCTGAGATTCCCAGTGGTAGTGAAGCCGCGGGAGGAGGACTGCAGCTTCGGATTGCAGATCATACATGAACACTCTAAGTTGCGGCAGGCCGTCGAAGTGATCGTCACGCAGCATGCTCAGGATGCGCTAGTGGAGGAATACATCGAGGGGCGGGAAATCTGCGTTGCGTTGCTCGGAAACGGGGAGCCCGAAGTTTTGCCTCTAGTGGAGCAGGACTTCGGTGACCGCGAAACGCGTGTTATGAATTGGGATGCGAAGTACGTGGCGGCCGCAGCGGTGCCCAAGATTTGCCCGGCGAAAATCGAGAGCGGGCTTGAGACGATGTTACGGGATATTTCGGTTGCGACCTTCCGTGCCTGCCACTGCCGGGACTATGCCCGCGTCGATTTCCGGATCGATCGCTCAGGCCAACCGTTTGTCCTAGAGATGAACTCGGTGCCGGCCCTTGGTATACACTCCAGTTATGGCACAGCTGCAACGGCCGGCGGACACAGCTTCGTAAGCTTGATCAATCGCATCCTCAATGTCGCCCACACCCGCTATTTCGGAATCGGCGTCTCATAGTGGATTGATCGGATCAAAAGAGTCCGATTTCGGGATTCCGTTTTGCGGTTTGGCGTGCGAGTTAGATGCATGCGCAATAGCATCCCCCTTCACCGTTTTGGCCAGCGACCGTCAGCGCCTGCAAGCGCTCGTCGCGGCGCCAGGAAGCCCGCAAGCACGTTCGGGGGCCGCATCGTCGCGCTGTGCTTCGAACCACGAAGCCAAAGCATACTTGGACCACCGGCTAGGTCGAGCGAATGAACCGCACCATCAAGGACGCGACGGGCAAGCGTTTCCACTACGACGATCATGACCAACTGCGTCGGCATCTTGCCGACTTTGTTGCGGCCTACAAATTTCGGCCGCAGGCTGAAGGCCCTCAAAGGTCTCACCCTACGAGTTCATCTGCAAGGCATGGGCTTCCCAGCCCGAGCGCTTCACTCTCAATCCGCTCCACCAAATGCCTGGACTTGTCTATTCGGCGTGTTGAAGTCAATCCCATTCAAGCTTCCTAGGCTGACCTGCCGACGCGATTATCCTAGCCTGATTGATGTAACCGCGGCGTCAAACCGAGATACGGCCCCACGTCCTTCGAATTCCTGAAGGGGGCAGGAATATCGACCGTGGCGTTGAAACCCAGTGCAACGATAGGGCCGACGCCCAGCACGGTCATCAACCGCCTGCAAACCGTGTCACCCCTCACGATCGACAACAGTCTTTCGTGTAGCACCGTGAACTGCTCGCAAAGTTTCCGACGGGCGGTGAGCAACGTCTCCATGATGTCTCGAGTTCCGGAATGTCACCGGAAGGGTCCCGGATGCGATCCGCGAATTTGCCGGCCGTCGACAATGCCAACTTTGAGACCGAAGTTACGAAACAGGCCACGGATGTCGTTCTCGATGGCGATGGCCTTTTCCTGAAGCGACTTGAGGGCCGTCAGCAGCGCCCGGCGATTCTGGGTCGTCAGCGTCTTGACAGTAAGACCGTATGTCCGCCTCTGCCGATGAGGTGGCTCGCCCTACACTGCGCGTCCGAGGGTTGCTCGGACGGGCCGAGCCGATCCTCACCACAGGAGGACGAGCCGTGGCGGATTATAGAGAAGCATTTGTCGGAATCGATGTTGCGAAGCTTAAGAACGCTATTGCGATTGCGGAGGCAGGCCGGGAAGGAGAGGTTCGGTTCTTCGGTGAGGTCGACGCGTCGGCGACCAGCATGCGGCGGGTCATAGGCCGGATCGCCAGCCGCTTTGATTACGTGCATTTCTGCTATGAGGCTGGGCCGACCGGGTACGGCCTTTATCGCCTGATCCGGTCGCTCGGGCACGAGTGCACCGTGGTTGCACCATCATTGATACCAAGGAAGCCCGGCGATCGGGTGAAGACGAACCGTCGAGACGCCATTTCCCTTGCCCGACTATTGCGCGCCGGCGAGCTGACCGCGGTGTGGGTTCCCGATGAAGGGCACGAGTCCATACGGGATCTTGTTCGCGCGCGGGCGGGCGCGGTCGAGACGCTGCGGGTCCATCGCCAGCAGGTGAGCGCATTCATGCTCAAGCACGGCCGTAGCTATCCGCGAAAGAAGAGCTGGACGATGCGCTATCTACGCTGGCTTCAGGAACAAGGTTCGATCATCCCGCGCATCAGATCGCACTCCAGGAGATGGTCGAGGCGGTGCGCGTCTCGAAAGAGCGGGTCGAGCGGCTGGAGCGTGTGATCGAAGAGTTCGTCCCGGCCTGGTCGCTGGCACCGATCGTGTGGGCGCTTCAGACATTGCGTGGGGTAGACCTAATTGTCGCCGTGACGTTCGTCACCGAAGTCGGCGACGCCAGCCGGTTCGAAAGCCCACGCCAGCTCATGGGATATCTCGGTCGGGTCCCCGGCGAGCGCTCAACCGGGGAGACAGTCCGGCGCGGCGGCATCACAAAGGCAGGCAACGGTCGGGTTCGCCACATGTTGGTCGAGAGCGCCTGGACCTATCGACATCCGCCCAAGGTCGGGAAGGCGAAGCTATACCGGTTGGAGCAGGCGTCACCGAAGGTGCGTGAGATCGCCTGGAAGGCGCAGTCCCGCCTGACAGCCCGCTACCGCATGCTGAGCGCTCGGGGCAAACGGACAACGGTCGTCTGCACCGCGATCGCCCGTGAACTGGTCGGCTTTATGTGGGCAGTCGCAAGGGAGGCGCGCGTCACCTGATCGCTCGCCGCGATGGCGCACATATCGCGCATGGGCGGAGGCGGGACCACGGCAGGGGAATGCCCGTCAGACGCTTTGTGGCCGGCAAATCGACCGACGCCCGCAGTAAGATAGGAACAGCCCCGGACGCACAATCGGGAATGCGGTAGCCAACCCGCGCATCAGAGCTTGATCACCGACGTCCTTCAGTTCCGCCTCCCCACCCATGCGCGATCATCAGAATGAGCAGCCGTTCCTCGGATCGGGCGACCTCATGCGTTCCAAACCTTGACAGCGGACATCAGAGCGGTGTTTCCGGACCACCTTTCGGGAGTGGTCGCGATCTGTGAGGTTGCCGATCCTGTATTGGGATCGGAGATCGGCTTGTGTCTGGACTTGACCTTACGCTTGACCCGGAGCGGCAGCTTCGGCGTTTCGAGGTGATCAACGGTGCCGGCGGTCGGCGTCACTGGTCGGTGGATGACAAGGCGCGGATCATCGCAGAGACGCTGGAGCCGAATGCGATCATTTCCGAGGTCGCCCGCCGTTATGGTCTCAGGCCGCAGCAGGTCTTCGCCTGGCGCCGCGAAGCGCGCAAACAGGCCGCTTCGGTGCAGCAAGATTCTCCTGCCTTTGTGCCGGCGGTTGTGGCGGCGGCGGAACCTGCAGCCAGCCGTTCACCGAAGCAGCGGAAACGGCAAGCCACCCGAGATGCCGGCATGATCGAGCTTGAGATCGACGGCATCGCGATGCGCGTCGGCCGGGGCGCCGATACCAAGACGGTGGCCGCAGTGATCCGCGCGCTGAAGGCGACGTCGTGATCGGGCCGACGGGTGCGGTCAAGGTCATGGTGGCGACGAAGCCCGTCGACTTCCGCAAGGGTGCGGAGGGATTGGCGGCGCTGGTGCGAGAGACAATGGGGGCCGATCCGTTCAGCGGGGCCGTCTACGTCTTCCGGGCGAAGCGGACTGACCGGATCAAGCTGATCTTCTGGGATGGCACCGGGGTTTGCCTGCTAAGCGTTTGGAGGATGGGGAGTTCCGCTGGCCGAAAGTGCATGACGGCATGATGCGGCTGACGGCCGCGCAGCTCTCGGCGCTACTCGAAGGTCTCGACTGGCGGCGAGTCCATGAGGCGCGCCGGACCCGCGTGCCAGCCCAGGCGGGCTGACCCGCGACGAAGTGAATCAGCCTAGATTCCGCTGTCGCGGGCTGTCGGCGAATATGGTCTGATCCGTTCATGGCGATGACGGCTGACCAGCTTCCCGACGATCCGGACGCGCTGAAGGCGATGGTCCTGGCGCACGACGTCGAGAATGCCCGTCTGATTCAGATCATCAAGGAATTGCAGCGTCACCGCTTCGGCCGGCGTGCCGAGACGCTCCCCGAGGATCAATTGCTGCTGGGGCTCGAAGAGGCGGAGCAGATCGAGGCCGCCGGTGAGGAAGAGAAGGAGCAATCTGCTCCCGCCGAGCGGCAAGCAAAGGCCACGAGGCGCCGGGCCAACCGGGGCGCGCTGCCACCCCATCTGCCGCGCGTGGAGATGGTCGTCGACATCGAGGACCATGCCTGCCCATGCTGCCGCAATGGCTTGCATCGGATCGGCGAGGACGTGAGCGAGCGGCTCGACATCGTTCCGGCGCAGCTGCGTGTAATCGTCGTGCGCCGGCCCAAATATGCCTGCCGCGCCTGCGAGGACGTCGTGGTTCAGGCTTCCGGCGCCGGCCCGGCTGATCGAGGGTGGTCTTCCGACCGAGGCAACGGTCGCCCAGGTGCTGGTCTCAAAATATGCCGATCACCTTCCGCTCTATCGTCAGGCGCAAATCTACGCCCGGCAGGGTATCAATCTCGATCGCTCTACGCTCGCCGACTGGGTCGGCCGCGCCGCCTGGCACCTGCGTCCGGTGCATGAGCGGCTGCTTGGCAAGCTGAAGTCCTCGGCAAAACTCTTCGCCGACGAGACGACCGCGCCGGTGCTCGATCCCGGCCGCGGCAAGACTAAGACAGGTCAACTCTGGGCCTATGCCCGCGATGACCGACGATGGGAGGGGAGCGACCCGCCGGGCGTCGCCTATGTCTATGCGCCGGACCGAAAGGCCGAGCGTCCGATCGCTCATCTCGCAGGCTTCACCGGAATCTTGCAGGTCGACGGCTATGGCGGCTATCGCGTGCTGGCCGACAAAAGCGGCGTCACGCTCGCCTTCTGCTGGGCGCATGTCCGTCGGCGCTTTTATGAACTGGCAGCAGCCGGTCCCGCGCCGATCGCCAGTGACGCGCTGAGACGGATCGCCGAACTCTACAAGATCGAGGATGACATCCGTGGCCGATCGGCCAACGAGCGCCGCGCGATGCGTCAGGACAAAAGCCGCGCCATCGTCGCCGATCTCGAACCCTGGCTGCGTGAGAAGCTCGGCCTGATCAGTCAGAAGACCAAGCTCGCAGAGGCAATCCGCTACACGCTCTCACGCTGGGAAGGCCTCTCGCACTTCCTTGACGACGGCCGCATCGAGATCGACAGCAACACCGTCGAACGCTCGATCCGTCCGATCGCAATCTCGGGGTCATTCTGCCCATGTTGGGCAGGAGGTCGAAGTCCCGTGCGCAGCAATGGATCTGGGCTCCCCGCGCGCGTCGCTTGCTGCACTGCTTGAACTGAACAAGCTCTTGATCCAGCGCCGTTTCCGGCGAGGCTCTCCGGATGGTTTCATCATCGGGGAGACTCAAAATGAGAACCTTGCCGCCACCGACACGATCTCTCGTGATCGTTCGCCAGCTCAGCATGCGCTCGACTCGCACAAGCTAGTCGGGCTGAGCGCAGCGCAACGAACGATCGTGATCGCCCGGCTCGCCAATGTGCTGATGGCCGCCGCCGGTATCGTGACGGAGGAGAGCCGCGATGACGAGCCGTAATCTGATTCCGGCCACCATCCTCAAGCGCAAGGCCGTTGTCTATGTACGTCAGTCCACGCAGGCGCAAGTGCAGCTCAATCTTGAGAGCCAGCGTCGGCAATATGAGCTGGTCGACGTCGCGCGGCGCTGGGGATTCCGCAAGGTTGAGGTGATCGACGAGGACTTGGGACGCACCGCAAGTGGAGCTGTGGAACGTCCCGGTTTCGAACGCCTGGTCGACGATCTGTGCACCGGTCATGTGGGCGCTGTGCTTTGCCTGGAGGCGTCCCGCCTGTCTCGCAACGGACCGGACTGGCATCGGCTGCTCGAGTTGTGCGGCGAAGTCGATGCACGGGTGATCGATCTGGACGGAGTCTACGATCCGGGACTGCCGAACGATCGCCTGCTGCTCGGCATGAAGGGGAGCATAAGCGAGTTCGAACTCGGGGTGCTGCGTGCTCGCATGTACGAAGCTGACCGCGCCAAGGCACAGCGCGGCGAACTGCGCATCTCTGTGCCCTTCGGCTACGTCTGGCACCGGGATTACGGTCTCGGGTTCGATCCCGATATACGCCTGCAGGAGACCATTCGCCTGATATTCGCGCGTTTCCGCGAACTCGGCAGTGCCCGCCAGGTCCTGATCTCGATGATCGACGATGGCGTGCATTTCCCCAGACCCTCCGACGGCAAGAAGATGGTGTCCTTCGCCTGGGTTCCGGTCCGCTACCGCAACGTGATCTCCGTCCTGAAGAACCCGTTCTACGCCGGCGCTTATGTCTATGGTAAGAGCGAGAAGCGCACCGAGATCGTGGATGGCCGCGTCCGCAAGAGCTATGGTCATTACAAGCCGGCCAGCGATTGGGCGGTGGTGCTCAAGGAGCATCACGAAGGCTATATCGGATGGAGCGAGTACGAACGGAACCAGGAACTTCTCGCCGCCAACGCCTATGGCAAAGCCGGCGGCGTCAAGTCGGGCCGCGGCGGTCGCGCGTTGCTCCCGGGTCTTCTCTCCTGTGGTCGATGCGGGCGAAGACTGGTTGTCACGTATGCCGGACGTGGCCAAGGTTACCCGGTCTATCGTTGCGAGAACACCATGATGGCGCAGGCGCGATGCATGTCGTTCAACGGCTTTCGCACCGATGCGGCGGTGGCCCGCGAAGCCTTGGAGGCGGTTGCGCCGATGGCGATCGAGGCGGCGTTGGAGGCTGAACAGATGCAGCTGGAGAGCGAAGCCAGGCGGCGGCAGATGATCGAGATGGACCTGCAGCAGGCACGCTATGAGGCATCGCTCGCCGAGCGCCGCTACGCCGCCTGCGACCCGGAGAACCGGCTTATAGCGGCCCAGCTCGAGAGGAACTGGGAAGCTAGGCTCAGGCGCGTGGAGACCTGCGAGGCCCGGCTCAGTGAAGTCCAGCGTATGGAGCCTGTCGACGCGATCCCTGACTTCACCGGCCTCGCCCAGGATCTCGAAGCCGCCTGGAATGCGCCGGGTGTCGATATGCGGTTCCGTCAGCAACTGCTGCGCGCGCTCATCAAGGACATTGTGGCGGACGTCGATGACGACGCGCGCGATGTGATCCTGACCATCCATTGGCATGGGGGCCAGCATTCCCAGGTAAGGGTTCGCAAGTCCAAATCCGGAGAGCATGGCCAGAGTACGCCTGAGGAGGCTCTGGCGGTCATGCGATCCATGGCAACGCGATGGTCGGATGCCGAAATCGCCGCCACACTCAACCGCATGGGCATGAAGACGGGTCAGGGAAAGACCTGGACGGCGCGACGCGTCCAATCCCTGCGCACGGTGCACAAGATCAGCGGCTATCGGTCTTCCGACAAGAACGGCGAGTGGCTTACCATGTCGGACGCGGCCGCGAAGCTTGGCGTGTCGCACGTCAAAATCCGCCGGTTCGTCAGGGACGGCATATTACCAGCCGAGCAGGTCATGCGCGGCGCGCCCTACCAGATCCGCGCCAGCGACCTTGAAGATGAACGGATCAAGGCCGATTTGGCGCGCAAATCTCCGCGTATCATCAACGACGATAATCAGAAATCGCTGTTTCCCGCCATTTGAAGAGGGGGTGCATAATGAATCAGTCTTCGCGCTCAACCGCAAGAACGCGCTCTTCGCAGGCTCTGACGGCGGCGCCGAACACTGGGCAGTCATCGCCTCGCTGATCGAAACCTGCAAGCTCAATGGTGTCGAACCGCTCGGCTTATCTCGCCGATGTCCTCACCAGGATCGTCAACGGCCACCCCAACAGCCAGATCGACGATCTCCTGCCTTGGGTCTACATCAACAAGCTCGAGCTCAAGGCCGTGGCCCGAGAATACCGCTTACTCTTGACATGCACGGGCCGGAACAGGTTAACCCGCATATCTGCGCGATGCCGCGAGCATGGTTGCGGTCGGTCTTGTTGACCTGTGCCTTGAGAACGCCTTGGAATGACGGGGCTCGATACAGGTCACGTAGTCCGGCTGCCGCCAGACCAACCATTGGGATAAGGGGCCGGCTTCAAGCCTGATCCGGGCGAGATTCCATGCGGGGTTCTTCAATGCGTCAGCAAGATCGTCCGGATGACTAGCAACCTTCATCTCTCGGCAAATTCGGCGCCCTTCTCACGATGCAAACGGTGGTCTCTTTCACGGAGACGTCCAGTCCGGCATAATTTTTCATGCTGCGCTTCCTTTCCTGATGCTTGTGGCTGTTCACACAGACCACGTTTTGTCATCATCTCGAAGCGCAGCACTTCAAAACAACCCGTTCAAGGCGGGGGGCAAAGCCGAATACCACAATCTAAACACCTAGCGATGCTGTTCAAATTCGCCTTGCCGGCATGGGACCCCATCGCTGTCATCACAGGAAGCAGTACGTGGGAGGGGAACTGCTCGCAGTGATGAATCGTGTTCCGAGCCACTACCCATTCAGTTTCGTCCCAGTTGTTACCTCCCGTATTCAGGTTGCGGTCGAACCGCGGGAAGGCCGAACTAGTGATTTCCAGGCGAATTTGATGGCCGGCCGGAAACCAATTACTTGTGGCGTCGAGATCAATCTCGATTTTGCATATAACGCTCGGTTCCATGAAAACAGCCCGATCAAAGCCCTCGCGATAGCGGACGCGCAGTATCCCGTCCACCACGTCAATCGCACGGCCATCGGGATGTACGTCCAACAGTCTGGCCACGAAGTCCGTGTCCGGGGCCGAAGAAGAGACGAAGAGGACCGCCCGGACAAATCCGGTAACCTCCATGCCCTCTGTGAGGGGCGGTGAAGTGAAGCAGAGGACGTCTGGACGAAGCTGGACGTCCTGGTAATCGCGGGGTCCTATAGTAGTTCCACTTGACTTCCCGCCGTCCATCCCCAAGAACGGCGCCGGATCCCCAGGGTCGTAGGTAAACGTGTCAGCCGGCTCGTCGGCACTCGGAGGCTCTACATCAAGAGTCCCGTCGCCTAGACGGGTCGCGGCATTCCCGCCGCTGCGGAGGAACCAGTGCTGCAGTTCCACACCAAGAGGGGGCCATTCTGACGCGGCACGCCACTCGTTGCGACCCATCACGTAGTACTGGACGCGGGGCATTCCCTCGATCCGGTCGGGCTTGTCGTTCAGCCAGCAGTCGAACCAGTCCAGGTAGATCTGCCAGCAATCCAGGCGCGCGTCGCCCAGCTCGCGCTCGCCGATAACCGTCGGGGCTTTGAGACTCTCGGTGCCACAATGCGTGGCTGGCGACAGAATGATATGTTGGTGATCGCGTGCCGCCGGGCTCAATCCGCGAGCACTAAAAACGCGCTGCTGGTGAAGCGCGTCGGCAGCCCCCACGTCGTACCACGAGTTCACGAACAGGGCTGGGACGTCGATGGTCGAGTCCTCGCTAAGCATCCCATTCCGATCCCCCCAGGGATCGCCTGGGTCACGCGAGACCCAGTCCTCCCAGTCAGTCGGCGGTCCCCCAAGGCTCTTAAGCATGTTGACGAGCGGCAGCGACGCGAAAGCCCGCTGATACTCCTCATCGCTTTTCGGTTGCACTCGGGACCGGTCCTTCGCTGCGGTTTGGTGGAACCAGGGGACAAACGCGGCAACCTCCACCGCACCGCCGAGACGGAGATCCCCGTTGCGATATCGCCCTCCGGCAGAGCCGTTCGCGCCGCCCGATCCCTGCGCAATTGCGCATCGGTG